>CACAAZ010000004.1 GCA_902530685.1 uncultured Alphaproteobacteria bacterium | reverse complement strand
TCTGGATTAATATTTACACTTAATCCATGATAAGTTATCCATTTTGATATTCTTAACCCAATTGCTCCAATTTTCATTTCTTTTTTTAATTTTATATTTTCTGTTTCTGTTACCCAAATACCAACCCTGTCTTTAAATGATCTCGCTTTTACACCATAAAGACTTAATAAATAAATTACAGAATTTTCAAGAACACTAATAAATCTACGAATATCTTTTTTCTTTTTATTCAAATCAATGAGAAAATAAATAACTCTTTGACCTGGGCCATGATAAGTAGTTTTTCCACCTCTATTTGATTTTAAAATTAAAATATTATTTTTTTTAACTATTTCATTACTCTCAGCACTTGTACCTTGGGTATAAATATGATCATGTTCAAGAAACCATATTAGCTCACTAGATTCGCTATCTTTGATTTTCTTTATTCTAGATTGCATTAAATTTAAGCTTTCTTCATAATCGATTAAATCATCTGATATTTTTATTTCGATATCATGCAAATTATTTTTAATCATGTTCTGTTGATACTTAATATCCTATCTGATATTTAATTCTAGTAAATATGCGGCTGTGGCGGAATTGGTATACGCGCAGCGTTGAGGTCGCTGTGGGATTTATCCTGTGGAAGTTCAAGTCTTCTCAGCCGCACCACATTAATTATGGAAAATAAATTAGATATAACAAAAAACAAATTTTCTGTGATTGATTCGGTTGAATTAGTCACTAGTTATTTAGAAAATTATCAAAATAATAAAATTTTTAAATATTTAGATGATATTCATAATGCAGATATTGCAGAATTACTGCAAAATCTTGATCCTGTTCTAAGATTAAGTCTATTAAATATTATCAGAGATAGATTTGATCCAGAAATATTAACATATTTAAATGATAGTCTTAGAGATGAAATAGTTGAAACACTTGATATTAAGCAGTTGGCCAGCAATGCTAAACAACTAGATATTGATGATGCAGTTGATTTAGTTGAAGATTTAGAAAAAGAAGATCAAAATACCTTTTTAGAGAATTTAGAAGAAGAAGAAAGAAACTTAATTGAACAAGGATTAAATTATCCTGAAGACTCCGCAGGTAGATTGATGCAAAGAAAATTTGTATCAATAGATCAATGGTGGAATGTTGGTCAAGCTATAGATTATCTTAGAGGAAACAAAAAAAAATTGCCTGAAGATTTTTATGATATTTATTTAATAGATAAAGATAGAAAAGTTGAAGGAGTAGTTCCTTTAGGAAGATTAATGGGGTCAAAAAGAAATGTCAAACTAAGTTCTCTTAAGAATAAAGAACTGCGTGCGATTGAGATCAATACTGATCAAGAAGAAGTTGCATACCAATTCAGCAAATATGGATTAGTTAGTGCACCAGTAATTGATGAGCAAAAAAAAATATTAGGATCAATTACTGTTGATGATGTTGTGGATGTCATTGAAGAGGAAAGAGAAGAAGATATTTTAAAGCTAGGTGGTGTTGGCCATACTGATATTTATAATTCTGTTGTAGATACAACAAAATCAAGAATTTCCTGGCTAATTGTAAATTTAATGACAGCAGTTGTCGCTTCTATAGTTATAGGTTTATTTGAAGCAGCTATTGAGAAGGTGGTTGCTTTAGCAATCTTAATGCCGATAGTTGCATCTATGGGCGCAAATGCTGGGACTCAAACTTTAACTGTTGCAGTAAGAGCGCTAGCTGTAAAAGAACTAACGACAAGTAATGCTCTAAAAATAATTACCAAAGAAACATTAATAGGCGGTATAAATGGTATAATATTTGCAGTAATAATATCACTAGTTTCTATATATTGGTTTCAAGATTTTATGTTAGGTGTAATCATAGGTTTAGCCATGGTATTAAACTTGATACTAGCAGGTTTTGCTGGAACAATAATACCTCTTGCTCTAGAAAAAATGAAAATTGATCCAGCATTAGCTTCAGCAGTAATATTAACTACAATAACGGATGTTTTCGGATTCCTATCTTTTTTAGGGTTAGCAACCTTATTTTTAATATAATATTGACTATATTAAATATACCTTATGTTAAAAAAACAAGATTTAATAGAATACTTTTATCGAGGTATGAAAAGTAAAAATAATCTAAAAATAGGTGTAGAGCATGAAAAATTTGTATTAAATAAAAAAAATTTTTCACAACTTTCATATAATGAGACTAATGGTATTAAAGATATACTAACTAGGTTTGTAAATGATGGGTGGAAACCCAAATACGATGACAAAAATATTACAATTATAGCTTTGGAGCGATTTGGTGAAAACATAACGTTAGAACCAGGTGGGCAAATTGAACTATCCGGGGCTCAATTAAGCAACATACATCAAACATGTAGTGAAACCAGTAGACACTTAAATGAACTTAAAAAGATTGGAGAAGAATTTAATTTTATTTTATTAGGGTTAGGTGTTGAGCCTTCCCTTACTTTGGAGGATTTTTCATGGGTGCCCAAACAGAGGTATAATATAATGAAAGAGTATATGACCAAAGTTGGAACCTTAGGTCATCACATGATGAAAAGAACCTGTACCAATCAAGTAAATTTAGATTTTTATTCTGAAGATGATATGAAACGAAAATATCGGCTGATGCTAAATTTAGAAGCAATTGCAACAGCAATATTTGCAAATTCACCTTTTGAAAAAAAAAATATTTCTAGATTTAAAAGTTTAAGATCACATTTTTGGCATCATACTGATAAAGATAGAACAGGAATAATACCATTTGTTTTTGAAAAAGGATTTAGTTTTGAGAAATATGTTGAGTATGCATTAGATGTTCCAATGTATTTTATTGTTAGAAATTATAAATATATAGATATGACACAATATACATTTAGAGAATTTTTTTTAAATAAAACTGAAATAAATTTAAATACTGAACCTTCACTTAATGATTGGATAGATCACTTATCTACTTTATTTCCACAAGTTAGGTTGAAACAGTTTTTAGAAATAAGGTCAATGGATGCATGTTCATGGGATTTAATTTGTTCACAGCCTGCTTTTTGGACAGGTTTATTATATGATGAAAATTCGTTGAATAAAATTGATGAAATGGTTGAAGGATGGTCTCAGGAGGATCGGGACTATCTAAATAAAAATGCTCCAAAATATGGACTTTCTTGTCGTTTTAAAGAAGGCACCATATTAAACGTCGCTCAAAGTTTATTTGAAATATCTAAAGAAGGATTGGAAAGAAGAAATATTTTGAATAACAAAAATCAATACAATGAAACTTATTATTTGAAAGATCTTGAAAAAAATTTATCAAATAATCAATCTCCAGCTGATGTACTTATAAATAAATTTAATAATTCTTGGAATAAAGATATAAGTAATATCTATTCTGAAAATATTTTTTAATGAATAAAAAAATTGCTATTCAAATGGATCCCATTGAGAAAATTGATTATGAATTTGATACATCTTTTTTAATTGCTTATGAAGCTCAGCAAAGAGGTTACAAAATATTTTATTACAATCCAGAAAATTTATTTATTCATGATAATATCGTAAAAGCTAAAGGTAATTTTATTAAATTATATTTAAATGAAAAAAAATATTTTGAATATCTTTCAAATGAAATAATACTTAATTTATCTGATTTTATATTTGTTTTTCTAAGACAAGATCCTCCATTTGATATGAACTATATCACATCGACATACATTTTGGATCTGTTACCTGATAGTACCTATGTGATTAATAATCCTACTGCTGTTAGAAATTCTACTGAAAAATTATATACCTTTAATTTTAAAGAATTTATGGCTCCTACAATAGTATCTAAAGATTTAGATCATATTGAAGAATTCCTTAATTTACATAAGGTTATTATCACAAAGCCCTTGTACGGTAATGGAGGTATTGGCATACATAAATTTACCAAAGAAAGTTTTAATAGAGAAAAACTTAAGCCATATCTCAATTTACCAATAATGATCCAAAAATTTATTAAAGAGATTAATCTTGGTGATAGAAGAATAATATTTATTGATGGAGATTATGTAGGTTCTGTTTCAAGAGTTCCACAAGTTGGAGAAGTGAAGGCAAATTTTCATGCTGGAGGTACACCTAGGAAAACTGAATTAGTATTTAGAGATAAAGAAATAATTGATAAACTGGGTCCAGAATTTAGGAAAAAAAATCTATTCTTTGTTGGAATCGATGTAATTGGTGATTATCTTACTGAAATAAACGTGACATCTCCAACAGGAATAAAACAAATAAATATATTAAATAATGAAAAATTAGAAAATCTTTTCTGGGATAAGCTTGAAGCAAAATATAAATTAGTTTAATGACAATATTTGTAAAGGACATTTAAATGAATAAACAAAGAATTTTGATTAATGAATTAGACACTTTTAAAAAAATAAATTCTAATGTTCTGGGTATCTTTTTAGCATTATTTGGAACACTGTTACTTGCGATCTCTGCAAAAGTTCAGGTACCTTTTTGGCCAGTACCAATGACAATGCAAACTTTTGTTATCTTTTTAATTGGAATGACTTACAGTGTAAGACTTTCTTTTATTACTGTAGCTCTTTATTTATTTGAAGGAGCAGTTGGATTGCCTGTATTTGCATCAGGTGGTGGAATTGCTTATCTTACTGGACCAACAGCTGGTTACCTTTATGGAATGCTTTTAGCTTCAATTACAATCAGTTATTTTGCTAATTTAGGATTTAGTAAAACATATCTTAAAGCAACCTTTTCACTTTTAATAGGATCAATTATTATATTTACAATAGGTATTTTATACCTTGGATCTATAATTGGTTTTGAAAAAGCTATTGTAGCTGGTTTAATGCCATTTATTCCAAGTGAAATATTTAAGATAGCTTTAGCTGTTACTTTAATTCCAACATTGCAAAAAAATACTAAAAATTAATTTTTAATGAAAATTGGTATTGATTTGGGTGGTACCAAAACCGAAGGTATTATCATCGATGCTCATGGTAAAGAATTAAAACGTCAAAGAATAACAACTGAAAAAAATTATGATGGAACAATTAAGGGGATATTATCAATTGTTAACAATTTTGAGAAATTATTCGGTAATGTAGCAAATATAGGTATCGGAATGCCTGGAGCAATATCAGCCGACTCAGCTTTGATTAAAAATGCTAATTCCATTTGGCTAAACGGAAAACCACTAAAAAAAGATTTAGAAAAAATTTTAAAAAAAAATGTAAATTTAGAAAATGATGCAAACTGTTTTACTTTATCGGAAGCAGTTGATGGTGCTGGAAAGGGTCATAAAGTTGTATTTGGAGTAATTATTGGCACAGGAACAGGAGGTGGAATTGTTATAGATCATAAAGTTCTTCAAGGTAGGAATCACATAGGTGGTGAATGGGGTCATGTAACTTTACCAAATCGGTCAGATGAAGAAAAAAAGTTTGTAAAAAAATGCTACTGTGGGAAAGATGGTTGTATGGAAACATATGTATCAGGACCAGGTTTTGCATCATCATTTAATTTAAGATTCAATAAAGAATTTGATTCACATCAAATTCTGGATGGTTTCAAAAACTTTGATGAAGATTGTACATTTGCGCTAAAGCAATATACAAATCATTTGGCAAGAGGCCTCTCATTGGTATGTAATATTCTTGACCCTGATATTATTGTCTTAGGCGGTGGAATGTCAAATATCGAATATATATTTGAAAACATTGATATAGAATTAAAAAAATATGTATTTACTGATACTCTTCATACTAAAGTCGTAAAAAATATGCATGGAGATTCAAGCGGAGTTAGAGGAGCTGCTTGGCTATCTTAAATACCGCCCATTGAAATGTATTTAATAACTAGATAATCGTCTAAACCGTACTTTGATCCTTCTCTTCCCATTCCAGATTCTTTTACTCCCCCAAACGGTATTTCAGCAATTGTTGGAAGTCCATTATTAATTGACACAATACCATATTCCAAAGCTTCAGCAATTTTCCATACTCTACTAATATCTCTTGAATAAAAATAGGATGCTAAACCATAAGGAGTATCGTTTGCTAAATTTATTACTTCTTCATCATTTGAAAATTTATATAACGGTGCAACTGGACCAAATGTTTCCTCAAATGTAATTTTAGCTTTAGTTGTCACATGTGATAAGACTGTAGGTTGATAAAAATTACCACCAAGTGAATGAACGTCACCACCTACGGCTATTTTTGCACCCGTATTTACTGCATCTTGCACATGATCAATTACTTTATCTAAAGATGATTTATCTATAAGTGGACCTGACACAACGCCTTCATCTAATCCATTTCCAACTTTAATTTTTTTCACCTCAGCTGAAAATTTTTCTAAAAATTCATCATAAACTTTCTCATGAACAAAAATTCGATTTGAACAAATACAAGTTTGACCACTATTTCTAAACTTACTTTGCATTGCTCCAGTTACAGCTTCATTCAGATCAGCATCATCAAATACTATGAAAGGTGCATGACCACCCAATTCCATTGAAACCTTTTTTACAGTTGAAGCACTTTGTTCCATTAATATTTTGCCAACTTCGGTCGAACCTGTAAATGAAATTTTTCGAACCATTGGATTTTTAGTTAATTCTAAACCTATATCTTTTGCAGATCCTGTAATAATATTAAACACACCTTTAGGAAAACCAGCCCTATGTGCTAATTCAGCAACTGCCAAAGCCGAATAAGGAGTTTGACTTGCTGGTTTAACAACCGCTGTACAACCTACTGCTAAAGCAGCTGCACATTTCCTAGTTATCATTGAGTTGGGGAAATTCCATGGAGTTATGGCTCCAACAACTCCTACAGGTTGTTTAATTACAACTATTCTTTTTCCAGGTCTTGGGTCTGGTATTATATCGCCATATACTCTTTTTGCCTCTTCTGCATAAAATTCAATGTATGATGCTCCCATTAATATTTCACCTTTAGCTTCTGCTACAGGTTTACCTTGTTCTATTGTCATAATTTTTGCAAGATCTTCTACGTTTTCAACAATTAAATCTCCCCATTTTTTAAGAATAACAGATCTTTCTTTTGCAGTTGTGTTTTTCCATGTTTGAAAAGCATCATTCGCATTTTCTATTACTTTTTTTGTTTCATCTTTTGTAAATTTAGGGACTTTCCCGATGATCTCTTGTGTTGCGGGATTATTTACTTCTAAAAAATCACCGGATTGGCTTTCAACCCAACTACCATTGACATAACATTTTTCTTTAAACAGAGATTTATTATTTAATTCCATATTCTATAAATATATACTTAATTTAAATTAAGGAACTTATAATGACAATAGTAAATTCGTGGAATGAATGGGATTCTCTTAAACATGTAATAGTTGGTAGAGTAGAAAATTCAAATATCCCACCAATTGAACCCGCTCTTGCTCCAAAAATTAGTAAAGATAGCGGTATGATTGGATCTCATGGGCCAAGACCAAAGGATGCAATTGATAAAGCTAATATTCAATTAGACAATTTCGTAAAAATATTGAATAATCTTGATATAAAAGTTGATAGACCAACTCCAATAGATTTTAGTCAAACAATAAATACTCCAGATTGGTCAAACGAAGGTATGTTTGGTTGTATGCCACCAAGGGATGTTATATTAACAGTAGGTAATGAAATGCTAGAAGCACCCATGTCTTATAGATGTAGATGGTTTGAATATCTTGCGTATAGACCATTACTTGAAAAATATTATTCAGAAGATAAAAATATGCGATGGGAGTCAGCACCAAAACCAAGATTAACTAATCAATCTTATAAGTCTAATTATCTTCCTGAAGGCATAACTGAAGAAGAAAGATATAAAAAAATTGAAAATAGAGATATGATATTGACAGAAAAAGAACCACTTTTTGATGCAGCAGAAATTTTACGCTTTGGAAAAGATCTTTTTTATCACAACAATTTTACATCAAATTTAAAAGGTTTAGATTGGTTAAGAAGACATTATCCAAATCATCGTATTCATCAGATTAATTTACCTGGAGAACTAATACCTACTCATATTGATGCATGTTTTACGCCAATAAAACCTGGAGTTATTATAATGAACCCAAACAGAAAAATATCAAATGAACAAAGAAAAATATTTGACGATAATAAATGGGAAATACACGAGGCGGCACCTTCAATCCATAACACTCCTCCGCCAATGTGCTACTCATCTATATGGCTATCCATGAACGTTTTGATTCTAAATCCAAAAACCATTTGTGTTGAAGCTTCTGAAGAAAAAATGATTAAACAAATGGAAAATTTTGGTATGGATGTTATTCCAGTTCCTTTTAGAGATGTCTATGCTTTTGGAGGAAGTCTCCATTGTGCAACAACAGATGTCTACCGCGAAGGTGAATGTGAAGATTATTTTCCAAATCAGTAATGAAAAACTTCAATCAAAATATATTATATCCTATTTTGGAAAATACAACTAATCCAAGGATAGGACTTATTGCTCTTTCAACAGATTTTACAATAGAACAAGATTTCAGGAAAATATGTCATTCTCTTCCAATAGACATATTTGTAAATAGGATACCTTTCAATAACCCTTTAAATCATGAAAATTATTTAAAAATGGCTAATTATATACCTGAAGTCTGTGATCAAATATTACCTGGTCAAAATATTGATGTGGTTGCATATGGTTGTACATCTGGAACTATTGCAATTGGTGAAAAAGAAATAACAAATCAAATTCGTAAATCAAAGCCTAATACATTAGTTACAACTCCTATCACAGCAGCTTTAAAAGCTTTTAAAAAATTAAAATTTCAAAAAATTGCTGTCTTAACTCCTTATCCTAAGGATGTAAATTTAACCGTTTTTAATTATCTTAAAAATTTCAATATTGAGATTGAGTCCTTTAGTTCTTTTAATCTAAATTACGACTCTGAAATAGCTCAAGTTAGTTTAAAGAGTTTAAAGGATCAAATTTCCAAAATTAACTTTAAAAATATTGATGGTTTATTTGTATCTTGTACAGCATTAAAAATCGTTGATATTCTAGAAGATATAGAAAATGATTTTAAGATTAATGTTATTTCTAGTAACCAAGCATTGATATGGGACTCTTTAAAATTATCAAATATTAAAGAAAATAAAATTAATGGGTTTGGAAATTTATTTAAAATATAAATTAGTTTGCATCCAAAACAGCATGAAGAAATTGTTTAGTCCTTTCATTTTGAGGATTTCCAAATAATCTCTCTGGAGGGCCTTGTTCAAAAATTTTACCATCATAAAAAAAACAAACACGATCTGAAATTTCTCTCGCAAACCCCATCTGATGGGTCACCATAATCATAGTAAGGTTATGTTCTTTATTAAGAGAACGAATAACATTTAATACTTCTCCAACAACTTCAGGGTCAAGTGCTGAAGTAATTTCATCCAATAACATTACTTTTGGCCTCATTGCTAAAGCTCTTGCAATAGCAACTCGTTGCTGTTGCCCACCTGATAATCTAGTAGGATGCTCATCTTTTTTATCAGAGAGTCCAACAAGTTCTAGTAATTCAAGCGCTCTTTCTTCGGCATCTTCTTTTTTAAGACCTAAAACATGCACAGGTGCCTCTATACAATTTTGCAATGCAGTCATATGGGGAAATAAATTAAATTGTTGAAAGACCATACCTATTTTTGATCTTCTTTCCCTGATATATTTTTCACTAGCTTCTATTAATTTTCCATTTTCATTCATATGCGTTAATGGTTCATTATCCAAATAAATGACACCATTATTTATTTTTTCTAATGTCATTAAAACTCTTAAGACTGTTGTTTTTCCAGAACCAGATGGGCCTATAATTGAAACCATTTCATTTTTTTTTATTTCCAGATTTAATTTATCTAAAACAACTAAATCTCCATATTGTTTTGTTACTTCAGAAAATTTTACTAAAATGTCACTTGAATTATCATCTTGATTCATATTATTTTTAAACCTTTATACATTAAATTTTCCTTGTGCTTTATTAACTGCTGCTTCAAGTCTTCTTATACCAAATGCTGTGGGTAATGAAATAACTAAGAATATGACACCTACCATTGTGTATGGCTCGAGGTATCTATATGTATATGCTCCTATGGCATTTGCTGTAAAGAACAGTTCTGCAACTCCTATTGTAGCAAGTAAAGGAGTATCTTTAAAAATTCCAACAAGGTAATTTCCCATTCCTGGAATAGCAATTGGGAATGCTTGAGGAAGTATTATTTTACGGTAAGTATAACCACTTGAAAAGTTAAGAGCTTTGCATGCTTCCCACTGAGTTCTTTGGACTCCTTCCAGAGCACCTCTATAAACCTCAGAAAGATATGTACCGTAATGAAGCCCAATTGTAATCATTGCAGAAACCCAAGCTGAAAGAATTATTCCAAATTGTGGAGCAACAAAATAAACAAAAAATAATTGGACAAGAAGAGGTGTGGAACGAATAAATTCGACGATTTCTCTTATTACAATATTTACTATTTTATAAGGTGTTCTTTGTCCTAACATTAATATAATACCAACAACTGCTGCTATTGCGTACCCAACTCCAGCTGCCAAAAAAGTATTTAGAGTAGCCCATAGCATTTGAGGTAATATTTCAAATGTCCATTCCCATCTCCATTCTACGTACATAATTAAATTTTTCCTCTACCAACTTTTTTTGCTGCCAATAATTCTAACCATCGTAAAAAAGGCACAAGAACAAATCTTGCCATAACAAAATAAATTATAAGCGCTAATCCAAATGACTGGGCGGAAAGCCAAGTCATCATATTAATTTGCTTAGCTACAAACATTAAATCTACAAGCGTAATTAAAGATACTAGAGCTGTACCCTTAAGTAATTCTACTGCAAGGTTTGCTGCAGGAGGAAGTATTATTGGATATATTTGAGGTATAATAATTCTTTGCATTCTTTTACTTTTACTAAAATTGAGAGCTAATGCACCTTCCCACTGTCCTTTGGGTACTGCTAAAATACCTGCTCTAAATACCTCTGCGCCATAAGCACCAAAATTCATACCTAAGGCTAAAACACCAGCTAGTAAAGCTGGCAAAGGAACTCCAAACAAAGGAAGTACATAATATATCCAAAACATTTGGATGATTAATGAAGTTCCACGATAGAACTCGATATATATAGTTGCAATTGATTGAATAATTATATTTTTTGATAACCTCATTATTCCAAAAATAAGTGAAATTAATACTGCAAGTAATGATGAATAAATAAAAACTTGAGCAGTAATTATTGCGGCAGATGTAAATTTAGGGCCGTACTCAAATACAAAACTAAAAAAATTCAAAATTGGTTATCCTTGGAAAATCAAAAACTCAGGCAATCTATATTACCTGAGTTAAGAAAGTTTAATTATTTATTAGCACAAGCATATTCAGTTGTGAAACCTTCTGGAGGTAATTGAGCTGCAGTGTATCCATACTCTGCAGTTCTTGCCATCCATTTTTCACCACCAATAGTTTTTGCTAGTGCTTTGTTGAATTCTTCTTTGAAATCTGAATCAGATTTTCTGAAACCAATACCAACTACATTCATTACTTCTTTGGGCATTTTTGTAGCATCAGTTTGTTCAAATTTTCCATCAGAAATTTCAACATGTTCTTGAACACTAAAAACAGTATGTACTGCAACATCAGCTCTACCTGCTTGCATAGCTGCTAGAATTCCTACTTCACCATCCACAAGTAGCATTTGGCTATCAGGAACTCCGTATTTTTTTGCTGCTTCAACTGTATTAAAACCAATACCAGTCACAAGAGTAGCACCTGTTCTTACAACATCTTCATAGTTATGAATACCTTTTGGATTTCCAGCAGGAACCATCATAGCATCTCCAAAGTATCCAATTGGATCAGAGAAATCTATATTCTCGCATCTACTTTTAAGAATATACATACCACCCGTAATTATGTCGTAACGACCAGCGTTAAGACCAGGAATTAAGCCAGCCCACTCATTAACGGAAGTATCAACTTCATTGATTCCCATTTCTTCAAGTATTGTTAAAGCTATTTTATTAACAAAACCTAATGGCTCACCATTTTCACCAGGATAACCCCAAGGAACAGCCGTAGCAAATCCGAGCGATGGTTTTCCACCTGCTGCAACTTTTTCAGATAATGACTCAGCATTTATTGAAAAAGATGTAAGTATAATTGTAATTGCAATTATTAATGATCTCATATCATTTCCCTCCTAAATAATTGTTTAGTTAGAGATATTTTTACTGGTAAATTTATGATTGTATACAACAATTTTAGTTTTCTTCTCCAAAAAATAATGAAAAATATATAAGTTTAAGGCTTTTCTTATATTCAGTTAATTAAATTAGTGTATAGATTTTTACTTGTAAATGAGAACAATTGACAAAACTGTTTCAATATTAGCTGATTTGGTTTCATATCCAACAGTTTCTTCAGAGAGCAATTTAGAAATGATTAATTACTTATCTGATAAGATTAAATCTATTGGAGGAAAAGTAGATGTAATGACTACTGCAGATAACAAACAAGCTAACATTTTTGCAACAATAGGACCAGAGATTGATGGCGGGATAGTATTGTCAGGTCATACAGATGTTGTTCCTGCTAAAGAACTAGGTTGGAAATCAGATCCTTTTAAACTTACACAAAAAGATGAGCTTCTTTATGGAAGAGGTAGTTGTGATATGAAAGGATTTATTGCTTCAGCTCTAGCTACTGCAGAAATTCTAAAAAATAAAAAATTAAATTTTCCAATTCATTTTAGCTTTACATATGATGAAGAGATCGGATGTTTTGGAGCAAGACATCTTTCTGAAGAGCTAAAAAAATATAAATTTAAACCTGCAATGGTAATCATAGGTGAGCCAACAAGTATGGAAGTAATAGAAGCACATAAAGGTGACTGTGAATATACCACTTGTTTTCACGGTAAGGAAGGTCATGCTTCAAATCCTGAAAAAGGACTATCCGCAATTCAGTATGGATCTTTGTTTACAAATAAACTTTTTGAATTAGCAAATGAATTAAAAGAAAGAACACCAAATGATAGTCCCTTCGATCCTCCTTGGTCAACGATACAGGCTGGTAAAATTGAAGGAGGTGTTGCACATAATGTTATTGCTGGACAATGTTCAATAGATTGGGAAATGAGACCTGTTAATAATGAAGATTTGCAATTTGTAAAAAATAATATTTCAACATATTGTGAGAGGGAACTTCTTCCTGAAATGAAATCTAAATTTTTAGAAGCTAAAATTGAAACTGAAGTAATAGGAGAAATACCAGGGCTTATTCCAAGAGAGGAAAATCAAGCTAGAGTAATTATGCTGGAAATTTTAAAATCAAATTCAACTGGAGTTATTTCGTTTGGAACTGAGGCTGGTATATTTCAACAAATGAATATGGATGTTGTTGTATGTGGTCCAGGCTCAATAGATCAAGCACACAAAGCTAATGAATATATTAGTTTATCTGAACTTGAAAAATCTAATGAGTGTTTACACAAGTTATTTAATCAATGGATTGAAAGAATAAACTAACAAAACTATTAAAAGAATCAAAAGTAAATATATTATGAAAAATGCACTCTTTATTTCAATGCTTGGAGAGCGCGAACATTATGATCCAGAGGATTATGTTAGTTTATGTAAAACTGGTAAAGAAAAACATTGGGCTGTTGATTGGCATAGATCAATAGCAGAAGAAGCCGGATATAATCTATCTGGAGTAGATATTTGTAGAGGCGAAGATCTCCCTGAATCTGTGAATATCGATTGTGTTATTCTCGGCGGTACTTTTCATGTAGTAACTGAAGACAAAAGTTGGTTACACAAACTTCGTAGTTGGTTAGCAATTTATCGTAAATCAAAAAAACCACTATTGGGAATTTGTGGAGGACATCAAATGTTATCAAGTCAATTTGGAAACGGTGAATTAACAAATCGTTTACAAGGTACATTATCTGGAACATATAAAATAAGACTAACTGAAAAAGGTAAGTCACATCCACTATTTTATGATATGTCGGAATTCCCAATTTTTCATTTTGGTAATTCTCTTCATATAATTCCAGCAGATGATCAAAAAAATAGTATTCTTGCCACTCATGATGATAGTCCTGCTATTGTTATAGATCATGGTAATAACTGGTATAGTTCACAGTTTCATCCTGAATCTAATAAAAAACTTTGGGACATATACTTTAGTAAAAATGTTAACAAATATGAAAGTAAATTTTTAGATCAGCATGATGGTAAAAAATTTATCTCAAATTTTTTTAATTTTTCTAGTTAATTTAATTCTAAATGAGAAAAATCATAAATAAGTGTTTTTAGATTTTTATAGTCTTCTGATATTTTTTTGACTTCGACTAAAGTTGTATTTGATGTTGGAGCCTGACTGAAAGAAGAAGTAGGTATATCCCCAGTCAATACGTTCGGATTACCATGAGCTTCTATTTTTTCTTTTTTATATGGACTAAACCAAGAACCTGTAGAAACAACTACAACACCTTCCATTACTTTATTTGATATTCTAATACCAGCTAACATCCTTCCTCTTTGATTATAAACTTCAACTAAGTCATTATTTTTAAGTTTTCTTTTTTTTGCATCTATCGGATTAATAATTAATGGTTCTCTGTTTTTAATTTTATTCAATTTACTCAAGAAAGCATTATCTAGTTGCCCATGCAATTTGAATTCTGGCTGATTCGATATGAGGTGTAAATTAAATCTTTTTTTATTACCTATCCATTCATAAGGCTCAAACCAATATGGGTGTTTTTTACAGTCTTTTAATTTAAAACTTTTAATTACCTTTGATACAATTTCTATTTTACCTGAAGATGTATTAAGCTTATTCCCAATCGGATCATTTATAAAGTCTTCAAACATAATATTGTTCTTGTTTAATGTAGGAATTTTAAAAAATCCTTTATTCCAGAATGATTTGAATGAAGGTAAATTTATTTTATTTTTTTTGCCTTCGGCTCTTGCTTCATTCCATAATGAATTAAGCCACTGTTTCTCATTATAACCTTTAGTAAATTTTTTACCAAATCCAAGTTTTTTTGATAACGATGAAAAAATTTCAAAATCACTTTTTGATTGACCAAAATTTTTTATAACTTTTCGACTAGCAATAATAGTCGGATCTCTAGGATTTAGCATGATATCATTTTTTTCAAGACTAGTGCAGGTTGGAAATATAATGTCAGCATGTCTAGCTTGTGCATTCCACCAAATTTCATTAACAATAATTGTTTCAGGTTTTTGCCAAGCTTTTACAAGCTTATTCAAATCTTGATGATGGTGAAAAGGGTTACCTCCAGCCCAATAAATTAATTTAATATTTGGATATTTCCTTTTTTTTCCATTGTATATAAATTTTCCACCTGGATTATTTAACATATCAGTTATTCTTGCCACTGGTATAAAAGATGTAACTTTATTCTTTGACTGAGGTAAACTTGGCCATTTAATTTTATTAAAGCTATCACCTGTGCTATTAACTGCAGAATAACCAAATCCAAACCCTCCTGAAGCACTGCCAATATGACCAAGCATACTAGCTAAAGTAATACCCATCCAGAGTGGTTGTTCACCATGTGAAGCTCTTTGTAGGCTCCATGACATTGAAATTAATGTTTTTTTTCTAATAATAATTTTATAAAGATCGCTAATTCCTTTTTCTGATATTCCAGTAATTTTAGAGGCCCATCTTGGTGTGCAAGGTTCATTTTTATTATTACCGAGAACATATTTTTTAAATTCATCAAATCCAAATGTATATTTGCTTATAAATTTTTTATCGTAAGTATTATTAATTATTAGCAAATAGGCTAAAGACAACATTAAAGCAGTATCAGTATTTGGTCTTATAAAAATTTGTTTAGCACTTACAAATGATGGTGCATCAGTTTTTAAAGGACTAATATTAATAAACTTTACTCTATTCTTTATGCATTTTTTCAAACCCTCTTTTGTTGTGTGTGTTCCAACGCCGCCAGCAGAAACTTGAGAATTTTTTAATGGCATTCCTCCAAACATAACTATTAATTCAGTATTTTTTGATAAAGCATTCCAAGATGTATGATCATCAAGAAGTCCATAAATATCTTTCCCTATAATATGTGGAAGTAGAGTTTGTGCAGCAGCGTAAGAATAGCTTTGAGTAGAAAAAGAAAAGCCACCAAATAAATTAAAAAAACGATTTAATTGACTTTTAGCATGATGAAACCTTCCAGCACTTGCCCAACCGTATGAACCAGCATAAATACTTTTATTCCCATATTTTTTTTTGACTTTTAATAATTCATCTGATGCAATAGAAAGTGCCATTTCCCATGAAACTGGTATAAATTTATCTTGACCCCTCTTAGTTTTATTCTTTTCTAACCAGCCTTTACGAATGTAAGGCTGAGTAATTCTTAAATTATCTTGTGCTGCATTTAAAAAATCTAATCCAAATTTTGTGGGATTTTTATCTTTTGTCCAATAATTTATTTTTAGATTATTACCCTTACCTTTTTGAACGTATGTACCCCAGTGAGTGGCAATAAATTTTTTTGACATTAATACCTTTTAAAAAAAATTAAATAATATCATTATTAATATGATTAAATATTGCTTTTTTCAAAGCTATAATTAAAATTTAAATATATAATATTTGAGGAGAAAATATATGCCAATAACTCACGCTTTTCCTAAAGAAGAATTAGCAAGTCGTTTAGTTGCTGTTCGTCAAGAAATGAAAAAAAACAACTTAGATGCTATTTTAGTAGCTGTTCCTGAAAATATTTATTATTTAACTGGATTGGACCATTGGGGTTACTTTGCATGTCATGTTCTTTTTGTTCCATTAGAAGGAGATATGATTCTGATATGTAGACAAATGGAACAAGTATCTGTTGAGAGATATGTTTTAAATGCAAACTTTTATGGATTTAAAGATTATGAAAATCCTGCAGATTTTATTTTCAAAGCAATTAAAGACTCAAAATGCGATACTTTAAATATTGGAATTGAAAAAAATTCTTTATTTTTAACACCAGCTATTTACGAAGAAGTAACTAACAAATTAAGTAAAGCTAATTGCTCTAACTGTTCAGGATTAGTTGATGAATTAAGGCAGGTAAAATCACCCCTTGAAATCGAATATACAAGAAAAGCTGCTGAAGCTGCTGATGTAGGTGCTTTAGCGGCGATAGAAGCAGCAAAGGATGGGGCAAGTGACAGAGACATATCAGCAGAAATGCATTCTGCTATGATCAAAGCTGGTAGTGAATACGCAGGCTTTGGTCCATTTATTCGAATGACTGATCGTCTTAATGAAGAACATACGACTTGGAGAGGTGATGTAATGAAGACTGGTGATGCACTGTATATTGAACACGCAGGTTCTTATAAAAAATATCAAGCGCCAATGGGACGTCTTATTTTTATTGGTGAAAAACCTCATGATGCAGATTTTGCGGCAGATTTAAGTAATAAGGCGGGTGAAGCACAACTCAAAGCGATAAAGCCTGGAGCAACTACAGGAGATGTATATCAAGCATGGCAAGATGTTGTTGATGCGGCTGGTTTACCTGAATATAGACGTCATCATTGTGGCTACTTAGTTGGCATCGCTTTTCCTCCAAGCTGGGTTGGAGGAAGTATGGTTACAGGCCTAGCACCAAATAGTAAAAGAATTTTAAAAGTAGGTATGGTTTTTCATACTCATTCTTGGTTGATGTGGAGTGGTAAGGGAGATTTCTTTTATTCAAATACAGTAATTTTAACTGAAAATGGTGCTGAGGTATTAACCAATAAAACACCTACCAGCTTGATAGTGACATAATATTCATGTCTAAAGATTTTTTTTCTAAAGAAGAATTTAGAGAAAGGTGGGACAAAACTCGAAGTTCGATGAAAAAATTTAATATTGAACTTTTAATGGTAATATCGCCAACCAACATAAATTATTTAATTGGTACTCCTGCAAAAGGATATCAAGAATTTGAAGTTTTACTTTTTCCAATTGATTCTGATCCAATTATTATGATGACTAGAAGATCTGAAGTGGAAATGATGAATGAGCATTCCATGGCAGATGAAGTATATGGCTGGGGTGGACAAGAACCTGAAGATCCTATTGATGCCACATACAAACTAATGGTAGAAAAAAAACTCTTAAAAAAAAGAATTGGGATTGAAGTACCTTATTATTACCTTCATCCATTTGAATACAACAAAATTAATGAAATACTTGGAGACTCAATTGTTCATATTTCAACAGATCTAGTTGGAGAAATAAAACTGCTAAAATCAGAAACGGAATTGAAATATGTTCGCAAAGCTTCTGAAATTGCAGATATAAGTTTCAATGCTGGATTAAAAACAATAAAGCCAGGAATATCCGAAAGAGAAATATCAGCCACTATTCATTATGAAATGTTTATGAATGGTGGAGATATACCTTCTAGTCCTATGAATTTTCTAACTGGAGATAGATCTATGTTTGCACATGGTGAACCATCAGATAAAAAATTACAAGAAGGAGATTTCATGCATTTACAGTTTGGATCTCACTATAGAAGATATTGTTGCACAATTGGAAGAAATATGTGTGTTGGTAAACCAAGTGAAAGAATGAAAGAAATATTTAATGTTATAAAAGAAGCTGGAGACGCATGTATTCAAGAGATGGGTCCTGGTAAAGAAGTAAGAAAAGCACATAATATAGCAAAATCAATAATTGAAAAAGCAGGTATGGAGAAGTACCGTTTACATATGACAGGTTACGCAGTGGGAATAGCATTTCCACCAACATGGGTTGAACCTTTAATAGTCGATGGATCTTCTGAGCGTGTATTTGAGCCAGGCATGGTTATAGCAATTGAACCTCCTGCATTTAGCTATGAAGATAAAATAGGAGTAAGATTAATTGATAATATTATTATAACTAATGAAGGTGTTGAGGTTTTATCTAAAACATCTAGAGGGTTATATATATTATAAAATATCAAAATGATTTCATTAGATAGAATTTTAGAGTCTCATAAAAAAATTTCACCGTACATTAACCATACTCCTTTAGTGACATCCGATTTATTATCCCAAAATAGGACCGTTAAATTAAAATTAGAATCTCTTCAAAAAACAGGTTCATTTAAATTAAGAGGTGCAACAAATAAGTTACTTTCTTTAACAAATGATGAAAAACAGAAAGGTGTAATTGCTGTTTCAACAGGCAACCATGGAAAAGGTGTTGCTTTTGCTTCGAGTAAACTGGGTATTAAGTCTACAATTTATATGTCAAAAATGGTTCCACAATACAGAAAAGAAGCCATAGAAGCATTAGGAGCAAATGTTGAAATTTATGGATCAAATAGTGATGAAGCAGATATGTATGCTAGAGAAATTTCAAATAAAAATAATATTCCTTTTATTCATCCATTTGATGACGAAGATGTTATTGCAGGCCAGGGAACTGTCGGTATAGAAATGTTAAATGATTTTCCTGAAGTAGATACAGTAATAATTCCAACTTCAGGTGGCGGATTAATTGGAGGAATTGCACTCGCGTTAAAATTGCAAAAACCTGATATTAAAGTAATTGCTGTTTCTATGGAAAGAGGACCATCTATGTATGAAAGTTTAAAGCATGGTAAACCAGTCGATGTAGAAGAACTAGAAACATTGGCTGATTGTTTAGGCGGTAGTATAGGTTTAGAAAATAAATATACCTTTGATATTGCTCAAAAAACAATTGATGATTTTATTTTAGTTAGTGAGGAAAAAATAGCTGAAGGAATTCGATTAAATTTTCACGAACATAGATTAGTAACAGAGGGCGCAGCAGCGACCAGTGTAATAGTAGCAAAAGACAATCTATCAAAACACTTAGGTAAAAATATAATTTGTTTAATTTGTGGTGGTAATATTGATACTGAATTATTTTCAAAATTGATTTTATGACAGTTTTCTTAAAATTAGATGATATCAAGAAATGTGTTCAACTAAATGAGCAGCTCATTCCCGTTATTGAGGATGCTTTTAAGAATTTAGCTGATGGAAATACCATTATGCCGCCTATTCAACGACTTGATGTTCATAAATATAATGGTGAAACTGATGTTAAAGCAGCTTACATTGAAGGATTAGATAGTTATGCAATAAAAATAGCTTCAGGTTTTTTTGATAATCCTAAACTTGGTATTCCATCAAGCAATGGTATGATGATATTATTAGACTCTAAGACAGGTGTTATTAAATCAATATTATTAGATGAAGGATATTTAACAGATATTCGTACCGCAATTGCTGGATCAATCGCTGCAAAATATTTATCCAACCCAGATTCAACAAAAGCAGGTATCATAGGTGCTGGCTTACAAGCAAAGTTACAACTTGAAGCATTAAAATTAGTTCGTCCTATTAGTACAGTATTTATATGGTCACGAGATAGAGAAAAACTGATTAATTTTGAAAGAGAAATTCAGTATTTAGGTCTTGATATAAAAAAATCTTCCTCAATTGAAGAATTAGTTAAACTATCAGAAATAGTTGTTACAACTACACCAAGTAAGTCACCTTTAATTAAAAGTGCATGGTTGAAGAAAGGATTACACATAACCGCCATGGGCTCAGATGCTGAAGAAAAAAATGAAATAGATCCTGATATAATAAAAAAATGTGATACCTATATTCCTGACAGTCAGTCTCAAACCGCAGTATTAGGTGAATTACACCACGCTATTAAGGCTAATATAATTTCCATAAATGAAAATTTTAATGAAATAGGAGAAGTTATTTTAAATCCAGCATTAGGAAGAAAAAATAAAGAGGATATCACTTTATGTGATTTAACTGGCACAGGTGTTCAGGATACTGCTATAGCTAGGTTTACTTTTGATATCGCAATGAAAAAAAATTTAGGTACAAGGTTATAAATTATGAACGAACAAATAATAGATAAAACATCAAGATACTTTAGGGATAGAGGAATAGTGCTTCCAACAATTTCTGAATTACAAAATCCACATATTATAAATGAAGATGTTAAATCAAATTTAAAATCGATTGATAAAGATGCAGCTGATCCAAAAAATTTATTTAGAGTTCACTGGTTTAATAATAGAGATCACTCGAACTTTTCAAATGTTCCAGAGCACATTGTTTTACCAGATGAATTTACAGGAGTTGAAGCAAAGATAATTGTTAATATAGGAAGATTATTTCCTATGATAACAGCACATAAAGTTTTGGCAGCTTATGGATGTTTATTACCCAGAATTCTTAACGGTAGTTTCGATTATGAAAAACAAAAAGCTGTTTGGCCATCAACTGGAAATTATTGTAGAGGAGGAGTTGCTATTTCTAGAATACTTGGTTTAAAAAGTGTTGCAATTTTACCTGAAGGGATGAGTCAAGAAAGATTTAACTGGTTAGAAAAATGGGTTGAGGATAAAAATGATATAATTAAAACTAAAGGCACTGAGAGTAATGTCAAAGAAATTTATGACGCTTGTAATGAGCTAAAAAAAGATCCAAATAATGATATTATCAACCAGTTTGATGAATATTACAACTATGCAATTCACCGTTCAGTAACTGGTCCTTCGTTTGAAAAATCTTTTTTACAAGTAAAAGGTGATACAGACTTAAAAGCAAGATTTTATGTTAGTGCATCAGGATCAAGTGGCACACTTGCTGCAGGAGATTACTTAAAAGAAAAGTTAAATGCAAAGATAGCCGTTGTGGAAGCCTTAGAGTGCCCAACTTTGCTTAATAATGGCTATGGTGAACATAATATACAAGGAATAGGTGACAAACATGTCCCCCTAATTCATAATGTAATGAATTCAGACTTTGTTGTAGGTATTACAGATCGTGCAACTAATAATTTGAATATGATGTTTAATACAGAGATTGGTCAAGAATACTTAACTAGAAAAAAAGGTTTTGATAATAATTTTGTAAAAAGACTTCCAGAATTCGGTTTTTCTGCAATAGCTAATATATTAGCTTCAATTAAATTAGCTAAATATATGAAATTAGGTAAAGAAGATGCAATTGTCACAGTTGCAACAGATGGAGCAGATTTGTATCTTTCAGAATTAAATAAAACCAAGGAAGAATTTAAAAATATATATGATGAAACTACGTGTGGTGAAATATTTGGAGAATTCTTAAAAGGTGCAAATACTGATAATACATTAGAGCTTAATCAAAGAGATAAAGAAAGAATTTTCAATCTTGGTTATTATACTTGGGTGGAGCAACAAGGAATCAATTTAGATGATTTTGAAAAAAGAAGAAGTCAAAATTTTTGGGATCATCATTATAAACAAATGCTCTCATTAGATGATAAGATTAAAGAATTTAATAATATTAATTAAAAATGAAAACACAGACTTTACATAATCAATTAGTTGAGTGGCGACATGATTTACATATGCATCCTCAAATAAGTTTTGAAGAAGAATATGCTTCAAATAAAGTTACATCGCTCCTTAAAGAATTTGGAATAGAGGTTCATCAAGGAATAGCAAGAACTGGAGTAGTTGGAGTATTAAAAAAAGGAAAAAGTTCTAAATCAATAGGTATTAGAGCTGATATGGACGCGCTTCCAATACATGAAATAAATAACTTTAATTATAAATCTAAATTTGAAAATAGAATGCATGCATGTGGTCATGATGGTCATACAACAATGTTACTTGGAGCTGCAAAATATTTGTCGGAAAAAGGAAACTTTAATGGAACTGTGTATTTTATTTTTCAACCCGATGAGGAAAATACATTTGGTGCAAGAACAATGATTGATGAAGGTTTATTTGAAAAATTTAGTATTGATGAAGTATATGCAATGCACAATATTCCTAATATGAAAATTGGAACTTTTGGAACAAGAAAAGGCGTTATAACTGCCAGTGAAAATTTATTTGAAATAGATATAAAAGCAAAAGGCGGGCATGCAGCATTACCTCATATGGGTGTTGATGCTATAACTGTGGGATCGCAAATAGCAGTTGCCTTGCAATCCATTGTTTCAAGAAAATTAAACCCAGCCGACAATGGTATAGTTTCTATTACTGAATTTATAACAGATGGAAAAAAAAATGTTTTACCTGGTAATGTAAAAATGACCGGAGATGCCAGAGCATTATCAAAAAAAACAAATGAAATTATTGCATCAAAAATGTTGCAGATTGTTGAGGGCATTTGTAGTGCACATGGCGTAGATGGTAGTGTTAAATATGAAACTACCTGTCCAGTAACATTTAACTCAAAAGATCAAGCTGATTCTGCTACTAATGCTGCAATCTCACTACTTGGTAATGAAAATTGTGATGGTGATATTGAGCCACGATTATTTTCTGAAGACTTCTCAATAATGTCAGAAGAAAAACCTGGCTGTTTTGTTTTAATGGGGAATGGTACTGAAGGTTCCCATGCAAAACCTTTACATTCTCCAGATTATGATTTTAACGATGAGCTATTGGTGATAGGATCTTCCTATTGGAGTGAATTGGTTGAACAGCAACTAAAATAATATTTATTTAAATGGAGAAAATAGAATGTTCGAAAAAAATCTAAATAAATTAAGAGAAAAAATGAATGAACACGATATTGATTTAGCTATTATTACTGATGATGATAATTTGTATTACTTTACGGGCTATCATGATTTTCTTCATATGGATTTTAATAGACCTACGATTCTTCTAGTTCCCAAAGATGATAAAAGTATTCTAATCACACCTTTGCTTGATGTTCTTTTAGTCCCAGAAAATACTCCAGTTGATAAAATTGAAACTTGGAATGATGGTATTGGTAAAGAATGGAAAGAATTTTTACCTGCAATTATATATAAATATAAAAACATATTTTGTGAAAAATATAAAATTAATGCAACAGTAAACCATTATTTATCTGAATTATTACAAGGTAAAACAATGGGCAATGTCACACCTTTTTTAAATGATATACGTATGATTAAATCTTCAGAAGAATTACAAATAGCAAGACATGCAGGTGAAGTCGCTATGGCAATGATGGAAGGAGCAAAATCAGTAATTGCAGATAATGTACCTCAGTACGAAATTGCTTTAGCCCAATCTCAAGCTGGAACTAGAAAAGCAGCAGAGCTATTAAAAGCACATTATCCAGATAGTCCTAATATGTCACCTAACATTCATTTTCTACCGGTTATTACATCAGGGAAAGAACTGCCATATACTCATCGACGTGCATCAACCAAACTAGTTAAAAAAGGAGAACCTGTTTTTTGTTGTTATTGTGGATCTACAAATTTTCATAGATTTAAATTGGGATTTGACAGAGTGTTTTGGGTTAATGAAATTAAAGATGAAAGTCAAATTAAAGCATTTGAAGTAGCAGTAAAATCACAAAAAGCTGCACTTAGTGTCTTAGGCCCTGGAGTTACTGCAGAAGAAGTGCATGCTGCTTATGCTGATACTATTCAAGCAGAAGGTTACCCCTACCCAACATTTAGGTGTGGAAGAGGTACAGGATTTAGTTTTTTAGAGGAACCTCAACTAGTAGTTGGCAATAAAACTGTTTTAAAGCCTGGAATGGTATTTGCTGTAGATGGAGGAAGTAGTGCAAAAGATTTTAGAGGTCAAGTAGGTGATAGTTTTATAATAACCGAAAATGGATACGAACAAATCACACATCACTCAAAAGCTATTGAAGATCTAATTATTAATTAATGCAGGAAATTCAAATCTATAACGCTCATTGTTGTGGAGAAATAGGCGATGTCATTGTTGCTGGAAATATTGATTTAAAAGGAGATACGATTCTTGATCAATCAAAATTTTTATTTGATGATAAAAAATTTAGAAATTTTTTGTTAAATGAACCAAGAGGAGGTGTTTTTAAACATTTTAATTTAATAGTTCCTCCTAATAATGAAAAGGCTAAAGCTGGATTTATTATTATGGAACCAGAAGATAATCCACCTATGAGCGGTTCTAATAGTATTTGTGTAGCTACAGTACTTCTTGAAAAAGGTTTTATTAAAATGGAGGATCCAATTACTGAATTTATGCTTGAGGCCCCTGGAGGTATTATACCTATAAAAGCATTTATAAAGAATAATAAAGTAAAATTTGTTGAAGTACAAAACTTGCCATCTTTTGTTGATCAACTTGAAGTAAAACTTAAAACTCCTTCATATGGTGAAATAATTGTTAGCACCGTATTTGGAGGTGATAGTTTTGTTATTTGTAATGCAAGTGATTTTAATTTAACTATAGAAAGTAACAATGCTGATAAATTTGTAAAAATTTCAAAAGAAATTGTTAGAGAAGCGAACATTAGCTTAGGATTTAATCATCCCACACTTCCAAGTCTAAATTATATTTCTTTTTGTCAGTTTATTGAGCCAATAAAATCTAATGATTTTAATCAAAAAGAGGGTTGGAATACTGTTTGTATCAGACCTGGTAAGTTGGATCGCTCACCTTGTGGAACTGGTACTTCTGCACGATTAGCACTTATGTATGCTAAAAATGAAATACAACTTAATGAGAAATTTATATCAAGATCAATAATAGGGTCTTCATTTGAAACTTTTATTTTGAAGGAATATACAAAAGAAAATAAACATATGATCATTCCATCAATAAAAGGGTCTGCTTTTATTACAGGAGAGCAAAAACTATATATTTCTAAAGATGATCCTTTCCCAGAAGGGTATAAATTAAATGATACATGGCCAAGTAGTTAAATGCTTTATTTTTGGTCTTAAATTAAGGCTATAAAGCATGCGACTGCATGTTCAATTTAATGAAAAAAAATATATTGAACAAAAAATAGATTAAATATACGAATATCTTATGACTAGATTCAATGCTTGGAATGTAATTAAAAATGGCTTTAATGGTAATTCAGGTTGGAGTAGACAATGGCGTGATCCAGAACCAAAAGCATCTTACGATGCAGTTATTGTGGGGGGAGGATTACATGGACTAGCTACCGCTTACTACCTAGCCAAAAATCATAACATGCATAATGTTGCAGTTTTAGAAAAGGGTTGGATTGGTGGTGGTAATGCAGGGCGTAACACAACAATTGTACGATCAAATTATATGATGCCGGGTAATAGAGAATTTTATGAACATACATTAAGATTATGGGAAAACTTAAGCCATGATTTGAATTACAATGTTATGTTTAGTCAGCGATCTCATGTGCTTTTAATTAACAACCCAGGTGCTCTTGATTCTTTTGCAAGACGTTACAACACTATGAGACTTACTGGTTCAGATGGTGAGTTGTGGGATTTAAATAAACTAAAAAATAAAATACCTCACCTTAATTATGATAATGGCCGTTTCCCAATTTTAGGAGCAATTGTTCAACCTCGTGCTGGTAATGCAAGGCACGACTCTGCTGTATGGGGATATGCAAGGGCAGCTGACTCACTTGGTGTAGATATATTACAGAATTGTGAAGTTACTGGAGTGACACGTAAGAATGGATCAATAGAAAGTTTGCAAACTACTAGGGGAGATATAAAAGGCAAAAAAATTGGATTTGCTGTTGCTGGTCATACATCTGTCTTATGGCAAATGGCAGAGTTAGGTAATTTACCGATAGAGTCTCATAAGTTACAGGCGTTTGTTACAGAGGCTGTTAAACCTCTTTTGGATTGTGTATTAATATACGCTCCTGCTGGTGCCGCACATTTCTATATTTCTCAAACAAATAAAGGAAGCATGGTATTTGGAGGTGAGCTAGATTGGTACAAGTCTTATGCTCAAAGGGGAAACTTGCCAACTGTAAAAGAAAATGGTGAGGGTGCAATGGCAATAATGCCGTGTCTTGGAAAACTAAGATTGTTAAGACATTGGGCTGGAGTGATGGACATGAGTATGGATGGATCTTTTTTTATGTGCAAAACACCAGTTGAAAACTTGTACTTAAACGCAGGTTGGAATTATGGTGGTTTTAAAGCAAGTCCAGCTTCTGGCTGGTATTTTGCTGACTTAATAGCAAATGAAAGACCTCATAAAGTAATTGCCAATCATAATTTAGAGAGATTTGAAAAAGGTATTAATATTGATGAGAGTGGTAGTGGCCCTGATCCAAAAATGCATGGTTAAATTATGATAATAATAAAATGCCCTTATTGTGGAGATAGAGATCATAGCGAGTTTAGTTATGGAAGTGACGCATCAATAGTTTATCCAAGTTTAGATGCACCAGAAAAAGATTGGGTTGAAGCAGTCTTTTTTAGAGAAAATATCAAAGGCATTCAAAGAGAAACTTGGCAACACTCAAATGGTTGTAGAATGTGGTTAGAAGTCGAGCGTTCAACAATAACTCATGAAATTAAGAGTGTTAAACCTTGCCACACACAACTTCAAAAAGTATTTGAAAAATAGTTATGAGCTCAAGAAGAATAGAAAATTTTGGTAAAATTAATCGTCAAAAACAATTGAAATTTAGTTGGGAAAATAAAAATTATTTTGGCTATCAAGGTGACTCTCTTGCTTCAGCTCTATTAGCTAATGACATTAGAGTAGTAGGAAGAAGTTTTAAATATCATCGACCTAGAGGTATAATGTCATGTGGAGTGGAGGAGTCTGGTGGATTGGTAACCATTGGTACTGGGGATAGAAAAGAACCAAATGTTCGAGTTACTTCTCAAGAATTATACGAAGGTTTAATTGCTTCTGGCCAAAATGCATTCCCAAGTGTAAATTTTGATCTCGCTTCTATTAATAACTTATTAAGTCGATTTGTTCCTGCAGGTTTTTATTACAAGACTTTCATGGGAATTCCACCTTTTGAGTGGGGATCTGGTACATCTGTTTGGATGTTTTTTGAAAAATTCATTAGGAAAGCTGCTGGTATGGGAAGAAGTTCTCGTTTACCTGATCCAGATGTGTATGAACATGCAAATGATCACTGTGATATACTTATAGTCGGTTCTGGTCCTGCAGGTATCGCTGCTGCTAAAGAAGCTGCTGATAGAAAACTTGATGTCATACTTGTTGAACAGGACAATATGATAGGAGGCGATCAATTATCTGAGAGTGAATTTAATTCTGACGAAGCTTTCAAAGAACTAAAAAGTCTTGGTGTAAGAGTTATGAAAAGAACAACCGCATTTGGTTTGTACGATAATTGTGTGTTAGGTTTGGTAGAAAGAGTTGAAGAAAACGTTACCCTCTCAGATAGAAGATTGCCAAAGCAGAGATTTTGGATTGTTAGAGCTAAACATGTTTTAATCGGATCAGGTTCTTTTGAAAGACATATCGCATTTAATAATAATGATGTCCCTGGTTCAATGACTGTAAACGCATCTAAACATTATTTAAATAGATATGGTGTATTAACTGGGAAAAAAATTGTAATTACAACTAACAATGATTCAGTATATTCAACAGCAGAAATATTAGCAAAAGCTGGAGCAAATGTAATAGTTTTAGATAATCGCAAAGAAACAAATATAGATTTAAACAAAAATAATTTTGAAGTAATAAATGGTGTTGTTCCATATAACATTAATGGTTCTAAAAAAATAAATAGTTTAGATATCGCCAACTCGATAAATTCAAAATACAATAAAATAGATACAATTACATGTGATCAGGTCTTAATGTCAGGTGGATGGTCACCTGCAGTCCATCTATTATCTCATCGAGGAGTGCGTCCAGTTTGGGACACAGAAAATTTATGTTTTGTACCTGGAGAACCCAAAGAAAATATTACAGTTATAGGTTCTGCTAGAGGGATATGGGGTAAAGGTGATTGTATTGACTCAGGAATTGCAGGTACTTTAGATGCAATTAATAAACTTGGAATATCAAAAACAGATTATTTTTTTCCAAAACAAGGTGGCTGGATGAATCCAATCGAACCTTTATATGAAGTTAAATCAAAAAAAACTCGCTCAAAAAGTTTCGTAGATTTTCAACATGATGTAATCTGTGATGATGTACGCTTAGCACATAGAGAAGGATTTATATCAGTTGAACATTTAAAACGTTATACAACTTTAGGCATGGCAAATGATCAAGGTAAGATGGGTAATATAATAGGTTTATCTTTAATGGCAGATTTGCTTGGAAAAGAAATTCCAGAGGTAGGTACTACAACTTTTCGTCCACCCTTTACTCCTGTTTCTATTGGTGCATTAGCCGGTAGGAGTGTTGGAAAACACTTCATGCCTCTTAGAACTACTCCAATGCATGCATGGAATTTGGAAAATGGAGCAACAATGATTGATGCTGGTTTATATGATAGACCATGGTATTTTCCTAAAAGCAATGAGACCATAGATGAGGCATACATCAGAGAAGCTGCAACAGTTAGAAAAACAGTAGGTATATGTGATGTTAGTTCATTAGGTAAAATAGCTATTCAAGGACCTGACTCAACAGAATTTATTAATAGAATTTACACTAATGCTTTTGCTAAACTTCCAATAAATAAAACGAGATATGGAATTATGTTACGTGATGATGGTATAGTTTTAGATGATGGTACTTGTTGGCGGTTGTCAGATAATGAATATTTTATGACAACTTCAACATCCCAGGCAGGAAAAGTAATGTCATGGTTAGAAGAATTACTTCAAGTACGATGGACTGATTTAAAAGTCAATGTGACAAGTGTTTCTGAGCAGTGGGGTGTAGCAGCTATTTCTGGCCCAAAGACAAGAGATGTTTTAAGCCAATGTTTAGAAGATCCTTCTACGATATCTAATGAAAATTTACCATTCATGTGTTTTATCTCAGCTACACTTAAGGGAGGAATTCCATGTAGAATTGCTAGAATAAGTTTTTCTGGTGAGCTCGGATTTGAAATTTATATTCAAGCAGATTATGCAAATATAATGATGGATATTTTATGGAAATCCGCAAAACAATTTGATGGGTGTTTATATGGTGTTGAAGCTCTAGGTGCACTTAGAATTGAAAAAGGACATGTAACAGGTGCTGAACTTGATGGTCGAACAACTATTGATGATGTGGGTTTAGGAAAAATGGCATCAGATAAGAAATCGTACATCGGTAGCGCATTGAGAAAAAGAGGAGTTTTAAGTGCTTCAGATAGAGAAAAGCTAGTGGGTTTTTTTCCTGTTAATAAGAATGATACTTTTGCTTCCGGAACAATAATTTGTGAAAAAAATAATATAAAAGGTTTCGGTGTTGGTAGAATTACTTCAGTTACTCATTCACCCGAATTAGGACATTGGATTGGCTTAGGATTTATAAAGGGTGGTGTTGAAGAATGGAAAAATATTAATGTAATTGGCAGTGATCCGATTAGAAACAAACAAATTGAAATTCAAGTAGTATCTTCTCACATGCTTGATCCAAAAGGTGAGAGAATGCATGGTTGATAGATCCTCATCGTTAGATACTTCATATAAACCAGGTAGCTTTCCTATTAATAATAATGTAACCATAAAATTTAAGGAAACTACAAACCTCAATCTTAAGCAGATAGCTTGTTGGCCAGATACTTTATTTCAATCAGAAACATATATAAAAGAAAAACTAAACATTGAGAAAGTTCCACACTTCAATGAGGGAATATTAAATGATGAAAATTCGATTTGGAGAATAGAGCCACTAAAATGGTGGATATTAAAAAATAATTTAGATCTTCCAGATCATTTAGGAACTAATTTAGATTTATCACATGCATATACATCAATTAATATAACTGGAGAAAATACCACATTACTTTTAAACAGATTTTTACCTATTGATCTAAGAGAGTCAGTATTCAAAGCAAATTCTTCTGCTAGTTCTGCTATTCATCATGTAAATATAAAGTTATTAAAATTTTCTAAAAATAATTTTCAACTATTTATACCTAGAGGTTTTGCACTTTCAACTTGGGAGATCCTACTTGAAACAGCATACCAATTTGGATACGAAATATCAGAAAGATAATTAAAACGGGAAACAATGATTTTTTCAAAAGAAGAATACAATCTTAGAATTAAAAAAGTTAAAGAATCAATGTCTAAAAAAGGTATAGATATTTTAATTAGTACTGATCCATCAAATATGAATTACCTAACTGGCTATGATGGTTGGTCATTTTATGTACCACAAGGTATAATCATATCAATTGACGAGGACCAGCCTTATTGGTTTGGAAGAAAACAAGATTCAAATGGGGCAAGAATAACTACTTTTTTATATGATGAAAATATTTATGGTTATCCTGAAAATCTTATACAATCTCCGCCATTACACCCTTATGATTATGTAGTTCAATTAATTAAAGATAAAAAATGGTCATCCAACCGCATCGGTGTAGAAATGGATAGTTATTATTATACTGCTGAAAATCATAGCAGATTAAAAAATAATTTAACAGATGCTAAATTTATTAATGCTCATCTTCTTATCAACTGGGTAAGATACATTAAGTCGGAAAGTGAGATTAAATATATGAAGGATGCAGGAGTTCTTGTTAGAGCTGGAATGCAAACTGCTTTTGATTCTATCAAAGAAGGAGTAAAACAAAGTACTGTCGCTGGAAAAATTCATAATACCCTTATTGCCGGAAATGATGAAACAAAAATGGGTGGAGAATATGCTGGTTTGGGACTTATACTCGCAAGTGGAAGATCAGCCTCTGCATCACATTTAACGCCAAGTGAAAAAAAATTTGAAAATAATGAAGGCACTATAATTGAACTAGGAGGTGTAAAACATCGTTATCATTGTGCCTTATCAAGAACAGTTTACATAGGAAAGCCTGATCCAAAAATATCAGATACATTAAAAATAACTAATGAAGGTATTGAGAGAGCCTTGGAACAAACTAAACCAGGTAATAGTTGTCATAATGTAGCAGTTGCTTTTTGGTCAGTATTAGAAAAATATGGATTGGAAAAAGAATCAAGAGCTGGCTATTCAATTGGTCTTGGCTATCCGCCAGATTGGGGAGAGCACACACTAAGTATTCGAAAAAATGAGAAAACATTATTGTATCCTAACGTAACATACCACCTCATGTGTGGAATGTGGATGGATACATGGGGACTTGAGCTAAGTGAGTCTGTGAGGGTAACTGAAAATGGCTTTGAATTACTTACAAATGTTCCAAGAGATTTACATATCGTAAATTAATCGTTTGCATCACCACCTCCAGCACCTTTTGCTCTAGATTCCTCTGACTCTGGAACAAAAGTTCTAAAAGCTATCTTAGATATTTGATTCCAAGATTTTTCATCAGGATTAATACCCTTAGAGAGCATATTATTAATATTTGATGATGGAATATTAACATCTAACCTTTGTTCATTTAAAATTTTCTTTGTGAGTAAAAGATCAAAATTCCTTTGATAATTTGTAGAGATAATATCTCTATTAATACTAATATTTTTATTTGTTATTTGTGCATCAATTTTTTTATCTAACAAAAACTGTGAATAGATATTTTTTTTGGCATACTTGTAAAGTAAAGGTAAAAGGAATATAGGGTCATTACAATTTTTAAAAGTTAATTTTAAATCATCCCTTTTATCTATTTTTGATATTAAATAATCAATTAAACCTGGTCCTATCACCAAAAAAGATTTATTTTTACAATCAAACTCATCATTTATTTTTGATGGATCTATGCTAGGATTAAAATTGTTATCTAACTCTTCAATTTTTAATGTTAATAATTTGATCCCATCCAAACCAAATACTTCAAGCCAGGTTGTAATAAATGCAGCATCTTCATCTGATCCATAAGTGAACCCTAATCCAGAAAAAGCTCGTTGTGTATTGGTGTAGACTTCATAGTAAGAATAACTCACTGATTTTAATATGAATTCATTGTAGCAAAACCCCATTCATCAACATTTTTATTATTTAGGTCTGATAAATAAGGAGCTCCAGAAAAAAAACTTACTCTTAACCATCTATCCGACTTAGGATCATAGCGATTAGCACCAAAAAAAGATAATTTAAATCTTAACATATCAATTGGTATTGTTTTTTTATCGAGAACATTATCTTGAACTTCTGAATAAGGATAATTCTTTAAAGATTGAATTCTCTTAACAATTCCTCTGTATTCTGGATACATTAATAAAAATTCACATATTAATTGATTTCCATCTACATTTTTTATTTTTTTAAATAAATCACTGACCATTTTTGCAATTCCAAGTTTTTGCTCCAATTCACTTCCTTGTTCATTATATCTTTCACCTAGTCTAGGTTCTAATTTTGCTGCTGAAACATACCAAAATAAGTAATTGCTATCTTTATTTTTAAAATCGATATTTTTTATCCAAGAATATTTATCATTAATTATTTTTTTCAAATCTCCAATAGATTGATTTCCGTCAATATCCATTATCTCTTCATCTGCCATATCCTCTGCTAATTCTTCTGATATTTGAGGATACAATTCAATTAGTTGTACTCTAGCAATTTCTTGAGTATCATCATTAAAATTCGAATCACAATAGTCTAAAATATCTAACCATCTAAATCTTTTAGAAAGATCTAAGTCATTAATATAGAAAATATATTTTTTTAAATCTTCAATGGTTATTTTATTTTTATTTATTTGGAATTGATCATTTGTGTTAACTTCTTCAAGATAATTAAGAGCTTTGTCTAAAAGTTTTTTATATTTTTCAAACACTACATTATCTAATTTAATTTCAGAAATTTCCTGTAATGTCTTTATATACTGATTCATCCATTTATTAATTAACTTTGGATGTTTGATGATAAAGGGTGCCATTCCTAAACCTGTTGAATTACCAATACCTAAATGTTGTTTAATTTTTCTGTCTAACTTTACTGCTTTTTTTGGATCAATTTTCCTAGCAACGTGTTCAACTAATTCAATACTGAATTCTCTAATTAAATAAACTGATAACATTTCTGCCCTAAATGGCTGATTAAAAACAGTTGTATTTTTAGTATTAGTAAAATCTGATAACCCAAATTTACCACTTCCATAAACAGCAGTAGTTCTTAATAAATAGCCAACTTTATTTATTTCGTAAATATCTGGTTGATTACCATTTGATAGACAATCTACAACATACTGAAACAATCTTACACTTTTATTTGCTCTGCTAAGAATTAATTCATTTGGAGAATTTCGACCTGATTCTTGGAGTGGTATTGTTCTTTTTAATCTATTAAGATCTTCATTAGATAATTTACCTATGTGTAATGTATAGGCTGTATCCCATTTACTAGCGATAACTCTATCGCTTCTATCTTTATCATCTAGAAAAGTAGAGAAACATACAAGTGAGTAAGTTTGTTTATTAATAATAATTTCATAAACAACTGTACCGTAACCATCTTTATCTAAATCAAATTTTGACTTATGTATTTCCCAGCTATCGTTGATTAATCTTCTTAACATACTTCTAGAAAAACTAAGGCGAGAGGGATATCGCGAACCCATTCTTGATAGTTTCATGTAGTTACTGTTTTCTCTTACTTTTTGAAACATTTATTAAATATCTATAGTTAATTTTATTTTTTTCATTAATAGAAGTATTAATCTATGTCAAAAATAACTGAAGATATACTTTTAATTGATGGTTTAGAATATTGTAACTGGAATAGGGAATTATTTGAAAATGCCCACCAAGCTGGATTAACCGCAATCCATGCGACATTAGTGTATTGGGAAAATACTGAAGAGTCTTTCGAAAAAATAAATTATTGGCACCATCTTTTTAAAAAGCATCATGACATTATTGCACACGCGAAAACTACAGAAGATATTTTACATGCAAAAAAAAATAATAAAGTTGCAATTATTTTTGGTTTCCAAAACTCTGCACCTATTGCAAATGATATTTTTTTAGTTGAAAAGTTTTTTTTAGAAGGCTTACGCTTCATGCAGCTTACTTATAACAATCAAACGCCATTAGGTGGAGGTTGTTTTGAGCCAAAAGACTCTGGAGTATCTAGATTTGGATGTGCTGTTATTGAAGAAATGAACAGATTAGGAATGATTATTGATTTAAGTCACGCAGGAAAAAAAACTTGTTTAGATACTATTGAGATTTCGGAAAAACCAGTTGCAATATCTCACGCTAATCCATCTTTTTTTCATAAATCAATTAGAAATATAGATAACGATATACTAAAAAAGCTTGCTAGCAAAGATGGTTTTATTGGATTAAGTCTTTATCCTTATCACTTAAAAGATCATGGTAAATGTGAGCCTGAAGATTTTTGTGAAATGATAAAAAAATTAATTAACATTATTGGAGAAGACAATATTGGCATCGGCTCAGACTTGTGTCTTAACTGGCCTGATGACATAGTAATGTGGATGAGAAATGGTAAATGGACAAAAAAAATTGACTATGGGGAATCAAAAGATAAAAATCCAAAATGGCCAGAGCTCCCTAGTTGGTTTAAACAACCAAGTGATTTAAAAAATTTATTCTATATTTTGCAAAAAAATTCAATTAGTGAAAAAACTATTTATAAAATTCTAGGACATAACTGGTTGAAATTTATGAAACTACATTTTTAATTTTATTGTTAATAATAGAAGCTAACAAAAGACTTATAATTACCACTAAAGCTCCAATAATTTGATACAATTCAAGTTTTTCCCTTAATAGATAATATGCACCTAGCACGCCTACAACAGGTTCTAAGTATAAAAATAATGCGGTATTAGATTGACCTATTTTTGGAATAGCAAAAAATTGACTTAAAAGTGCAATACTATAACTTATAGAAGGTAATAATATGAGAATGAATATATTTAGTTTTACGAAAACTGTTAAAGAAAAAAATAAGCTTAAAATTAAATAAAAAAAAATACAATTAATAAAATTTACAAAAATATTTATTTGTATAGGAGGTATTTTTTTTTTAGATATTTTTTGATTTGTAATTATCATCGTTGCAGATCCTAATGATGCAATAAACGCACATAAAATACCATATATATTAGGAATATTTAGTGATGGTCCTAAAACAAAAATTAAACCTATAAATGTTGTTAAAAAAAGAAGTTTAATTACTAGTCTAATTTTCTCTTTATCAATAAATATTGAAAATAATAAAACATAGACTGGATATAAGCAGAAAATTAATACTGCTAAGCTTACATCTATTAAGGTAAAAGAAATAAGCAAACCGGATGTAAGTAGAATTGAACCAATTGAAATAATAATAAAATTTTTAAAATTTTTGTAATAATTCCTAATTAGGTTTTTTTGAAAAGGGACAAGTGGCAAAACTATTAAAGATGCTATTATAAATCGAAAAAAAATTGCTTGTTCAACAGTTGCTCCAGCATTATATGAAAATTTTGTCATCGGACCTATAATTCCAAAAAAAATACCTGCTGCTAAAGCTAATAAAACACCAAAAAAGTACATATTATATTAAATTAACTTTTGACTATTTGTTTTTGGACCTTTATTCAAGTGTCTTTACAAATACTAGGTTATGAAGCAAGATAATAGTTTCGTTCAATTTAAAAAAATAGATAAGAGTTATGATGGCGAGGTATTAGTTGTTAAAAATTTAAACTTAGATATTGCGAAGGGTGAATTTGTAACTATGCTTGGCCCATCAGGTTCTGGCAAAACTACAACATTAATGATGTTAGCTGGTTTTGAAACACCAACTAATGGTGAAATTTATTTAGATTCAATGCCAATAAGTAAAATACCTCCCTATGAAAGAGAAATAGGCATGGTATTTCAAAATTATGCATTATTTCCACATATGACAGTTCAAGAAAATTTAGCCTTTCCTCTTGAAGTTCGAAAAATATCTAAATCTGAAACAAAGGAGAAAGTTCAAAAAGCACTTGATATGGTAGAGTTAGGTAATTTTGGAACTCGTTTCCCCGCACAATTATCTGGTGGACAACAGCAACGAGTAGCCTTAGCTAGAGCATTGGTCTTTGAGCCCAGACTGGTTTTAATGGATGAGCCTCTTGGAGCATTAGATAAAAATCTAAGAGAGCAAATGCAATATGAAATAAAACACATTCACGATAGAATTGGCATAACTGTTGTTTATGTGACACATGATCAAAGTGAAGCATTAACAATGTCTAATAGAATTGCAGTTTTTAATGATGGCGTTGTCCAACAATTATCTACACCAGATATTTTATATGAAAAACCAGAAAATTCTTTTGTTGCAAAGTTTATTGGAGAAAATAATACTCTCAATGGAGTTGTAAAAGAAATTAATGGAAATGTTTGTACCGTTGATCTAGAATCAGGGTATGGTTCAGTTAAAGCTTTGAAGATTAATGTTGATAATGTTGGAGATAAAACTCAGCTTTCAATTAGACCAGAGCGAGTTATTATAGATAGCACAAAATCAGAAGCAAACAATTTTTCAGGAACAATCGAAGAATTAATTTACTTAGGTGATCATATTAGAGCAAGACTTGATGTGTGTGGAAATAATGAATTTATTGTTAAGGTTCCAAATGAAGGAAGCTTCAGTCACAAAGAGGGAGATAAGCTTAATTTAAGCTGGAATCCTGATGATGTAAGAGCTTTGGATATTTAGTTAAACAAACACCAATTTACAGAAATTTATCGTTATTTGCCCTTTTTTTTCAAGTTTCAACATGTTATTACAATAAATATTACGGACATAATCTTAAGATTAATTAATTAAAAATAGGAGGATATATATGTCTAAATTTTTAAAAGCCTTCTTATTTGTGTCACTTGTCTTTGCTCCTTTTGCAGCTAGCGCTGTAACGGTTGCATCATGGGGTGGTGCTTATACAGAAAGTCAACAAAAAGCTTATGCTAATACATATTCTGATCCTAGCTCAATTGTCTTTGAAAACTACAACGGAGGTTTAGGTGAAGTAAGAGCTCAAGTAGAAAGTGGAAGTGTAACTTGGGATCTAGTTGATGCATTACCGTCTGATGCAATCACAGGTTGTGATGAAGGTCTTTTCGAAGACATTTCAGCAGAAATTGCAGCAGGTGCTGCTCCGGGTCCTGACGGTGAGTCAATGGCAGAAGATATGGAAAACAACGGACTTGAGTATCACTCAGGTTGGGATTGTTGTGTTCCGCAAATTTTCTGGACTTATGTTGTGTTCTTTGATCCAGATGCATTCCCAGGTGAAAAACCATCAACAATTGCTGACTTCTTTGATGTGGAAAAATTCCCAGGTAAAAGAGGTGTCCATACGTGGGCGACTGGTATAATTGAAAAAGCGATGGTAGCAGATGGTGTAAAGCCAAGCGCAGTACCAACAGTTTTAGCTAATCAAACAGGTGCGATTGATAGAGCCTTTGCAAAACTAGATACAATTAAAGATGATGTTGTATTCTGGTCAGCAGGTGCACAACCACTTGAACTTGTTAAAAGTGGAGAGGTTATTATGTCTATTGCGTATAACGGTCGTGTAGGTGCAGCTAACTTAGCAGAAGGTGCAAACTTTGAATATATTTGGGAAGGTCAAGTACTAGACCAAGAATATTTATGTCTAATGTCTGGAGCTCCTAATAGAGATGCAGCAATTGACTTTATGTTCCATGCTTCAACTCCTGAAGCACAAGCTGAACAAGCTAAATACATTACTTATGGACCTATGAGAGCATCAGGTATTCCAATTATCGAAGCAAATGAGCCTTGGGGTCCTGGCGGTGTAGATATTATGCCTCATATGCCTAACACGCCAGAGCGTTTAAAAGTTTCAATCGTGAGTGATCCACAATGGTGGTCAGACTACGGTGCAGAAATTAATGAACGTTATTCAGCTTGGATGGGTAACTAAGCTTGATAAATTAAAAACAATAATTTAATTTAAAGGCGAGATTTATCTCGCCTTTTTATTTTAGGAGGTTTTATTTCTACAGCAGAACTATTAACTACTGATGGAGTACCGCTAAAGCAAAGTTTAAAAAAAGCTGAGCGAAGAAATAAAATAAGAGCATTCTTATTAGTATTTCCCCTTTTGCTTTTTATAATTGTAACTTTTGTCATGCCTATTGGAGATATGCTTCTTCGTAGTGTGGATGATAGCCAGATAAACACAGTATTCCCAAAAACATTCGAGGAATATAGAAAATGGGACAAATCAAAAGACGAGTTACCACCTGAGGAAGTCTATAAAGCCTTGTTTCAAGAACTTGCATCTGGCGATAAAGTTAAGGTTGGTAGAGCATTAACTAGAATGAACTACTCTAAATCTGGTTGGAAAAGTTTGATAAAAAAAACATCAAGAGCAATTAAGAAAGCTGTAAAAAAAGATGAGCTTCCAGATAACTACAAAGAGTTTTTAATCGAAACTAATGAAAAATGGGCAGACCCAACATATTGGTATGCAATGGGTCAAATGATTAATAATACAACATCAATATATTATTGGAATGCTATTGATAGAACATTTGATGAAAATCTTAACGTTGTACAGCAAGAAGAAAATAGAAGAGTTTACGTACAGACTTGGATTAAAACTTTAAAAGTAAGTGTTTATGTTACAGCTTTTTGTTTAATTTTAGGTTTTCCAGTTGCTCATCTCCTCGCAAATCTACCTCTAAGGTATAGCAACCTACTAATGATCTTTGTTTTACTTCCTTTCTGGACATCACTTTTAGTTAGAACAACTGCTTGGATCGTAATGCTCCAACAGAATGGAGTCATAAATGGAGTTTTGGTTTGGTTAGGTATTATTAGTGAGGAAGGAAGGCTTTCAATGGTTTATAATGAAACAGGTACTCTAATCGCTATGACACAGATATTGTTACCTTTTATGATATTGCCTTTATACAGTGTTATGAGAGTCATTCCTAAAAGTCACATGAGAGCTGCTCAAAATTTAGGGGCTAAACCAGCAATGGCATTTTGGAAAGTTTATTTACCTCAAACTATTCCTGGAATGAGTGCAGGGGGACTGCTCGTTTTTGTTTTAGCTATAGGTTATTTTATTACTCCTGAGCTAGTAGGAGGAAAAGATGGTAAGTTGATAGGCAGTTGGATTGCATATCATCTAAAGACAACTCTTAATTGGGGCTTAACAGCTGCACTTGGAGCAATACTTTTAGGTTTCATGCTTATTTTTTATTGGTTATATAATAAAATAGTAGGTATAGATAATATTAAACTAGGATAAAAATGGCACTTCCAAGTTACGCAACACCAATACAAAGAACATACTATTATGCGTATTTATTTTTTTGTGCTTTCGTATTTTTTTTCTTAGTAGCTCCACTCTTTGCTATTGTTCCTATATCATTTAGTGTTTCACCATTCATGGTATTTACAGAAGGTATGTTAGCATGGCCACCTGAACCAGAAGCTTGGTCGACGAGATGGTATAGAAATATGATTGGTGATTGCAGTGCTGATGTTGTTTCAACTACTGTACCTTGTTCAACAAAATGGATGGTAGGAACAGTAAATAGTTTCTATATAGGAATAATAGCCACTGCTATTGCAACAGGACTAGGAACAATGGCAGCTCTTGGATTAAGTAGACCTCACATGCCTTATAAAGCTTTGATAATGTCGATCCTTATTTCACCTATGATTGTCCCTCTAATCATAACTGCAGCTGGAATGTTCTTTTTTTATGCTAGAATAAATCTTGTTTATACGTTTACTGGTGTAATTTTGGCCCATGTTGCACTTGCCACACCTTTTGTTGTAATCACAGTAACAGCAACATTAGTTGGTTTTGATATGAATATGGTTAAAGCCTCTCAAAGCTTAGGCGCAAAACCATTAAGAACATTTTTTAAAGTTATTATGCCATTAATTTTACCAGGAATTATATCTGGTGCTTTATTTGCCTTTATTACTTCATTTGATGAAGTTGTAATTGTAATGTTTATGGCAAGTATCGATCAGCTTACAATACCAAAACAAATGTGGGCTGGAATACGTCAAGAAATTAGCCCCGTCATCTTATGTATGGCAACTTGTTTAGTCGTACTTTCCATTATTTTATTGACAACTGTTGAGCTATTGAGAAGAAGATCTGAGAGACTTCGAGGTATTAAATCTCGATAAATTTGTGAAAAGTATTGCTGTTGTTGGTGCAGGAATTGTTGGAATTTGTAGTGCTTATTTTTTAAAAAAATCTGGATTTAATGTAACTCTTATTGATAGAGAAGACCCTGGCACGATGACAAGCTTTGGTCATGCATGTAGTTTTGCTGATTATGCTAATGTACCTGTGAACTATCCTGGATTAATTTGGGATGTGCCTAAAATGCTTCTAAAAAAAGATGGGCCTCTGACAGTAGATTTTTTTTATATTCTTAAAAATTTACCCTGGGCATTAAGTTTCTTAAAAAATTGTAAACAAGAAAAAGTTGATGAAATAGCTAGTTCACTCACAAACTTATTAAAACATTCTCACATATCTTATGACGAAATATTTAAAGAAGTAAATGTTCAAGAGTATATTAGCCATGAAGAAAATCTATATTTATTTGATACCAAAAAATCGTTACACGATTACGAATATGCCAATATCATTAGAAAAAAAAATAGAGTTAAGGTAAGAAATTTAAGCAAAGAGGAAGTTAAAGAATTAGAGCCAAATATTGCCGATGTTTATTATGCAGGTCAATTATTTACTGGATCAAGACATACAACAAATCCTTTAGCAATAAGCATAAAAATTTTTGATAAGTTTCTAGAATTAGGTGGCATCTACATAAAGCAAAATGTAACTAATCTTATTCAGAAAGAAAATAGTATACATTTATCTTTAGAAAACAAAAAAATTAATTTTGATAAAATTATTATCTGTGCAGGAGCTTGGTCTAATCAAATTGCTAATATGCTTGGAGAAAACTTCCCTCTTGATACAGAGAGAGGATATCATATCCTTTTTAATACTAATGAAAAACTAATTAAAAGACCTGTTGCATGGTCCGAGTCAGGTTTTTACCTAATTCAAATTCATAATGGAGTAAGAGCAGCAGGCACAGTAGAAATAGCAAGTATAAATAAGAAACCTAATTTAAAAAGAATTAAAATGATTGAACGGCAATCCAGAAAAGTCTTACCCCAACTAGGAGAAATAAAATCAACATGGATGGGTAGAAGACCAACACTGCCGGATTCTTTACCTATTATTGGTGCGTCATCTAAAAATAAAAATATTATCTATGCTTTCGGTCATCAACACATAGGTTGGACTCTAGGTGCAATAACGGGAAAAATAGTAAGTACAATATCAAATGATAAGACTCCTAATATTAACATTGAAGCTTACTCACCAAATAGATTTTAAGATAGACTTATTCCAACGTTTTTAACTTGAAGATATGATTTTAATCCATCAATACCTTTTTCTCTACTATAGCCAGATTGTTTGTACCCTCCAAAAGGAGTAGCATGGTTTCCAGTAAACCATTTATTAACATATACTTGGCCTGCCTCTAACTTGCTAGCTGTCCACGAAGCTTTTTTCAAATCTTTAGTAAAAACACCGGCTCCCAAACCATAATCTGTATCATTGGCAATCTTTATTGCTTCATCTTGGTCTTCATATTCAAGAATTGATAATACTGGTCCAAATATCTCCTCTCTCGCAACTGTCATGTCTTGTTTTACTTTATTTAATATTGTTGGCTCCATAAAATAACCATCACGATCAATTCTTTTACCGCCATGAGCAGCTTCTGCTCCTTCTTGAATTCCTGATCGCGCATAACCTTCAACCTTTTGAAGTTGGTTTTCAGATATTACAGGAGTAAGATCAGTGTCTTTTTCAATACCTGGGCCAATTTTTAGTGACTTACTTAAATCAACTAGTTTATCTACAACTTCGTCTTTAATTGATTTATGGACAACAAGTCTGGACATAGCAGTACATATTTGACCAGCAACTCCAAAAATTCCATGCCTTGCACTATAAAGAATGTCATCTATGTTTGCATCTGGATATACTATCCCTGCTGACTTACCTCCAAGTTCAACCACAGCGGGAATTGCTTTATCGGCACATGAGTGTAGAATTTTTTTGCCTGTAGCAACAGAACCAGTAAACACGACATGATTAACATCCTCATGGGATACTAAATATGATCCAGCTTCGTTTCCATAACCACATATTATATTAATTAATCCATTAGGCACTTCAGCATTTGTTAATGCCTTTGCAAAAACTGTTGCTGATAAAGGGGTTAATTCTGCTGTTTTTATTATAGTTGAGTTACCAGTAGCGAATGAGCATGATAATGATCGTCCAATCATAGATAATGGATAATTCCATGGAACAATATGAGCTGAAACACCAAAAGGCTCTAATACTGTATAATCAAAAACATTAGTTGAAACTGGAATAGTTTTACCTTCAAGCTTATCAGTAAGACCGGCATAATAGTCAAACATATCCGCAACATCAGTAAATTCTTTCACTGCTGCTCCTAAAGTTTTACCATTTTCATAACAAAGAAGCTCACCACCTTCTTTAGCAATTTTTCTAGTTTCATCTGCAATTCTCCTCATAAGTTTTGCTCTAGCTAACAAAGGCATGTCAACAAGCACTCGACTTTCAAAAGATCGTCGCGCTGCATCAACAGCAAGATCAACTTCAGTTTTTTTTGCACAACTTATTTCGCCAATAATCTTGCCGTTAGCTGGATCATCAACCTTGATTGTTTCTTTTGACTCACTCTCTATCCACTTACCATCTATAAAATTTTTATATTGTTCCATATTTCTCTCTTTGAAATTCTTTCTTTATTATGTAATTATCTATAGTAACATATTTAACAAATGCCAAGCATAATAAAATACTATGTAAATACCATTGACTATATTAGTCTAAAAACTGGAAGAGCAACAATGTATTTAGTTTTTGTTATGATGTTCATTCTAATTTTATCTTTTGTTACAAGAAACATTATTAACATACCATTAATTTGGATTATTGAAATGGCACAATTTGTAATGACTGGATATTATCTCTTAGGTGGTGGTTATTCAATGCTAACAGATGATCACGTTCGTATGGATTTAATTTATAGTAAACTAAAAGATAAAACAAAAGCTCTACTTGACTCACTAACAAGTGTGTTCCTAATATTTTATTTAGTAGTTTTACTTATAGGTTCAATTTCCAGTTTAACTTATACCTTAGAAACAAATCAAAGATTATTTACAGCTTGGGCACCATATGTTTGGCCAATCAAATCAATTATGACTTTTGGTATTTTATTAATGTTGCTTCAATCTATTGCAATTTTTTTTAAAGATATTGCAAAAGTACTAGATAGAGAAATTTGATGATTGCTGATTTTGTGAGTTATGAAACAATAGCAATAACAATGTTTGCAACAATGTTGCTTATGTTGCTTACTGGGCAAAGAGTATTTGGCGCTATAGGATTTGTTGCAGCAATGGCTGCTTTACTTGTATGGGGAGACGGTTCTGTAGAAATGCCATATACTGCTGCTTGGAAACTTTTCAAATGGTATCCAATGCTTACCTTACCACTATTTATTTATATGGGTTATATGATTTCAGAATCTGGAATTGCTGATGACCTGTATAAAATGTTTCATGTTTATTTTGGAGGAATTAAAGGTGGTTTAGCAATTGGCACAATGGGTATGATGGTTGCAATCTCTGCGATGAATGGTTTAAGTGTTGCAGGAATGGCAATAGGTGCAACTATAGCACTTCCAGCAATGTTAAAACTTGGTTATGATAAAAGAATGATCACTGGTGTAGTTCAAGCAGGTAGTTCACTTGGTATTTTAGTTCCACCAAGTGTTGTTCTTGTACTTTATGGAATGATTGCTAGGCAACCAGTAAGTAAATTATGGTTAGCAGGAATAATTCCAGGTATTATGATGGCAACATTATTTATCTTGTATATTTACATAAGATGTAGGCTTCAACCTGAACTTGGTCCTGCACTACCAAAGCATGAAAGGCAAATTTCTAAATCAGAAAAATTTAAACTTTTACAAGCAGGTTTAATTCCATTTGCAATTTTCTTTTCAATGACTGGACTTTTTTTAATGGGGATTGCTAGTTTAGTAGAATGTTCTGCGGTAGGTGCTTTAGGTGCCACTTTAGCAGCTTTATTAAAAGGCAAACTTCAGTGGAATGTTATTGAAAATACTTTGAAAAAAACCCTAGGAGTTTCTTGTATGTTTATGTGGATTATTTTGGCAGCTCTTAGTTTTGGTGCTGTTTTTGATGGCATAGGTGCAGTAAGAGCTATTGAAACATTATTCATTGAAAGATGGAATCTTAGTCCTTGGGGTGTTTTAATTATGATGCAGCTTTCTTATATTTTAATGGGAATGTTCTTAGATGATACTGCAATGCTTGTTATCGTAGCTCCATTATATGTGCCTTTAATTATTGCTCTTGGTTTTAACCCCATTTGGTATGGTGTCCTATACACCATTACATGTCAAATAGCTTATATGACCCCACCTTTTGGATACAATTTGTTTTTAATGAGAGCAATGGCTCCAAAGGAAATAGATTTAATTGATATTTACAGATCAATTATCCCCTTTGTATTGGTTATGTGTCTAGGACTAGCAATAGTTATGATATTCCCAGAAATTGCCACCTGGCTGCCAGATTATGTTTCTAGTAGATAGCTAGATAATTAAAAAACTGAGCAAAATTTCTTGATTTATAATTTTTAACATATTTAAATAATCTATTATTTATTCTTATTTACTTTTGAAAGGAGGTTAAATGAATAATAAAAAAAATCTTACTAAAAGACGTGAGTTTTTAAAAAAAGCTGGTTTGGTTTCTGCTGGTGCATTAGGAGCTTCTACTCTAGCAGCACCCTATGGTTATGCAGCTACAAACCCAATTAAATGGAGATTACAAACTTATTCTGGTGCTCCCTTAGGTGCACACGTTGTACTTCCTCAAATTGAAGCTTTTAATAAAGCTGCCCATGGAGAAATGGAAATTGAACTATACTATGCAGATCAACTAGTTCCTACCGATGAATTATTTAGAGCAATGCAAGCTGGTACTATTGATGCAGTTCAAAGTGATGATGCAACTATGGGGTCTCCCGTAGATATATCTGTCTTTGGAGGTTATTTTCCTTTTGCAACAAGATATAGTTTAGATGTTCCAGCAATGTTTAAATATTATGGTTTAGATGAAATTTGGGCAGAAGCATATGGTGAAGTTAAGAATGTAACTTGGCTTAGCACAAGTGCTTGGGATCCATGTCATTTATTCACAGTTAACAAAAAAATAGAATCATTAGCAGACATGAAAGGACTAAGAGTATTTGGAGTTCCTACTGCTGGTCGTTTCTTAGCACAATATGGACTTATCCCTGTAATAGTACCTTGGGATGATGTAGAAGTTGCTATGCAAACAGGTGAGCTAGATGGCGTCTGTTGGTGTGGATTTACTGAAGCTTATGAAGTTGGGTGGGCTGATATTTGTAATTATGCACTTACAAATTCTGTAACTGGTGCATGGTTTGGTTCTTATTTTGCTAACTCAAAGAGCTGGGAAAAATTATCACCAAAACTTCAAGAACTATTTAAAATGTCAATCGATCAATCTCACTACTATAGACAAGTATGGTATTGGGGTGGAGAAGCTGACTTGCGAGTAAATGGTAAAAAGATGGAATTAACAAGTCTTCCTGCTAATGAATGGTCTGGCGTTGTAAAAGATGCTGAAAAATTCTGGGATGATGTAGCAAGCTCTAGTCCACGTAGTGGTAAAGTTGTTGATGCATTTAAGTTATATGCTGCAACAATGGATAAAGCAGGTTATCCATACAGATAAAAAATTAATTTAATAATCCAGCACTCATAAGTGCTGGATTAAAACTTAAAACAATGAGTATAACTTTTAGTCAACTTAAAAAAGCAATTAGCAATCATGAAATAGACACAGTACTTGTGTGTGTATCTGATATGCAAGGTCGATTAAATGGAAAAAGAGTAACTGGGAAAGCATTTATTGATTACGTTTACAAAGAAACTCATATGTGTGATTATTTATATACTGTGGATATGGATATGTTTACTGTCCCTGGTTATAAATCATCATCATGGGAAACTGGTTATGGTGATATGACTGTAATTCCAGATCTAAGTACTCTTAAAATTGCTCATTGGTTAGAAAAAACTGCAATTGTATTATGTGATTGTTTGGATCATGATGGAAAAAAACCATTAATGCATTCCACAAGACAAATATTAAGAAATGTTGTTTCTAAAGCAAATAAAATGGGCTTTGAACCAATGATTGGTTCGGAGCTAGAGTTTTTTTTATTTAATCAAACATACGATGATATCCACAAAAATAAATACTCTAATTTTCAAGAGTCATCTTGGTATATTCAAGATTATATGATTTTTCAAACCACCAAAGAGGAAGATGTTTTACGAGAGCTTAGAAATTCTCTACTTAAATCAGGAATTTATGTCGAATGCTCCAAAGGAGAGGCAGCTCCAGGGCAAGAAGAAATAAATGTGGTTTTTACAAATGCTCTGAGTATGGCTGATAATCACGTACTTATCAAAAATGCTGCTAAAGAAATTGCTTTTAAACATAATAAAGCGATAACATTTATGGCTAAATATAAGGAAGAAGTTGGCGGCAGTTCATGCCATATACATAATTCTTTATTTGATAAAAAAACTAAAAAAAATGTTTTTTATAATTCGAAGGATAAATATGGAATGTCTAATATTTTTAAAAGTTACGTGGCAGGTCAAATAAAATTTTTATCTGATATCTCTATTTTTCTAGCTCCAAACATTAATTCTTATAAGCGATTTCAAGATGGTTCTTTCGCACCTACTAAATCAGTTTGGGGTATAGACAATAGAACAGCGGGTTTTAGACTAGCCGGTCATGGATCTTCAATAAGAATAGAATGTAGGGTGCCTGGGGCTGATGTAAATCCATATTTATCTTTTGCAGCACTTGTTGCTGCAGGTTTATATGGAATAGAAAAAAAATTAAAATTAGAAGAACCTTATAGTGGAAACATTTATCAAAAAAAAGTTAGAGAAATTCCTAAAACATTAAGTGAAGCGATTGAAATTGCAAAAAAATCAAAACTTTTAAAAAATATTTTAGATGCAGATGTTATAGAGCATTATATTCATGCAGCTGAGTGGGAACAAAAAGAATATGACTCTTCCGTAAATGATTGGCAGCTTCGTAGATATTTTGAAAGAGGATAAATTCAGGGTTTTGCTCTAAGACCACCATCAACAATAAGTTCTGCTCCCGTTATAAATTCACTTTGATCTGAAAGTAAGAAAAGAGATGCATTAGCTATGTCTTTAGGCAAACCGATTCTTTGAAGCGGAATATTCTTTGATAAATTTTTTTTCGCAACAGGATTTATTTTCCATCTTTTTTGCATAGGAGTATCAATTGGTCCAGGCAATATAGAGTTTGATCTAATTTTATATTTTGCATACTGAATAGAAACAGATTTTGAAAGTCTTAGAAGAGCAGCTTTTGATGTACCATATGCATCCTGAGGTTTATCATCTCCAGATAATGCATCAATTGATGAAATATTTACTATAGATCCAAATTTATTTTTTTTCATAAGAGGTAATATTGTTTGAGATATAACTACAATTGACCGAAGGTTTATATCCATCACTTTATCCCATATATTTAAAGATATTTTTTCTAAGCTGACATCATTATTAAACCACAAAACTCCAGCAGCATTAATCAAATAGTCAATTTTTTTATATTTACTTTTAATATACTCTAGATTATTTTTTAAATCTTCATCTTCAGATAAATCCAATTTAATAAATTCTATATATTTATTTTTTGAAAATTTTTTGTTAGCATTAGCTTTATCAATAACAATAACTTTTATGTGATTCTTAATTAATTTCTGGACAATAGATAAACCAATACCACCTGATCCGCCAGTAACAAGAGCAGTCTTTCCTTTAAAAGTTAATTTCATAGTTAATATATATATGTAAATTTAAAAAAATTAATTGATTTAATTTATTAAAATATCTAAATCTAAACAAATGCTTAAAACAATTACTCCAATCGACAACTCAATTTTAGTAGAAAGAAATTATTCTTCTGATAATGAAATCGAAACTACTCTAGAAAACGCAAAAACAGCATTTCGATTGTGGAGAAATACTCCTTTAAAAATTAGAAAAGAGGCAGTCTTAAATTTTGTTGAATATTTTTTATCAAATAATGAAATTGTAGAAATGTTATGTAAACAAATTGGAAGACCTATTACTCAATGCCCTGGAGAAATGAAAGGTTTTGAAGAAAGGGCAAAATATATGATAGAAAATTGTGAAAGGGCATTACTTCCTTTAATTTCAAAAAAAAATAATGAATTTGATAATTTTATTGAGAAGGAACCACTTGGAACAATATTTGTAATTGCTCCTTGGAATTATCCTCTAAATACCTCTGTGAACTCTATCGTCCCAAGTCTGTTAGCGGGTAACACAGTTATTCTTAAACATTCATCACAAACTCCACTTTGTGCTGAACAATTATTTGAAGCAGCAGAAAAATCAGTTTTACCGAAAAACGTATTTCAGTATCTTCATTTAGATCACGCATCAACTTCAAAAATAATTGCAGATAGTAGAATTGATCATGTTTTATTTACTGGATCAGTTAGCGGAGGTAAAGAAGTTAAAAAATCTATTGGAACAAGATTTATAGGCGCAGGTCTGGAGCTTGGTGGTAAGGATCCTGCTTATGTAAGATATGATTGTAATTTAGAACACGCAATTGAAAATTTAGTTGATGGTTCATATTTTAATTCTGGTCAATCATGTTGTGGTATTGAAAGAATATATGTTGATGAAAAAATTTATAATAAGTTTGTTGATGGATTTAAATCGTTTACTGAAAATTATAATTTAGGAAATCCTTTAGAACAAACAACAAATCTTGGACCTGTTGTAAGATTGAAAGCAGCAAAAAATATTAGATTGCAAGTATTAGAGGCTATCAATAAAGGAGCTAAAAATATAATTAGTAAATACTTTGAGTCAGATAACAATAAAAATTGTTATGTTAGCCCATCTGCTCTTATAAATGTTGATCATTCAATGAAATTTATGAAAGAAGAAACATTTGGTCCAACAGTAGGTATAATGAAAGTACAAAATGAAAATGAAGCAGTTCAGCTTATGAATGATAGTGATTATGGATTAACAGCTAGTATTTGGACTTCAGATAATGAAATTGCAAAAGATATAGGTTCTAAAGTTGAGACAGGAACTTTTTTTATGAATCGTTGTGATTATTTAGATCCAGGATTAGCCTGGACTGGAGTAAAAGATACAGGAATTGGAGTTACTCTTTCAGTTCTTGGATTTGATTATCTAACAAGAGCCAAGAGCTATCACTTGAGGACAATTAATTGAATATTGAAAGTTGTAATTGGAGCTATCCATCAAATATATTGTTTGGAGAAAATAGAGTTAAAGAAATTCAAAAAGCATGCAATAAACTTAATATTTCTAATCCTTTAATCGTTACTGATCCAGGTATATTAAAAACAAATATTATAGAAAAAATACAGGGTTCATTATCGAATAAAGCAATTATCTATAGCGATGTTCAATCTAATCCTACTGAAAAAAATGTAAGAGATGGTGTCAACCAATTTAATTTAAACAATAATGATGGGGTTATAGCAGTTGGGGGTGGTTCTGGAATGGATGTAGGTAAAGGTATAGCATTTATGGCTAAACAAAAAAGACCATTATGGGATTTTGAAGATATAGATGATTGGTGGACAAGGGCAAATGCTGATGTTATTTTTCCAATAATTGCAATTCCTACAACAGCTGGTACTGGATCTGAAACAGGTAGAGCCTCAGTATTTACTAATGAGGTTACAAAAGAAAAAAAAATTATTTTTCATCCCAAAATGCTTCCTTCTACTGTAATTTTAGATCCAATTTTAACAATACCTCTTCCCAAAAACCTAACCGCATTTACAGGAATGGATGCTTTAGCTCACTGTATTGAAGCATATTGCTCTCCAAAATTTCATCCTTATTCTCAAGGTATAGCATTAGAAGGTATAAAATTAATAAAAGATAACCTTTTAGATGCTTATAATAATGGTAACAACATAAATGCACGAGCAAATATGTTAACAAGCTCTTCTATGGGTTCAATAGCTTTTCAAAAAGGCCTTGGTGCAATACATTCACTAAGTCATCCTGTAGGTGCTATTTATGATACTCATCATGGTTTAACAAATGCTGTTTTTATGCCATATGTTTTAAATAAAAATAAAGACACAATTGAAATAAAAATTAAAGATTTATCATCCTATTTAAATTTTAAAAATAATTCATTTGAAAATTTTTTAGATTGGATTTTAGAAATAAGAAAAAATCTTAATATACCACATACTTTAAAAGAAATTATAGATAATGATGAAAAATTTGAATTAATGAGTAAAATGGCTTTGGCAGATCCATCAACTGCTACAAATCCAAAAAAATTATCTCAAGAAGATTTTTTAAAATTGTATCAAGATTCTTTTAATGGTAATTTGTAATAATTAAAATGACAAGTATTGCAAAGAGAAAAATTGGTGATACAGATTTAGCAATTACTGAGCTTGGTATGGGATGTGCTCCACTAGGAGGTTGGCCAGTTGCAGTTAGCGATGAAATTGCTTTTGATACACTTAAAAAAGCTTGGGAAGAAGGAATTCGTTATTTTGACACAGCTCCATTATATGGATCAGGAATGTCAGAAATTAGAGTAGGTGAATTTTTAAGTAAGCAAAATAGAGATGAATTTGTAATATCAACAAAAGTTGGAAGGTTAATTATTGAGACAGAAAATTCTAAAGCTGCAGAAAAATTTAAAGGCCAACCCTTGAATAAAGACTCTAAATTCGATTTCTCATATGATGCAACAATGCGTTCTTTTGAAGATAGTTTAAATAGGCTGAAACTTGATCGAGTTGATATTCTTCATTTGCATGATCCTGATAATAGCCCTGATGCTTTGTATCATGCAAAAAGAGGTGCAATCAAAGCAATGATTAAATTAAGAGAAGAAAAGGTCATTAAAGCAATTGGTTGTGGTTTAAATCAAAATGAAATGTTGATTGAATTAGCTCAATTAGATTGCTTTGATTGTTTTTTATTAGCAGGAAGATACACTTTAATTGATCAGACAAGTATTGAAAGATTAATTCCAATTTGTGATGAAAAAAAAATTACATTAATTCTAGGAGGAGTCTTTAATAGTGGAATATTAAATGAACCAAGTCCTAATTCCTATTTTGACTACTCAAAACTAGACAAAAATTGGGAAGAAAATTTAGCAACAAGTCTAGTAAGAATACCAAAGGATTATGAAAGTGCTGATTATTGGCTAGAAAAAGCATATGCTTTACAAGATGCATGTAAAAAATTTAATATATCATTAAGACATGCAGCAATTCAATTTCCTTACGCTAATAAAATAGTATCGACATGTATATTAGGTATGACTAACACTGATCAAGTAAAAGAAAATGTAAATCTATATAAAGATCCTATTTCTAAAGATTTCTGGGAATATCTGACTTCAAAAAAACTTTTAGATAATAGATGTCCATTACCAACTTAGAATTAAAAATTAAAGTGTAGCTCCAACTATCCAAGGATTAAATTCATCGTCTCCATATCCATTAATTTCACTTTTAGATTTCTTTCCTGAAGCAACTTCAATAATTTCATTGAATATTTCTAGTCCTGTTTCTTCTAAATTCTTCTCTCCATCCATTATTGAACCAGCATTAATATCCATATCTTCTTTCATTTTATTATACATATTTGTATTAGTAGCAATTTTTATACTTGGTGATGGTTTAAAGCCAAAACATGAGCCTCTGCCAGTAGTGAAACAAATTACATTTGCACCAGATGCGACTTGACCAGTTACTGAAACTGGATCATACCCAGGTGAATTCATAAAGTTAAATCCACTTTTTGTTAAAGTCTCTGCATAATCAAGAACATCGGACATTACAGCATTTCCACCTTTTGCTACGGCGCCTAAAGATTTTTCTAAAATTGTTGTTAGACCGCCCTTTTTATTTCCTGGAGAGGGATTGCCATCAAGTGTGGCTCCATTCATATTTGTATAATTTTGCCACCAAGATATTTGTTTTTGTAATTTTTCAACAATTTTTTTATCTATAGCCCTTTCAATTAATAAATGCTCAGCTCCATAAATTTCAGGAGTCTCAGCAAGTATAGTTGAGCCACCATTTTTAACAATCAAGTCTGATGCATATCCTAAGGCTGGATTTGCTGTTACTCCAGAGTAACCATCCGATCCTCCGCATTGAAGAGCAACTGTTAAATTTGATATTGGTACCTTTTCTCTTTTAAACATATTTAGTTCATCAAGTTGATCAATTATTTTATTTGATATCATTTCTATAATCTGAGAACTTCCTCCCTCATCTTGAATATTAAAATACTGTGTATTTACTTTATTAATTTCATTTTGAAACATTGAGAGTTGTGCACATTCACAACCCAAACCAACAACATAAACTTTACCAAAATTTGGATGTTTTTTAAAACCTTCAATTGTCCTATGAAACAAATTCATTCCATAACCTGACGTATTTGTTCCACAACCAGATGAATGTTTTAGAGCTACAGCCCCATCAACATTTTCGAAGTTTTTATCTTTTAGATAATTATTTATTTTTTGAGCAATTTTGTTAACAACTGTTGCTGAACAATTTACTGTACTAATTAAACCAATGTAATTTCTGGTGCCAACTTGTTTATTCGCTCTAACAAAACCATCAAAAAAATATTGATCATTAACTCTTTTGATATTTTCATTACTTTTTAATTCAAATTCACGTTCAAATTCAGAAAAAACAAGATTGTGGGAATGAACATGTTCCCCCCTTTTTATATCTCTTGAGGCAGTGCCAATTATTTGACCATACTTAAATATGAAATTACCTTTTCCAATATCTTTCAAACTTACTTTATGGCCAAATGGAATTCTTTCAGTTGTTTTACAATTTTCTGTTATTTTCTTATCTTCTGGAATATCCATAGGTGCAACACCTACATTATCTTTTTCATTTAATTTGATTATGTTGAACATTGTGATTAAAGTAGCATAAAGAATTTAAATTATCATTAAAAAATGAATTCAGAAATTGTAAAATATCCATCCTTAGAAGACAAAGTTGTTTTAATAAGTGGAGGTTCTACAGGCATTGGTCATACAATAGTTAAAAAATTCTTGGAACAAGGATCAAAAGTAGCTTTCTTAGATATTGATGAAGAAGGAGCATTAAAACTAATTAAAGATTTTAAAGAATATAAATATGAAGCTGTTTTTGAAAAATGTGATTTAAAAAATATTGATCAATTAAAAAAATCCATTTCTAATATTAAAAGTAATCTAGGAAAAATTTCAGTTTTAGTAAACAATGCAGCAAATGATCAAAGACATACAATCGATGAAGTTACTCCTGAATTCTGGGATGATAGAATGAATGTTAACTTAAGACATTTCTTTTTTGCTAGTCAGTCAGTATACAAAGATATGTCTGAATTAGGTAATGGTTCTATAGTTAACATTGGCAGTTACTCTTGGATGAAAGGAATTGGCGGTATGCCAGCTTATACAACTGCGAAATCAGCAATAATGGGCTTAACAAGATCTTTGGCAAAAGATTTAGGTGAGCATAACGTACGAGTTAATTGTATTGTGCCAGGTTGGATTGCAACAGAAAGACAAAAAAAATTATGGCTTACACCTGAAATTATTGAGGATAATCTTAAAAGACAATCTATTAAGAGAATGTTAACGCCAGAAGATATTGCTAAGGTAGTTCTATTTTTTGCATCTGATCAAAGCTCAGGATGTTCAGCACAAAGTTATGTTGTTGATGGAGGTGATGTGAATCAATGAAAAAGAAAAAAGAAAAACTAGCATTTGGACGATTGAATTTACTGAGAGGTGATACTCTTAATAGTAGCAAAAGAATTAAAATTGGTTTTATAGGAGGTGGCCCAAATTCGTTTATAGGCTATACTCATAGACTTGCATCAAGATTTGATAACAAGTTTGAAACAGTTGCAGGAGTGTTTTCAACAGATAAATCAAAATCAAAAAAATTTGGTATTTCTTTAGGTATAAGTGAAGACCGTTGTTATGCTGACTTTTTAACAATGGCAAAAAAAGAGTCACAAAGAAGTGATGGGATTCAAGCTATTGGAATTATGACTCCAGCAGGTTATCATTATAAAATTGCTAAAGAATTTCTTAATAGAAAAATTCATGTGATTTGTGACAAACCTATGACAGCTACGTTAAATGAAGCTCTATTGCTTGAAAAAGTAATTAAAAAAAATAATATGGTTTTTGCTCTTACTCATAATTATTCAGCATACCCAATGTTAAGAGAAGCTAAATATTTAATTGATAATGGTAAAATAGGAAAGATACATCTTATAAATGTTGAATATCCTCAAGGATATACAGTTGGATTGAAAAAAAATGAAGAAAGAAATGTTTTAAAGTGGAGATTGGATAAAAAAATTAGTGGTGAGTCTATGATATTACAAGAAATTGGTACTCATGCTTATCACCTTATGAGATTCGTAACATCATTAGAGGTAAAAGAATTATTAGCACAAGTTGATACTTTATCTGATCAACTAACAGTAGATGATAATGCTTTTATAATCCTAAGAATGCAAAATAAAGCTAAAGCCTCTATTTGGGTTTCTTCTGCTGCTACTGGTGGTGAAAATGGTTTAAAAATAAGAGTATATGGAAATAAAGGTGCATTAGAATGGTTTCAAGATGATCCTAACAATCTTAAATATACGGAACTAAATAGACCAACAAAAATTATTACAAGGGCAAGTGCGGCTGTGTCTAATTTATCCTTAAAATCATCTAGAGTTGCTGCTGGTCATCCAGAAGGTTTTTTCGAAGCTTTTGCAAACATATACTCGGAATTTGCAGACACAATTCTTGATAAAAGTATTCGAAAAAATAAAAACAATATTTTCCCAGGCATCAAAGATGGTATTGCAGGAATAAATTTTGTGAGTGCAGCAAAAAAATCATCAAAAAAAAATGGAGCCTGGATAAAATTAAAGAGTTAACTATTGATTTTATATTTTAAATCTGTTCTAAAAATAATATGATTAAAATTGCCTTAATGGGCGCTGGTAGAATAGGTAAAATGCACGCAAGTATGATAGATGCAAACCCTAATTGTAGAGTGCAATACATTTATGACATCAATCTTGAATTCGCAAAGGAAATAGCTGGCCAAACAGGTGCAAAAGTAGCAACTTCGCCTGAAGATGCAATAAATAGTAATGATGTGGATGCAATTTTTATAGCTTCAGCAACTCCAACTCACGTAGAATTTATAACATTGGCTGTAAAAGCTCAAAAACCAGTTTTTTGCGAAAAACCTATAGATCTTAATATTGAAAAAGTAGATGAATGTAGAAATTTTATAAAAGATAAAAATGTTCCAATCCAAATTGGATTTAATAGAAGATTTGATAACAGTCATGCAAAAGTAAAAGTAGCTTCACAAAATAATGAAATTGGTAAATTAGAATTGTTGATAATAACAAGTAGAGACCCAGCTCCTCCTGGAATAGATTATTTAAAAGCTGCAGGAGGTTTTTTTAGGGATACTACTATTCATGATTTTGATTTAAGTAGATTTATTCTTGGAAATGATCCTATTGAAAAAATTTCAGCATTTGGTGAACAACTTGTATCAGAAGATTCAAAAAAAGTGGGTGATCATGATACTGCAATGCTTGTAATGAGATCAAAAGCTGGTGTATTAATTCATATAAATAATTCAAGAAGAGCAGTATACGGTTACGATCAAAGGGTAGAAGCATTTGGAAGTAAGGGTATGATAATTTCAAACAATCAAACTCAATCATCTGTTGAGAGATTTTCTGAAGAATCAACTTTCTCTAAAGATCCAGTTCAATTCTTTTTTATTGAAAGATATGAGCAAGCTTATAAAACACAGTTAGAGGAATTTGTAGCTATGATTAATAACAATACGGAACCCAAAGTTTCTTTTGAAGATGGTAGAAGAGCATTAATATTAGCAAATGCTGCCTACGAAAGCTTAAACTCTGGCAAAGTAGTTGACATAAATTTTGAATGAGTGAGAAAAATCAATTTAAAAACAAAGTTATTATAGTAACTGGTAGTACTCAGGGTAGTGGAGCAGAGACAGCAAAATTATTTGCTTCAAGAGGAGCTAAGGCTATAACAATTTGTGGAAGACAAGAACTGAAAGGTTTAGAGGTTAAAAAAGAAATTGAATCTTATGGAACTAAATGTCTTTTTGTAAAAGCTGATTTAGCAAATGTTGATGATTGTAAAAAAATTGTTTCATCAACAGACAAAGAATTTGGAACTGTTAATACTTTAGTCAATGTTGCTGGCTATACTGAAAGAGGAACAATCTTAAGTGCAAGTATAGAAAATTTTGATAAAAACTTTAGTATTAATGCGAGAGCCCCATTTATTTTGATGCAAGAAAGTATTAAAATAATGATTAGAGATAAAAACAAAGGAACTATTGCAAGTGTACTATCTATGGCCATGTATAGTGGCATGCCTTTTATTGTTGCTTACAGTGGATCAAAAGCTGCGTTAGCAATAATGACCAAAAATATTGCTAATTCAGTTTCTGGTCACCAGATTAGAGTTAATGCATTAAATATAGGCTGGACTGATACTCCTGCTGAGCATGATATTCAAACTAGAGTTCATAATAAAGGGGAAAATTGGCTAGCTAAAGATGAAAGCAAAGTGCCATTTAAAAGATTAACTAAGCCAATAGATGTAGCTAGAGGATTAGCATTCATGTGCTCAGAGGAGTCAGGTTTAATGACTGGTAGTGTTATTGATTTTGATCAAACTGTTAATGGATGGCATTCATATTCTGCATATGATACTAAAATTCTAGATGACTCTTTGTTAGGTGAATAATGTATTTGCAAAACAGAATGTTTAATTTATTAAGATTGAATTAAAGAATATAGTTATGGCTATTGATTTATCAAAAATTGCAAAAAAAAATAAAATTAAATATTTTTTAATAAGCTATGTTGATTTTTTTGGGGTATTAAGATCTAAACTTGTGCCATCTCAGGTAATAAAAAAGATGCAGTTGGAAGGTGCAGGTTTTGCAGGATTTGCAACTTATCTCGATATGACACCTGCAGATCCAGATATGGTATCTATTCCAGACCCATCAAGCTTAATTCAATTACCATGGCAGCCTGATGTTGGCTGGCTAGCTGGTGATCTTTGGATGAATGGTAAGCCTGTAAGTTCCTCACCTCGTATTATGCTTAAAAATCAAATTGAACGCTTAAAGAGAAAAAAATTATCTCTAAAAACTGGTGTTGAATGTGAGTTTTTCTTAATTTCTCAAGACGGTAGATCAATAGTTGATGAAAAAGATATAGCTTTTAAGCCTTGTTATGACCAATCAGCATTGATGAGAAAATATGATTTAATAAAAGAAATATGTGACTGTATGATTAAACTAGGATGGGGTCCTTATCAAAATGATCACGAAGATGCTAATGGTCAATTTGAAATGAACTGGGATTATTCTGATTGCTTGACAACTGCCGATCGTCACGTTTTTTTTAAATTTATGGTTAAAACATTAGCTGAAAAAAATGGAATGAGGGCAACATTTATGCCCAAACCTTTTGTAAATAAAACAGGCAATGGATGCCATGCTCATGTATCTTTATGGAATAGTAAAGGAAAAAATAAATTTCTGGATACTACTGACAAACTTGGATTATCAAAAAGTGGTTACCACTTTATTGGAGGTATAATAAATTCAGCTGAGGCATTGTCTGCTTGGTTTAATCCAACGATAAATAGTTATAAAAGAATTAATGCGCCAGTTACCGATAGTGGAGCAACTTGGTCACCAAATACTATCACATATTCAGGGAACAATAGAACACATATGATCAGAATCCCAGATTCTGGTAGATTTGAACTTAGACTTATGGATGGCTCTGCTAACCCATATCTATTGCAAGCTGGAATAATTGCAGCTGGAATAGATGGAATGGATCATAAAATAAATCCTGGTAAACCAGAATTTATAAATATGTATGAGGAATCTCATAAAGCTAAAAATGCAAAAAAACTTCCCAGAAATTTAGAAGTAGCTCTCAATAAATTATCCAAAAATAAAATGATGAATACTTCATTTACTTCAGAAACAATTAAATCATATATAAAACTTAGAAAAAAAGAAATTGATCTTTTTAAATCGTCAAAGATCAGTAATATAAAGGGTATTACAGATTGGGAAAAAATAAATACTCTTGATTGTTAATTAACAATTTTAATAAATTTTATTATTTTTATAAATTAACTTTTTCTTAAATAGATATATAATTTATTTATGAGTTTAAAAAGTATAAGAATTAATAACAGCTTATTAAAAGGAATTGATCTTCCTTCTTTATGGCTACGAGAAAGACTATCAGGTGATCAATTTATTGACCCTAATAATCTTCAAAGATTATATGAGCCTTCATTACTAGATGAGAATCTAATGATAGATGATTATTCAATTAACGATAATTTTTTACGTATTAAATTTTCTGATGGTATTAAAGGTAAGATTAATATTGATGACTTATATCAAGAAATCAATTCCATTGATGTTATACCAAAAAAAAAAATTTGGAATAAAAGCGACACTTTACAATTATTTGATGATAATAAAATTTTTGAAAATTCACATAACCTTACCCAAATGTTAAAAACTTTCTACGAGTATGGATATGTAATAATAGAAAATACGCAAGCTATAGAAAATGAAGTATTAAGTTTTGCTGAAAAAATTGGTCCAGTTCGTACTACTAATTGGGGAAAGTTATTTAATGTAGTGTCAAAACCTAATCCTAATGATTTAGCATATACAGCTTTAGAATTAAAATCACATTCTGATAATCCATATCGCAAACCAGTTCCTGGTATTCAACTCTTACATTGTATAGCAAATGAATCAATAGGTGGTGATTCAAGTTTAGTTGATGGTTTTAGTGTTGCTGAATATTTAAAAAAAAACAATAAAGAATTTTATGATATTTTGACTAAGACAAATGTAAATTTTAAGTTTACTGATATTGATGTTATATTAGAAAACAAATCCAAACTTATTGAACTTAATGATGATGGTGAGTTTAAGCAAATTAGTTTTAGTGGAAGGTTGGATTATGTACCACTTTTAGAAGAAGATAAATTAAAAACTTTTTACAGAGCTAGAAAATGTATGTATGAACTTTGTAATTCTGATCAATTTAAAATTAAGTTTAGATTGTCTCAAGGTATGATTGCTATGTTTGATAATCTACGAACATTGCACGGAAGAACAAAATTTGACCCCAATACTGGATTTAGACATTTACAAGGATGTTATATTGATCATGATTCTACTGAAGGTAAATTAAGAAGGTTGTTAAAATAATTTATACTTCAAATATTTTTTCTTGAGGATAATATTTATTAATTTTTTTATACCAATCTGAAAATTTATTTTTTTCTATTAGAGACACAGTAAAACCTCCAAATCCACCACCTGTTAATCTTGCTCCTAAAGCCCCACATTTTATTGATTTTTTTACAATTTCATCAACATCATATGTAGATGCTTCAAAATCTTTTGAGTATGAGTTATGACTCTCAATCATTAATTTACCAAATTGATATATATTATCTTTTAATAAACATTCTTTAGCCTCTTTAACTCTATTGTTTTCAGTTACAACATGTCTAGCTCGTTTTACAACTGTCGGACTTGATATTTTATCTGAATTAAACTTACTTAATTCAACACCTCCTAAATATTCAACATTAAGTTCTTTTTCAGCTAACTTTAACTGACTAAAACGATCATTATATGAACTACTTCTTAAATTTCTTTGTACTTCAGAATCAATAAGGCAAAATTTCCAATCTGATGGAAAATCTATAAGTTCATATTCTAGATTGAGACAATTTAAAAAAAAGGCTTTACCATGAATTCCAATAGAAGAAACCATTTGATCCATAATTCCACCTGAAACACCAATGTAATCATGCTCAACTTTTTTTGCCAATTTTGCAAGATGTTTTTTTTCTATCTGAGTATTAAAGTATGTATTTAATGCTTTCAACGTAGATACACATAAAGCTGAAGATGAGGATATTCCTCTTTCCAAAGGAATATTGGATGAAATACAAATTTTGAAGTGTTCTAATTTAATATTTTTATATTCGTTAAAAAATACAAAAAAACATCCCTTTATATAATCAGACCAATCATTATTTATAGATTTAGTAAAATCATTAAATATTTTTTTCTCATTAAAATGTTCGGAAAATACTATGAATTTTTTTTCATCATTTCTCGCTAGTTCAATAGTGTTTTCGAAGCCTAGTAATGTAGGCATCACGTATCCTCCAGTATAATCAGTATGCTCTCCAATTAAATTTACACGTGCATTTGCACTTTCTTTTACTAGAGGTTTATGGTTATATATCGTTTCAAATCCCATAAAAAATAAATGTTATTTAAGATCAATCCATCATTTACCAAAAAAAATCAACTTAAATTAGACTTAAGTAAAAATATTTTGGGAAGAAATTTCAAATTATGTTTTTCATTAGTATATTCTATTAAATCTATTGAAGGCGCAAAGATTTTAAAACAAATTGGAAGATATTATGAGCTAGATATCAAAGATAATATTATAATAATCAATTTACAGAGTACAAAAATAGGATCGTATAATAAATCATGTGGACCTGAAGGTGCATTTCTAATTAATAAAAATGATGAATATCAAAATTTAAAAGTTGGAGAAGTTTTTTTTGAAAATGAAATAAAAAAGATTAAATATGATCAAAAAGTTATTGAAAAATTTATTCCAATTATTCCTCAACCAACAAAATTACTTATAAAAAATAATTATTTTGAGATTTTAAATACAAATTTTAAAATAATGAATGGTGAAGATATTATAAATAATACACAAAACCTGATATCTAAACTAAATATTAATTTTTCTAGCAGCGGTGGTTTTCCAATAGTCTTTAAAAAAGTTGCAATGAATAAAGACGAATATTTTATTAAAATTACCAAAAATAAAATTGACATTGCATATCATGATTATGGTGGAAAGTATTATGCAACAATGACACTAATTCAGATTATATATTTCTATAAATATAAATTACCTATTTGTGAAATTCACGATAAACCTAAATATTCTTGGAGAGGAATGCATTTAGATTGTGCAAGACAATTTTATTCAATTGAAGAGATTAAAAGAATTCTAGATTACATGTCACTCTTTAAATTAAATAGATTTCATTGGCATTTAACTGATAATGAAGCTTGGAGGGTCGAAATAAAAAAATATCCTGAGCTAATAAGTGAAGGTTCATATAGAGGTTACAATATGAAAATACCTCCATTTTATGGGAGTGGGTATAGTAAATATGGAGGATTTTATTCACACGAAGAT
>CACAAZ010000003.1 GCA_902530685.1 uncultured Alphaproteobacteria bacterium | reverse complement strand
TTTTTTTTCATTTTGTAGCTTTAGTATTTTGTCTTTAAGTTCTAAATTGTTCCTTAGATATTCTTCATTCTTGGCATCATTTACTTCTGAACTTCTTTCTAAATTTAATTTTTCTAAAAGCGCTGCCTGAAGCTCGATAGAGAGAAGTGATAACAATATAGTATCACTTATTTTTCCATTAGAATATTTTGGATTTTGTAATTTATCATCAATTTTTTCATTAATTAAATTTATTGAATCTATTATTTTTTTTTCATCTTTTTTTTCATATTCTAATGATATTTCTCTATTTAAAATTTTTGTCTTATAAAAAGGCATGGTTATTTCTTAATTAGAAGTTCCAATTCATCAATATACTCGGACATTTGTTTTCGTAAATTTTTAATTTCATTTTCAAGATTTTTAATTTTTTCTTTTTTGGAAATATGATGGTCCCTAAAATCTTCTAAAGCTGATCTTAGATTGCTTAAGTTTTCGCTTAGAACTGTAATTTTTTTTTGAATTTCCATTATAATTTTATAGTTTGTAATTTTATAATTGTCACTGTAATGAACCCATATTAAATAATTTTATATCAACCATAAAGGTAAGTATTTGAATAATTTAAATAATATCAACAATCTAAGACAATTATCAAATTGTATCAGATTTTTATCAATGGATGCAGTGGAAAAAGCAAAATCTGGTCATCCTGGTATGCCTATGGGTATGGCTGATATCGCAACAATTCTCTATAAAAACCACTTAAAGTTTGATCCGAATGATCCGGAGTGGATTGATAGAGATAGATTAATTATTTCAAATGGGCATGGCTCAATGCTTCTATACTCTTGTTTGTATCTAACAGGATATAAAGACATTGACATTAATCAAATTAAAAATTTTAGACAATTACATAATAAAACTGCAGGTCACCCAGAATATGGAAGTGCAGAAGGGATAGAAACAACTACTGGGCCTTTATCTCAAGGTTTAGCAAATGCAGTTGGAATGGCATTAGCGGAAAAAAAATTATCAAATAATTATGGAAAAGAATTATTCGATCATTACACTTATGTTTTTGCTGGAGATGGATGCTTAATGGAAGGTTTAAGTCATGAAGCGTGTAGTCTCGCAGGACATTTAAAATTAAGTAAGCTTATTATGTTTTTTGATAATAATTCTATTTCTATCGATGGATCAACAGATCTTTCAGTTTCAGACAATGTGAAAAAAAGATTTGAAGCTTATAATTGGAATATAATTGAAGTAGATGGTCATAAATATGAGGAAATTGATCAAGCTATAACTCAAGCAAAAAAAAATGATGCTCCAACAATTATATCTTGTAAAACTAAAATTGGTTTTGGCTCTCCAAACAAAGAGGGTTCAGCTTCATCACATGGTTCACCTCTTGGTGAAGATGAAATTAGTTTAACAAGAAAAAAATTAGAATGGAATTATCCGCCATTTGAAATTCCAGATGATTTATTAGGTGAGTGGAGAAGTTTCTATAAAAGAAATGAAGAATCAAGAAAATCATGGTTATCAAAAAACAAAGAATTAATTGAAAGTAAAAATTTTAAAGATAGTTTTTATCAAAAAATTGATCATCAAATTCCAGAAAAACTTAGTGAATTAAAATCTGAGCATTTTAATAATAAAACAAATTGTGCTTCAAGAAAATCTAGTGAGCTAGCGCTAAATTTAATTTCAAACTATCAAAAAAATCTTATTGGTGGATCTGCTGATCTTACTGGATCAAATAACACTAAGGCAAAAGATATGAATGTAATTACATCTAATAATTTTAAAGGAAATTATATTCATTATGGCATCAGAGAACATGGAATGGCTGGAGTAATGAATGGCATTGCTTTGCATAAAGGTTTAATTCCATACGGAGGAACATTTTTGGTGTTTACCGATTATTGCAGACCTTCAATTAGGTTATCAGCTATTATGAATATACCAGTTATTTATGTAATGACGCATGACTCAATAGGATTAGGAGAAGATGGACCAACCCATCAACCTGTTGAACATCTTGCATCTTTAAGATCTATACCAAATTTAACAGTCATTAGGCCTTGTGATATTATTGAAACTATAGAAGCTTGGGAATGTGCAATCACCAATACTGGACCAACAATCTTAGTTTTAACAAGACAAAATCTACCCATGTTACAAAAAGATAATCGAAAAGAAAATCTTGTAAATAAAGGTGCTTATAAAATAAGAGATTTTAAAGAATACGATGCAACAATTTTATCTTCTGGTTCTGAAGTTGAGATTGCTTGCTCTGCTTCAAATAAACTTTTTGAAAAAAATAATTTAAAGATAAGAGTTGTAAGCATGTCTTCATTTGAATTGTTTGAGAAAAATGATGATGGTTATAAAAATGAAATTTTAGGAAATAAACCTATTTTTGCAATTGAGGCCGGAGTAATAAATGGTTGGGAAAAATATATTAAAAATGAAAATTTTGTTGGTATGTCAACTTTTGGTGAAAGCGGTCCATACAAAGATTTATATAAGCACTTTAAGATAACAGATGATTACATAATTGAAAAAATAATTAAAACTTTATAAAAAGGAGAATTATGAAAGTTGCAATAAATGGATTTGGAAGAATTGGAAAACTTGTTTTTAGAGCTTTATTAGAAAAAAACCCTAAAAATATAAATATTGTAGCTATTAATGAATTAGGAAGCGTTGAGAGCAGTGCTCACTTACTTAAATATGACAGTGTACACGGTATTCTTAAAGATGAGATTAGTTCAATAAAAAATGGATTAAAAATTGGTAAACATAAAATTAATTTTTATTCCGAAAGAGATCCAAACAACCTTCCTTGGAAATCACTCAAGGTAGATGTTGTTCTTGAATGTAGTGGTGTTTTTACTTCAAAAGAGAAGGCAATTTCTCATTTAAATGCAGGAGCAAAAAAAGTTATTATTTCAGCACCAGCTTCAAATGTAGATGCCACAATTGTTCAAGGTGTAAATAACGATACCATTAAAAGAAATCATAACGTAATTTCAAACGGATCTTGTACTACTAACTGTCTTGCTCCTTTAGCAATGGTTCTTGATGAAAAATTAGGAATTGAAAGTGGTTTCATGACAACAATTCATAGTTACACAGGTGATCAAAGAACTGTAGATCAAACCCATTCAGACTTTAGAAGAGCAAGGGCTGCAGCTGAGTCAATGATTCCGACTTCTACAGGAGCGGCAAAGGCTTTGAGTCTAGTCTTACCAAAATTAAAAGGTAAACTGGATGGAACAGCTATTCGAGTACCTACTCCTAATGTCTCACTTATAGATCTTACATTTGTAAGTAAGAAAAAAACTAGTCCAGAAAAAATTAATTCTATAGTTCTCCAAGCTTCAAAAACTAAAAAATTAAATGGAATTCTGACAACAAACTCATTGCCTCTAGTTTCAATCGATTTTAATCATAATTCAAGTAGCTCTGTATTTGATATAAGCCAAACACAAGTTGTAAAAGAAAAATTCTGTAGAGTTTTAGCGTGGTATGACAACGAATGGGGATTTTCTAATAGAATGATAGACACCTTGTTAGATTTACAAAAATTTATAAAGTGACAAAAAAAAAATGTTATGCGATTAATAATTTTTTTCAATTAGTAAAACTGATTAAAGAAAAAAAAAATAAACAAAAAATTATAATTATTTTTATTGAAAATTATTTAGTTGATGGTCTAGGAATAAATTGGTTAAAAACACTTATTAATTTGACCAAAAAAAAATTTAGTGGCGTTTCTATAAAGTTTTATATAGATAGTGGAAAAAACTCAGGTCTCTCTTTATTGCTTTTAAATGAAGACATTGATTATTTAAAATTGAAATCTAATAAAAATATCTTAAAGAAGATTAATTATATTTCAAAAAAAAATAAGGTTGTATTAAATCCAAAATTTATTGTAGAGAAAGTTTTTTAAATAAAGTGATTTATGAAAATTGATGGAAATGAAGTTAAAGTTGGCAATATACTAGTAATTGACAATAAACTTTGGAAGGTATTAAAAACCCAACATACGCAGCCTGGCAAAGGAGGGGCATACATTCAAGTAGAACTCAAAGATATTAGAATTGGCACCAAAATGAATACAAGATTCAGATCATCTGAGTCTGTTGAAAGAGCAATACTAAATGAAAAAAAATTTCAATATCTGTATGAGAACGATCAGAAATTTATATTTATGGATACATTAACATATGAACAGATTGAGTTAGGTTCAGATTTAATCGAAAATAATCAATCAAAGTTTTTAATCGAAAATGACGATGTTGTTATTCAATTTCATGATGATAAAGCAGTAGGATTAGAACTTGCTGACAGTATTGCTTTGAAAGTAATAGAAACTGAGGGTGTTGTAAAAGGTCAAACAGCAGCCTCCTCTTACAAACCGGCGATTCTTGAAAGAGGAATAAAAACTAATGTTCCACAATTCATCAATGTTAATGATAAGATTGTAGTTAGTACTATTGATGGTTCTTATATAGAAAAATCGAAAAATTAATGCAACCAGCAGTCATTAATATTTTTGAAAAAGCTGCAAAAAAAGCAGGGAGAATTCTCATAAGAGATTTTGGTGAAGTAGAAAATCTGCAAATCCAATCTAAATCGATTGGAGATTTTGTTACTAATGCAGATATTAAAGTAGAAAAGAGTATTATAGAGACTTTAAAATATTATTATCCTGATTATAGTTATATTACTGAAGAAAGTGGGACAATAAAGGGTGATGAAAATACAATAATAATTGATCCAATTGATGGAACATCAAATTTCATACATGGAATTCCTCACGTAAGTTTGGTAATAGCGAAAATGACTGCAAACGAAATAACTGATGGTATTATTTACAACCCAATCTTAAATGAGTTTTTTTGGGCTTCTAAAGGTCAAGGAGCTTGGTGTAATAATAGAAGGTTAAGAGTATCAAATAGAAAAATTTTGTCTGACTGCCTTATAGGTACAGGATTACCTTTTGGAGATGGAATTTACAAAGACTATCTTTTAGAAATTGATGAAATACTTAAAGTGAGTGCTGGCATAAGAAGATTAGGTTCAGCAGGATTAGATCTTGCGTATGTAGCATCTGGAAAATTAGATGGTTTTTGGGAAAAAGATCTAAATTTGTGGGATATATCTACAGGAATCTTGCTAGTTACTGAGGCTGGAGGAAAAATCTCTAAACTAAATGGCAATAAATGGACAACAAAAGATAGAGATATTTTAGCTTCTAACAATTATCTTCATAATGATTTAGTAGGAAAACTCTCTTTACAATAAATCTTAAATAAATATAAGTCTCCAAATGAAAAAAAAAATACATCCGGATTATCACGAAATAAATGTATTAATGACAGATGGATCCACTTTTAAAACACGTTCAACATGGGGGAAAAAAGAGGAAACATTAAAACTTGAAATTGACCCAAAATCACACCCTGCTTGGACAGGTGGTAAGTCTAGTTTAAATGAAGCTGAAGGTCAAGTAGCTAGATTTCAAAAAAGATTTAAGGGCCTGAAGATTAAATAAATTACTTAAAAAACTTTTCAGCCTCTTTTTTAGTATTACGCTTATTTTCCACTTCTTTTTTAACCCTTTCAATTTCCTTTTTTAATTCTTCTAAATAAAGGTTTAATTCTTCAACACTTAAGTCATTTAGATCAAGAGTTTTAATTTTCTTTTTCTTTTCATCTATTTCCAAAAAATCTATCATAACTTTAATTATTTTATTTCTATATTAGTATTTTACATTATAAGGAAAAATTATGAAATATCCACTTATGCCAAAAGCAACAGCTATATGGCTTGTTGAGAATACAAGTTTAACTTTTAAGCAAATAGCTGAGTTTTGTGGATTACATGAATTAGAAGTCCAAGGTATTGCTGATGGTGATGTAGCAGTTGGAATGAGAGGATATAATCCTATTGACAATAATCAACTTACTCAAGAAGAAATTAAAAGGTGTGAAACTGATACTAATACAAGCTTGAACTTGATCAAATCTTCAGTAATTGAAGACCTGCCTCCTAGAAAAAAAGATACAAAATACACACCACTATCATTAAGACAAGAAAAGCCATATGCCATCCTTTGGCTAATAAAAAGATATCCAACAGAGTTAACAAGCTCACAAATTGCAAAACTTACTAGTTCAACTAAAAATACAGTTGAGGCAATAAGAAATGGAACTTATAGAGAAGCTGTGCTTGAAACAAAAAGCCCAATGGATGTTGGCCTATGTTCATACAAAGATTTAGAGAAAACTCTTAATAGAACAAGATCAAAAAAAATAGATCAAGAAAGCTAATCTATAAATTTAAATTTTCTATAAATTTGAAATTATAACAATTATAAAATATTAGGTTTTCTAACTTTTTAAAATAAATAGACGCTAATTGTTCAAAATCTTAAAAAATACTACGGTTGAAATATATTTTTAAGCAGCAATATGAAGATTAAAAAAGTTTTTCTTTCAATTTTGTTTTTAAATATTGTTATTAGATATTGGCTTAAAATATGTATTACTAGAATAAATTAAAATAACAAGTTGCTTAAAATTTTCTTGTTAGCTATAATTTCAAAAATACTTTAATTATTATCTATAAGATGTTTAAAAATAAAATTGTCATAGTTACTGGTGGAGGGAATGGTATTGGAAAATCAATTTCCAAAAAATTTTCTGAATTAAATGCAACTGTATGTGTTACAGATCTAAATTTAGATGATGCAAAGAAAACTGCTAGTGAGTGTAAGAATAAAAGTTATTATTTCAAACTTGATGTTACTAAAAAAAATGAAATCAAAAAAATATTTAGTAAAATAAATGCTATTGTTGGTAATTATAATATCTTAGTTTCTAATGCTGGTGTTTCTTCAATGAATAAGATTGAAGATTTAACAGAAGATGAATGGGATCATAATTTTAATGTCAATACAAAAGGAGTTTTTTTAACTAATCAAGAGGCCATAGTACACTTTAAAAAAAATAATATAGAAGGAAGAATAGTTAATACGGCATCTTTAGCAGCAAAAGTTGGTGCTCCATTATTATCTCATTATTCAGCAAGTAAATTTGCTGTAATAGGATTTACACAATCTGCTGCCAGAGAAACTGCAAAATTTGGTATTAGAATAAATGCAGTTTGTCCTGGATTTGTTAAGACCTCAATGCAAGAAAGAGAAATTGAATGGGAGTCAAAAATTAGATCTATGACAAAAAATGAAGTTATAGATGAATATATTTCACAAACACCACTTGGAAGACTTGAAGAACCTGACGATGTTGCAAAAGTTGTATTATTTTTAGCTGGTAGTTCTTCAGATTTTATGACAGGCCAAGCTATAAATGTTACTGGTGGAGTATATATGACATGATTTTTTATTTCAGATATATAAATTTATAATTTTAGACAAATGTTGTATATTGATTTTATTAAGTTTTTAACTTTTATGTCAAATTTCATGTATTTTTATAAGATATGGAAAAAAATTTAAAAAAAAATAAACTATTTAAGGAATTTTTAAAACAACCATTTGCCAAACACAATTTAGAGATATTAAAATTATTAAATAATTTGCGATCAATCAAAACCAAAAATAAATATTGTTTAATATGCGTTAAACCATTTAAATTATGGCAACTAGCAAAAATGTCTGGAGAAAGAGGAGTTCCACCAAAGAAAATAAATAAATTTTTTAAAAATTTAGAGGATGCGGAAAGATACGTATTCAAAATCCGCACAAAATAACAAAATGATTGAAAAAAAAATAGTAGGTTACTCAGATGCATTAAGTGTAAGACCAAAAGATAAAATATCTTTTATGATATCTTGTGACCCAGAAATAAAGTTCATTAATTCAAGATTTGTTAAATTGATACAAGGCGATACTAATCCTGAAGGACCGGGTTTTAAAGAAAAAGTTGTAGAATATGATGTCAAAAAATATAAGGCAATAAATCAGAAAATATATTCAGGCTCTTATATTTATATTCCATTAAAAAAAGAAATTAAACTCCTAAAAGATTTTACTTTTATGGCTTTTATTATGCCAACCTTAAATAATAAAAAGAATCAATCTATAGTAACATCAGGTAATTATCCAAATAATTCATTTGATTTGTTAATTAATAAAAATTTTTGTTTAGAACTAAACTTAGAAAATAAAAGGTTAGTTTCATTGAAAAATAAATTCGTAAAAAAAAACTGGTACTTAATTGGGTTTACTTTTTTAAAGGAAAATAATAGAATCGATTTATTCCAGTTTCCTATAAATCATGAAAATACAAGTTATGAAATACGAACAAAGACACAAATAAGAAAAATTTTTAAATTAAGTAAGAATATAGGTATAGCTTCATCAGTTATTAAAAACAAGCAAGGTATAATTAAAAATTTTAATAATTTTAATGGAAAAATTGATAATCCAAAATTTTTTGCTAAACATGTATCTCATTCAACAATATCTTATATAGCTAAAAATCCTGGTTTGAACCTTAAGTTAAAAAAAATAATATATTGGGATTTTGCTAAGCATATTTCGTCAGATAAAATTATAGATAAAGGTCCTCACAAACTGGACGGTTATACAGTTAATTTTCCAGCTAGGGCAATGAAGGGTGTTTTATGGGATGGTGAAGAATTTAATTGGAAACATAAGCCATCACACTATAGTGCAATACATTTTCATGATGATGATATTTATGATGCAAAATGGAAAAAAACATTTGATTGGATTGTGCCCGAAGGTATTAAGAGTGGCTTATATTGTGCTCATGTTTATGATAATAATAATAATGAAGATTATATACCATTTACAATAATACCGAGCAAAAGATCCAAAAAAAACAAAATTTTATTTTTAGTACCAACTGCAAGTTATATTGCTTACGCTAATGATCACAACGCTATAAATGGTCAAAATTATGAAATGTTAATGGGAAGGTTAACTGTTTTGCAAAAAGAAGATATTTTTCTTGATAAACATCGTGAATTTGGTTTGTCGACTTATGACACACACTCTGATGGAAGTGGCGTATGTTATTCTTCTAGACTAAGGCCAATTTTAAATATGAGACCAAAATATAGCTCTTCAAATGGTGGCGTTGGATCTGGTTTATGGCAATTCAATGCTGATACTCATATAATTGATTGGCTAGAACATAAAAATTATGAGTATGATACAATTACAGATGAAGATTTAGAAAAAGAAGGAATTGACATTATAAAAGATTATAAAGTTATTTTAACTTCAAGTCATCCTGAGTATCATTCCACAAAGTGTTGGGATTCAATAAATAAATATCAATCCATGGGTGGTAATTTAATGTATTTAGGAGGAAACGGATGGTACTGGAGAATCGTTTGGGATAAAAAATTTCCTGGGATAATTGAAGTTCGAAGAGCTGAAGGAGGGGTTCGATCTTGGGAAGCTGAGGCTGGAGAATATTATCATAGTTTTAATGGAGAATATGGAGGTTTATGGAGACGCTTAGGCAGAGCTCCAAATAAATTACTTGGTATTGGATTTAGTGGTCAGGGTTTTGATGTTTCTTCATATTATAGAAGAACAAAACAAAGCTATTTAAAAGAAGTTGAATTTATATTTGATAATGTTGAAGATGAAATTTTAGGAGATTTTGGTTTAGTTGGTGGTGGTGCAGCAGGTTTAGAACTAGATAGATATGATCAAAATCTTGGAAGCCCTAAGAATTGTTATATTTTGGCTACATCAGAAAATCATTCTGATTTATATTTAGGTGTTACTGAAGAAATTGGAGTAAACATGCCAAATCAATCAGGTAGTCAAAACCCTAATGTAAAAGCTGATTTAGTATATTTTAAAAAAAATTCTGGTTCAAAAAATTTTGCAACTGGGTCAATAGCATGGTCAGGAAGTCTTAGTTTTAATAATTATAATAATAATATCAGTAAAATCACATCTAATGTTTTAAATAATTTTATTAAATAGTTAATTGCTTATTAAAATTTGTAACATAGTTTAAATAATAGATCATCAAGAAAATCCAAAAAAAAATCATTGAGATAAAAAAAATACTATAGTTATTTATATTTAAAACTCCAATTGGTTCACCAAGATAATAAGTTAGTGGGCCCAATATACCACTTAAGAAAATTCCAAAAAGTTTATAATTTTTTAAAAAATAAAGAACCTCGTCAAAAAGAGTGCTGAAGCTTAACCACAATATAATCATCCATAATGGCAAAGTACCAAATTTAGCTAAAGTATTAAATTCATATATTTCAAAATAAACCATAAATGTATCAAAGAAATATCCCGGAACTGCAATAGAGAAAGAAATTTTTAAAAATTTTTTTTTATTTTGGCAAAGATAAAAATAAATCAAAAAAAAAACAATTCCTATATAAAGGCCTAAAAATGGATAGGAAAATTTTGTTTCACCAAATACACAAGCTAACCAAGTTATTTGATAACCAGTTAAGACTAAAAATATTTTTAGTTTTTGCATAACTATTTTTGAATCAGAAAATGAGAAACATCGGTTGAGCTATTAGAAAACCCTGTTTCACAATAAGATAAGTAAAATTCCCACATTCTTTTAAATTTAATATCAAAACCAATCTTTGATAAGTCATGCCAAGATTTCTGAAATTGATTGTTCCACAATTTTAGCGTTTTTGCATAAGAACCTCCAAAACTTAAATTTTCAATACATTTTAACCCAACCTGTTTAGCGGAATATTCAAATTGTTTTTTGGTTGGTAGCATTCCTCCAGGAAAAATATATTGTTGAATAAAATCTGGTCTGTTTTGATAATCTTTAGCCTTTTTTTCATCAATTGTTATTACTTGTAATGCAGCAATACCACCGTCATTTAATGAATTATGGATAGTGTCAAAGTAGTTATGCCAATATTTTTTCCCAACAGCTTCGAACATTTCAATTGAAACAATATTGGAATATTTTTTTTTAATCTCCCTATAATCCCTAAATATCACTGATACTTTTTCAGATAGCCCTTCATTTTGAATTTTTTTAGAGGCATATTCGTATTGTTCTTTAGAAATAGTTATAGCATCAACTGAACAATTATACTTTTTTGCTACAAATGTTGAAAACCCGCCCCATCCACATCCAATTTCTAATGTTTTAGAATTTGAGTCTAATGATAAAGTTTCAGCAATCTTTCTATATTTATTAAATTGTGCATCTGATAGATTGGTATTCTTATTATCAAAAAGAGCAGAAGAATAGGTCATGGTTTTATCTAACCACTTTTCATAAAAATTATTGCCTAAATCATAATGATACTTAATATTTTTTTTACTTTGTGATTTTGAATTGTTATTTAAAAAATGTTTTAATTTGGCAAAGGTTGTAAAAAAAAGATTAGTATTTATACTCTTTAAAAAATAACTCTCATTTTTGTGAGATAATAGTAATAAATTAGTTAAATCTGTGCTTGAAAAGTAACCATTCATATAAGCTTCTGCAAAACCAACAGCGCCTTTTTTAAAAATTAAATTTAGAAAATTATAATTATAAATTTTGATACTTGCAGATATATCCTGCTCTTTTCCAAAAAAAACTCTCTGCTCACCAGTAGGAAAATGGACTGTTAATTTTCCATATCGAATTTTAGATAAAAAGTTTACTAATAATTTTTCGACAGTTTTATCAAAATTTGTTTTAAAAAAATTCATTTAAAAATTACCTTCAAAACTAACTGTATCATTAGGTTTCTTTTTTCGTGCATAATATTTGCCACCTTTATAAATAATTTTTAAAGCCTCATAAAGAATTCCAGCCATTACCTTAAGACCAAAAAGTGGATTATAATATAAAAATTTAAACATATTTTTTGAGTTAAAATCTATAAATTTACCATGCTGGGTAGCTGTTAGAACTTTTTTATTATTTTTATCATAAAGATCAATATTAATATTTATTTTATCTTTTTGCATTCGATTAAAAAATTTATAATTTGCCTCCATTTCTATGAATGGGGATACATAAAACTGCTTTGCACATTCATGAGATAATTTAAAATCTTCAAAATTTACATTTCCTTTAAAAATATAGGTATGTTGTTCATTAGTCGTATTTTTGACTTCATAGAAAATAGATATTAATTTTTTATCATCATAACAATATATAATTGATAAGGGATCAAATACATATCCCAAAATTCTTGGAAAACATAATATCATTATATTAAGATGTTTATATTTAATATTAAATTTAGAGAGGGAATCTTTAACGAATGTCTTTATTGACCTCTTGTCTCTATATCCATGATCATTTTCATAAATAGAAAAAAGATTAAAAGAGTTTAATGAAAAAAGTTTATAGTTTTTACTTAATTGATCAAGATTATCCAAATTAATAAATAGACTTGGTACCTCATATTTAAATGTGTGTTTAAATGGAATAAATCTTTTATGTATAATGCTAGATAATAGTATTTGAGAAATCATTTAAAATTAATTTGCAATCTATTATAAAAATTTTTTTCTCTCTTCCAAGGTAAATCACAATTTAATAATTTACAAATATAAGAAGATGATTGAATGCCATCTTCATGAAAACCATATCCAAGGTAAGCTCCACAGAAAAATGTATTATTCTTTCCTTGAATTTCCATAACATTTTTTTGAGCTAAAATAGTATCAGTAGTATATATTGGATGATTAAATGTTGTTTCGTTAATTATATTTTTAGGCTTTTTATATGGATTAACAGTTACAAAATAATTTTGTTTAGTTGGTAATTTTTGCAAGAAATTCATCCAGTAAGTTAAAGTAAATTTAGAAGATGATTGCTTATTTAAAAAATTCCAACTTGACCAAGCAATTTTTGATTTAGGCATCAAAGAGTGATCGGAGTGAAGTATTGCTGAGTTAGTTGAATATTTAAATTGTGAAAATATTTTTACTTCTTCTTCTGTTGGTTTTTCCAAAATATCCAATACTTGATTTGCATGGGTTGCGAATATTACCTTATGAAATTCTAATATATTATTTTTCTCATCTTCTATTTTAATTTTACTATTTTCTCTAATAATTTTTTTAATTTTGAAATTTGTTTCATACTCAAAAACATTTTTATTAATAATTTTTTTTATATATTCGTTACTTCCCCCTTCTACGTATTTCCATTGTGGTCTTTTTTTTAAATTAAATAAAGCATGATTTTTAAAAAAATTAATGAATGTTATGAGAGGAAAATTTTTTACATCACTTATATTGCTTGACCATATAGATGATATCATAGGTAAAATATGATAATTTATTAGGTATGTTGAAAAATTATTAGTTTTTAAAAAATCATTTAAGGTTTTAGTTTGCTCTAAATCACTAACATTCAAGCTATTACATAATAAATAAAGTTTTCTTATTTCAAATAACATTTTAAAAAAATTAAAAGAAAATACATTTCTAAAATTAGCAAAAAGAGAAAAGATATTTTTGCCACTATATTCAATTTGAGGATCTTGATTTGAGACGGCAAAAGACATATCTGAATTTTTGCATTTCACATCAAGTAATTTAAAAAAATTTGTTAAATCTGGATAATTATTTTCATTGAATACAATAAACCCTGTATCGACTGGGATTGTCTTTGTTGATTCTTCAACATATATAGTTCTTGTATGTCCGCCCAATCTATTATTTTTTTCAAATAAATAAACATCATATTTAGAAGACAAAAGGTAAGCTGCACTTATTCCTGAAATACCAGAACCAATAATTGCTATTTTTTCTCTCACATCAACTAATAGTTTTAAACGCTGATAGTGCTCTATTTCTTGTTTCTTTTAAATCTACAATTGGTGCTGGGTATGAAGTACCAATCTCAACATTATATTTCTTTTGATCCTCCATAGACATCTCCCAAGGATTATGAATATATTTTTTTGGAATATTATTCAACTCAGGAACAAATTCTTTTACATAATCACCATCTGGATCAAATTTTTGACCCTGCAATATTGGATTAAAAATTCTAAAATATGGACTAGCGTCTGCACCACAACCAGATATCCATTGCCAACCTGCAGAATTAGACCCAACGTCAGCATCAACTAAAGTATCAAAAAACCAATCTTCTCCATTTTTCCAGTGTAACAATAAATTTTTTGTTAGAAACGAGCCTACAATCATTCTTACTCTATTATGCATCCAGCCTGTTTTATATAGTTGTCTCATTCCAGCATCAACAATTGGAATACCAGTTTTACCATTATGCCATAATGATAAATTTTTAGCATTTTTAATCCATGGAAATTTATTAAATTTACTTTGTATAGGTTTATGAGTCATATCTGGATAATGAAATAAAAGATTATAAGAAAAATCTCTCCAGCCAAGTTCAGCAAGAAATTTTTTTTTATTTTCAGGATCAATTTTTTTTTCAATATTTACGGTATCATAAACTTCCAAAGCGGATATTTCTCCAAAATGAAGATAAGGTGATAATTTTGAAGTGAAATCTTTATCGGGTCTATCTCTTCCAACTGAATAGTTATTCGCTTTTTGCGAAATATATTTTTTTAATTGTAATTTTGCATTACTTTCACCAGGTATCCAATATTTTTCAATTTTTTTGATCCATTTCTCTTTTTTGTTTGTTAGATTTAAATCTTGTATAGTTATTTCATTTTTAAATTTTGAATTGGCGTAGCTTATTTTTGTATTTTTAAATTTAAGATCTTTTAATTTTAGTAGTTCATCACAATGTCGCCAGTACGGGGTAAATACTTTAAAAAAGGTTCCACTTTTATTTTTAATATTCCAAGGTTCATTTAAAAGATATCCATTGTGCGAGTCGCATTCTATTTTAGATGAGGTAACTATAGATTTAATTTTAGTATCTCTTTTAATTGAATATGGATCATATAGTCTATTCCAGGATACATATTTAACATTTGAATTCTTTAGTATTGAAGATATAATTTTCTCTGGATCACCAGCAAATATATTTAGTTTGCCATTATGATTTTGTATTGAGGCATATAAACTAATTAAGGATTTTTCTAACCACCATTTGGATGTGGATCCAATTCTTTGATTTAAATCTAAAATATAAATTGGAATTATCTGATCAACTTTTTTTGAAAGTGACAATAAAGATGGATTTTCTTGTAATCGCAAATCTTGTCTAAACCAATGAATTCCATAAGTGGCTACCATAAGTTTAAATTATGTTAATTTAGAATAAATTAAAGAGGTAAATCTATTATTTACTATGAGGAGGCATTTTTTTCTCTACGAACCAAACGTGTTTTTTTAACACAGGATCATATTTTTTCATTCGAAGCTTTTCAGCAACTTTCAATCCTTTTGTTGGTTTTCTTACAATGTATTTAGTTCCTGTTTTTGGATTTTCTTCAGGTACTAGTTGTTTAAGAGCGAATGAAGTTTTTTTTGCCATGAGGTGTCTATACAGAATAATTATATGAAATAAAGTATTATTTATTCATAATCAGAAATTGAATGCTTAATAAAACGGTTAAAATTTCCTCTTTTTTTATCAAGTTTAATTTGTTTATTTCTTTCAAGTAAGTTTTTTTTCTTTTCTTCAGATGTTTTATCAAAACAATTATGACAAGATACACCTGGTTCATAATATTTATTATAAGTATCTTTAATACTAATGGGTAACCAACAAGCATGACAAAGTTTGTAAGTTCCATTTTTTAATTCATTTTTCAAAGATACTCTTCCATCAAATACGAAACATTCACCATTCCACATTGAATCTTTTTTTGGAGTTTTTTCTAAATACTTTAGTATACCTCCGTCTAACTGAGCAACATTTTTAAAACCCTTCATCATCATATATGATGATGCCTTTTCACACCTGATACCTCCTGTGCAAAACATTGCAATTTTTTTGTCTTTTGACTTATTTAGTTTTTTTTGAACAAAAGATTTAAAGTCAGTGAAACTTTTAGTTTTTGGATTAATTGCCCCTTCAAAAGATCCTATTTTAACCTCAAATTCATTTCTTACATCAATCACAATAGTGTCTTTGTCTTTAATTAGTTGATTCCATTTATTGTATTTAACTTTTTTTCCAGATATTTTTGTAGGATCAGCAAATTTGGTTCTGAGTGTGACTATTTCATTTTTATTTCTAATTTTTAGTTTTTGAAAAGGCATATATTTATATTTTGATCGTTTAAGATTAAGTTTTTCAAAGCTAAAATTTTCAAGATATAGAATGAAAGAATTTATGTTTTTTTCTAAGCCAGCTATTGTTCCATTAATGCCTTCATCAGCAATCAATATTGTACCTTTTATTTTATTAAATTTGCAAAAATCTTTAAGTTTAGTAATGATATCATTTTTATTTTTAATTATTTTGAATTGATAAAAAGTAATTATAGTAAAGTACTTGTTGTTCATTTATTTAATTAATATAAAAAACTTTAAAAATTTATGTCTAAAGAAACCATTAATATTGTTAAAAATTTTCTCAATAGTTATTCTATAGAAACAACTCCAAATGTTTACGAAAAATATGGAGGCTTTTCTGAATTTCTTAATAAAAATCATGACGTTTATATAACTTATTTACCAGATGAAAATTCAAAAAATGTTATTAGAACGGCAAAAAAATTAAAATTAGAAGGTTATGATGTTATACCTCATTTGCCTGCGAGAACTATTGTAAATAAAAATGACTTAGAAAAATATATTGGTGAACTTGCAAATGAATCTGGGTGTTCAAAAATTTTAATTATTGGTGGTGGTGGAAATCAAGCTGGCGAAATCTCTTCCTCAATTGATGTTTTAAAAACAGATTTTCTTTCAAAATATAATTATCAATTTGTAGGTGTGGCTGGACATCCCGAAGGAAGCCCAGATGTTTCAAATGAAAATTTAGATTTAGCAATTAAACAGAAGAATGATTTTGCAAAAAATGTTGATTTTAAAATGTATTTAGCAACACAATTTTTTTTTGAAGCTAAATCTTTAATCGACTGGGAAAAACACTTAGTAAAAATTGGAAATAAATTACCGATCCACGCTGGGATACCAGGTCCTGCCTCTATTAAAACATTAGTAAATTATGCAAGGTCTTGCGGTATTGGAAATTCTTTAAGATTTATTACAAAACAGGCTTTTAACTTAACTAAACTTGCAACATTGAGCACTCCTGACAAATTAATTTATGATCTCGCTGAACATAGCGAAATAAACAAAGACTCAAAACTTGAAAAAATACACTTCTATGCGTTTGGTGGTATGAAAAAAACATCAGAGTGGTTAAATCAATTTAATAACTCAGATTTTTCTTATAATAATAAACAGAAATTCGAGTTAAATTAGCTTCTTCACAATTTTTTTATCTTTTAATGAAACAAAAGTTGTTTGATATTTAAGTTAATTTATAGATTAAGAATCTAATAATTAAGGAGTCTCATGTCAGATATTGAAATAGCAAGAAAAGCTAAAATGAAGCCTATTAGTGAAATTCTAAAAGGGCTTGATGTACCAGACACACCTGAAGCCTTCAGTCCTATGGGTCGTCATATAGCAAAAATAAACCTGGAGTACATAGAGTCACTTAATAAAAATAAAGATGGTAAACTTGTTCTAGTATCAGCAATAACTCCAACACCAGCAGGAGAGGGTAAAACAACAACTTCTGTTGGATTAAGTGATGGTCTTAATAAACTAGGAAAGAAATCAATAGTTTGTTTAAGAGAGCCGAGTCTTGGACCATCATTCGGTATGAAAGGTGGTGCAGCCGGTGGAGGCTATGCTCAAGTAGTACCAATGGAGCAAATTAATTTACATTTTACTGGAGATTTTCATGCAATTACATCCGCTCATAATTTACTTTCTGCATTGATTGATAATCATATCTACTGGGGAAATAAATTAAATATTGATGTTAGAAGGGTTGTCTGGAAGAGAGTAATGGATATGAATGATAGATCACTTAGATCTATTATTGTTGATTTAGGAGGAGTTGCAAATGGATATCCTAGACAAGATGGTTTTGATATTACTGTTGCATCGGAAATAATGGCAATTTTCTGCTTAGCAAAAGATTTAAGAGATCTTGAAGAGAGAATTGGAAATATAACTATTGCTTATACACGAGACAAAAAAGCTATTTATGCAAAAGATTTAAAGGCAGAAGGTCCAATGACAGTATTATTAAAAGATGCCATTAGGCCCAACATAACACAAACGCTAGAAAATAATCCTGCTATAATTCATGGTGGCCCATTTGCAAATATTGCTCATGGTTGCAATTCTGTAATTGCAACTAAAGCTAGTTTAAAATTAAGTGATTACGTTGTAACTGAAGCAGGATTTGGAGCTGATCTAGGAGCAGAAAAATTCCTTGATATAAAATGTAGAAAATCAAATTTAAAACCTGATTGTGTGGTTTTGGTAGCTACAATTAGAGCACTAAAAATGCATGGCGATGTTTCAAAAGAAGATTTAAAAAATGAAAATGTAAATGCTCTAAAAAAAGGTTTAGTAAATCTTGAAAGACATATTAATAATGTTAGAAAATTTGGATTACCAGTAACTGTTGCTATTAATCATTTTGTCACTGATTCTAAAGCTGAAGTTGATGGCGTTCTAAGTTTTTGTACAACTCAAGGAGTCAAGGCTTCTATGTGTACTCACTGGTCCGATGGTGGTGATGGTGCAACTGAATTAGCTCAAAATGTAATAGATATTTGTGAAGATAATAAGAATACATTTAAATTTTTATATGAAGATGATTTAACTCTATTCAAAAAAATAGAAAAAATTGCACAAGAGATTTATCACGCAAGTGAAGTTGTGGCAGACACGAAAGTGCGTCAACAATTGAAGGATTTTGAAACCAAAGGATTTGGCAAATTACCTGTTTGCATTGCAAAGACTCAATATAGCTTTTCAACTGACCCTAATTTAAAAGGTGCCCCTACTGGCCACGTTTTACCTATTAGAGAGGTAAGATTGTCATCAGGAGCAGAATTTATAGTAGTTGTTTGTGGTGATATTATGACTATGCCGGGTCTACCAAGTGTTCCTGCGGCAAATTCGATAAAGCTAAATGACCATGGAGAAATTGAAGGTCTTTTTTAAAACTGCTATAAAGAGCTATAATGTTTAAAAAAAATAAATACTCATTTCTATCTATTGCTAGAAATGCTTTAAATCATCATGAGAATTGGCAAAAGACATGGAATAGTCCTGAGCCAAAAAAAAGTTATGATGCAATAATTGTCGGTGGTGGTGGACACGGTTTAACTACTGCTTACTATTTAGCAAAAAACCATGGAATTAATAATATTGCAGTAATTGAAAAAGGTTGGATAGGCGGTGGGAATACAGGGCGAAATACCACTATAATTAGATCAAACTATTTATGGGATCAAAGTGCAGCTTTATACGAGCATGCATTAAAACTTTGGGAAGGTATGTCTCAAGAATTAAATTACAACGTAATGTTTTCTCAAAGAGGTGTTTTGAATGTTGCTCATAATCTTCATGATGTAAGAGAATTAAAAAGACGGTGGCATGCAAACAGACTAAATGATATCGATTGTGAATGGCTTGATACAAAGAAAGTTAAAGAATTTTGTCCAATAATAAATACTTCACCAAAAATTAGATATCCTGTTTTAGGAGCAACGCTGCAAAGAAGAGCAGGAACTGCAAGACATGATGCTGTTGCATGGGGTTATGCAAGAGGAGCTGATGAAATGGGAGTTGATATAATTCAAAATTGTGAAGTAACTGGTATTAATGTAAAAAATGGAAATGTAACTGGTATTGAAACAACAAAAGGAACCATTAATTCAAATAAAATTGGAATAGCTGCTGCAGGGCATACTAGTGTTATTGCCAATATGGCGGGTATCAAATTACCTTTAGAGAGTAAACCATTACAAGCACTAGTTTCAGAGCCAGTAAAACCAATCATTGATACTGTAGTAATGTCAAATACAATTCATGCGTATGTATCTCAGTCAGATAAAGGAGAACTAGTTATTGGTGCTGGAACAGATGGATACACTTCATATACTCAAAGAGGTGGCTTTAACATTGTTGAAGATACATTAATGGCAATAGTTGAATTGTTTCCAATATTTTCTAGAATGAAAATGCTTCGTCATTGGGGAGGAATTGTAGATATTTGTCCTGATGCAAGCCCCATTATCAGTAAGACGCACATAAACGGATTATATTTTAATTGTGGTTGGGGAACTGGTGGTTTTAAAGCAACACCAGGTTCAGGTTGGGTATTTGCTCACACTATAGCTAATGATCAAGCACATAAATTAAATGCTCCTTTTACAATAAATAGATTTTCTAGTGGTGAATTAGTTGATGAACATGGTGCAGCTGCCGTAGCACATTAAATCATGTTTTTAATAAATTGCCCATACTGTGGAGAAAGAGATCAAGCTGAATTTTCTTGTGGAGGTGAAGCGCATATTGCAAGGCCAAAAAATCCTCCTGAACTCTCTGATGATCAATGGGCAGAATATTTATTCTTGCGAAAGAACGAAAAAGGTATTCATTATGAAAGGTGGAACCATGAATATGGATGCAGACAATGGTTTAATTTAGCAAGAAATACAGCAACCGATGAAATTCTTGGAGTATATAAGATGGGAGAATCTCCTCCCATATTAAAAGCAAATATTCCAGCTACTCCTTCAGGTGAGCCAAGTATTGGATCAGGGAATTTATCAACATCGAAAAAAGATAGGTTTTAAAAATAAAGATGCGATACAAAAATAATAAAAATCTCGAAAAAAATAAGTCTGTTAGGTTCCATTTTGATAATAAAGAATACTTTGGATTTGAAGGTGACACCCTAGCTTCTGCACTTCTTGCAAATGATGTTCACTTAGTTGGAAGAAGTTTTAAATATCATCGACCGCGGGGTATTTATACCGCAGGCAGTGAAGAACCTAATGGAATAGTTCAGCTTGAGACCAAAGAATATACCGAACCTAATAGAAGAGTAACTGAAGTCCAGATATATGATGGGTTAAAAGCTTTTAGTCAAAATAATTGGCCGTCAGTAAAATTTGATGCTGGCGCTATAAATGATTTACTATCCCCATTTTTTCCTGCAGGGTTTTATTACAAGACCTTTATGTGGCCGCCAAAGTTTTGGAAAGCATATGAGTTTTTTATAAGACACGCTGCAGGACTTGGTAAATCTCCAAAAAAAGATGATCCCCACAAATACGAACATTTTCATTATCATTGTGATGTTCTAATTGTTGGAGCAGGAGTAAGTGGATTAATTTCAGCAGAAATTGCAGCGAATAAAAATTATAAAGTTTTACTAGTTGAGCAAGAAGAGGATCTCGGTGGTGAAATTTTATCTACAAAAAATCAAGACATTAAAATTGATAATTTACCGATTAATGAATGGAAAAATAAATTAGTTGATAAACTTTCCAAAAATTCAAATGTAAAAATAGTTAAAAATACAACTTGTTTTGCATACTTGAATTATAATTTATTACTAGCAGTGCAAGAAATTGATCCAGAAAAAGGTTTAAATAAAAAAAATGATATTAAAGAAAGAATTTGGAAAATTAGATCAAAGAAAGTTATTTTAGCAACTGGTGCAATCGAACGCCCAATAATTTTTAATAATAATGATAGGCCCGGCATTATGCTTTCAAACAGTACAAAAAAATATTTAAACAAGTATGGGGTTGCACCTGGAAAAAATGTAGTTTTTTTTACAAACAATGATAGTGCCTATGAAACTGCAATAGATTTTTTTGAACAAGGTATAAAAGTAGAGGCTATTGTCGATACAAGAGATAATAGTGATGGATATTACCCTAAAAAAGCAAATAAATTAGGTATTACTATACTAAAAGGTTATGAAATTAGTGATACTGTTGGAAGATTAAAAATTAGAGAAGTTAAATTAAGAAAAATAAAAACTGAAAACAATAATGAAAAATCTTCTATTAATATTAAATGCGATCTTTTAGCAATTGCTGGTGGTTGGACTCCTACTGTTCATTTATTTACTCAATCAAAAGGAAAGCTCAAATTTAGAGATGTAGATGGAAGTTTTATTCCTAATGAAGTTTATCAAGATACATTGTGTGTTGGAAGTTGTAATGGTAATTATAATTTAAATGAAATATTATTAAAAACTCAAGAAGATACTAATAAATATTTAAATGATAATCAGCAAAATGAAATTGGCGAAGTAAATTACAAATCAGATAATCTAAAGCAAGGCAAACACGAAAATGTTTGGATTACATCAAAGAGCAATATCTCACGAACAAAAATGTTTGTAGATTTTCAAAACGATGTAACAGCAAAAGATATTAAACTAGCTTTAAAAGAGGGGTTTCAATCCATTGAACATGTCAAACGATATACAACTACAGGAATGGCAACTGATCAAGGCAAGACCAGTAATGTTAATGCACTTGGAATAATATCAGAGTTAACAAATACTGAAATTTCCGAATTAGGTACAACAACATTTCGTTTACCTTATAAGCCAGTAACGTTTGGAGCAATTGCTGGACGTCATATTAAAGAATTTTTTGATTTAGAGAGAACAAGTCCAATGCATCAATGGCATATTGATAATGAAGCTTTATTTGAGGATGTAGGTCAATGGAAAAGAGCTTGGTATTATCCTCAAAGGAATGAAAGTTTTCAATCTGCTTTAAATAGAGAAGTAAAAGCAACTAGAGATAGTCTAGGGATATTAGATGCATCAACGCTTGGTAAAATAGATATTAAGGGAAGAGATGTTAGCGAATTCTTAAATAGAATTTACACAAATTCTTGGTCAAAATTAGAAATTGGAAAATGTCGATATGGTGTAATGTTAGGCGACGATGGGATGGTTATTGATGATGGTGTAACAACTAGATTAGACGAGTATCATTATCTCATGTCAACAACTACAGGAAATGCGGCATCAGTAATGTCAAAATTAGAAGATTGGTTACAAACAGAATGGCCAGAATTAGAAGTATATTTAACATCAGTAACAGAGAACTATGGAACGATAAGCTTAAATGGTCCAAATTCAAAAAAATTAATGCAAAAACTAGTTCCAGATTTTGATTTTTCAAAAGAAAATTTTCCTCATATGAGTTTTAAGAATATTAATATTAACGGAATAAAATGTAGAGTTATGCGTATAAGTTTTACAGGGGAAATGTGTTATGAAATAAATGTTCCATCTGGCTATGCTAAAAATCTTTGGGAACTTTGTATAGATAAAGGTAAAGAATTTAATATTACTCCATATGGAACTGAAGCGATGCATGTACTTCGTGCTGAAAAAGGATTTATCATTGTCGGTCAAGAAACAGATGGATCAGTGACACCAGTAGATCTGGATATGGACTGGATCGTTAGTAAGAAGAAATATGATTTTATTGGTAAAAGGGCATTATACAGAAGTGATACAATTAAAAAAGATAGAAAACAATTGGTAGGATTAAAAACTAAAGATCCAAACAAAGTTCTTGAAGAAGGATCTCAATTGGTTGAAGAAATAACTTCCCTACCTATGAAAATGGTTGGCCACGTGACCTCTAGTTACTATTCACCTAATTTAAAAAGTTCTTTTGCTTTAGCTTTGATTAAAGGTGGTCTTGAAAAAAAAGGAAGTGTTTTAATTGCTCCAATGGAAAATGAAAATATTGAAGTAGAAATAACTAGTCCAATATTTATTGATCCTGAGAATCAAAGGGTTAATCAATGAGTTTAAATTACAGTAATGTTTTGAATATAAATAAAAAAAATTATAATGGAGTAACAATAGAAGAAAAATCTCTATCAGGTAAAATAAATATACGAGGTAAAAGTTCAGATAAAGAATTTATGAAAAATATAGGCTCAGTATTAAATCTGGTTTTACCAATTGAGCCAAATGTAAGAATTTTTAATAATAATATTAGTATTATGTGGCTTGGTCCTAATGAATGGTTAGTCGAAACACCAGAAAATGAGAAAGATGAAATTATTTCTCTTTTAGAAAATAAACTCAACCCAAAAAGAACAGCAATTACTGATGTTTCATTTAACAGAACTGTTTTGCGGCTTGAAGGGGAAAAGGCATTTAACTTACTTTCTAAATTTCTTGTGGCCAACTTAGATGTTATTTTGAAATCTAATTTTTCTGTAGCTCAAACAATATTTACAAAAATTCCAATACTTATTATGAGGAATAATACTGATAAAGAGACTACTTCACTAGATTTACATTTAAACAGATCACATGCAAAATATGTTTACGATTTATTAGTAGATGGCAGTAAAGACCTTAATATTTAATTTATTTTTTATCTTAATTGCTTTTAGTACAGTATCATCTGGTAAAACAATATTTGGTAAAGCTATAGTAATTGATGGTGATACTGTACATATTAATAAAAATAAAATAAGACTACATGCTATTGACGCTCCCGAAACAAATCAGACATGTGATAAAAATAGTGAAATCTGGAAATGTGGTCTGGAATCAACAAAATTCTTAAAAAAATTAATTGGTAACAATAAGATTAAATGTATCACAAAGAGCAAGGATCGATATGATAGGTTTATTGGAGTCTGCTATAAAGATAATTTAGATTTAAATAGTGAAATGGTCCTAAATGGATGGGCAATAGCTTATCGTTATTATTCTTTAGATTATGTTGTGCAGGAGGAGGAAGCAAAACAAAATAAAAGGGGTATATGGATTGGAAATTTTGAAGAACCCTATTTATTTAGAAAGAAAAATAAATAATCAACCATGATGCTGGGTATCTTTTAAATACATTAAATCTTCAATTTCTTTATCTTTATTTTTAATAATTTTTTTTAGCTCATTTATTTCACTTGCAAAACTACGATTTTTTTGTTCAATTTGTCTAAGTTCTGATTTTAGTATTGAATTTTCAATATTTACTTCTTCCATATCTTCAGATGATGCAGAACTAGATAATTCTATTTCTAATTTTTGAACAAGATCTTCATAGTTTGATAATTGTTTTTTTAATTCAGTTATTTTATTTTCAAGTTTGTTAAGTTTATCAATATTTTCTGAGGTATTTTCTACTGAGCTATTTTCTAGATCTGATATATTTTTAAGAGATTTTTCATAATCATTTTTAATTTTGTCAAATGATTTATTTAATTCTTGTACTTCTTCACGTAAGCTTTTTATTTGATCATCTCTAAATTTTAATCTCTGATCTTTTTGGAATACCTCAAGTTGAAGTTCCTCTATTTCAGATCGCAAACTTGTTTCATCAAAAACACTGCTAGGAATTATTTCAATAGGTGGCTCAGTTTGATCAATTGAAAAGTTTATATTAGGTAAATAGAAGAATATACCAAAGATAACTATTATAGTAATGATTAATAAAATTCTATTTCTTCTTCTTCTTCTTGCTTGTATACCAACAAAACCTACCATATAAGCTCTATAAATCGGCAAATATAAAAAATAAATATTTAATTATTATTAAATTGTGGATCTAAAGAATATGTAGCTGATCTTAAGTACTGAGTAATTTTTTTGATATCTCCAATTTTTTCAAGGTTTTCGTATGGTATAAGTGAACCAAAGTACATGTAAATATCATCGCCTATCTTTCTTTTAAGTTCATACATACACAAAGAATATCTAAATGTTTGTCCTATTTTATTAGCAATATGATAAAGTTGACTATTTTGACCATCAAAAAAAATTGGTAACACAGGGCTTTTAGTTTTAAGAACTAGTTTCGATACCCATTGTTTCCACTCACCATCGTCAGCTTTTGTATTTTTTTTTAAGTTTTGTTTAGTTGCTATCGTTCCTGATGGAAAAAGAACCAATACACCATCATTATGCAAAACTTCTTCAGCTTCTTTACGTGTATTAATGTTAGTTATTAGAGCTTCTCTATTTTCATTAAAATCAATAGGTAATATTTTGTCTTTTACTGCATCTGCTTGCCTTAAAACTTTATGTGTAACCATTTTATAATCTTGTCTTACTTTTGAAATTGCTGAGCATATGGATACTCCATCTGCAACTCCAAAAGCATGATTTGCTATAACAATTAATTTTCCTTTTTTTGGAATGTAACTACCTTCCTGAAAATTAGTTATTAAAGTAAAATTTAATTTATCTACTGCATCATTCCAAAAAAGCTCAGGAGGTCTATTTTCAGATAAATATTCATCATATAATTTTTTTAATTTTAATTTTCCTGTTAATAATTCAGTAATCTTAATAAATATTTGGCCAATAAAATTTACTTCCGCTGTTGCAAAAGTAAATACAATTTTATTTTTATTCATAATGAAAATGAATCAATTTAAATAAAATAAGTATTTTTCAAACATATTACATATTAGCATAATTTGGCCCCCCACTACCTTCAGGTACAACCCAGTTTATGTTTTGTGATGGCTCTTTAATATCGCATGTTTTACAATGAATACAGTTTTGTGCATTAATTACAAATTTAGGATTTTGAATATCTGTCTTATCAATCTCATATACGCCTGCAGGACAATATCTTTGAGATGGTTCATCATAAGCATTTAAAGTAAATTTTATTGGTAATTCCTTATCCTTTAATTGTAAATGCACTGGCTGATCAGCTTCATGGTTAGTTCCAGTCAAATAAACAGAACTGGTTTTATCAAAAGTAAATATTCCATCATATTTTGGATAATCTATTTTTTTTGAATCTTTTGCTAATTGTAAAGTTTCATGATCAGCATGTTTGTGTTTTAGTGTAAAAGGAAGCTTGCCTCTGAATATTATTTGATCAATGCCTGTAAATATTATTGCAGGTATTAGCCCCCAATTAAAACTAGGTTTTACATTCCTTGCTGCAAACAATTCTTTATAAAGCCATGATCGTTTAAATTTATCTTCATATGCTGCAAGAGATACAGATTTACTTAAATAATCATTAATTGTTTCAGCAGCTATAATTCCACTTTTCATTGCAGTATGAGAACCTTTAATCTTTGGCATATTTAAGGTGCCTGCATCGCATCCAACCAGTAATCCGCCCGGCATATACATTTTAGGTAAACTTTGAATACCACCTTCAATAAGTGCCCTTGCTCCATACGCGATACGTTTTCCATTAGTGAGAATTTTCTTAATTGCTGGGTGGGTTTTAAATTTTTGAAATTCATCATAAGGTGATAAATAAGGATTTTTATAATCAAGACCGATTACGTATCCTAAAAATATCTGTTTATTTTCAGCATGATAACAAAAACTGCCACCATAAGTTGTATTATCTAATGGCCATCCAGCAGTATGCATGACAAGACCTTCATCATGCTGACTTTCATCTACTTCCCAAATTTCTTTAAACCCAATTCCGTATTGTTGTGGTGACTTATCTTTCGATAAATTATATTTTTTAATTAATTCTTTACCTAAGTGACCTCTGCAACCTTCAGCAAATACTGTTACTTTAGCGTTAATATTAATACCTGGTTCAAAACTATCTTTTTTGATACCATCTTTATCAATACCCATATCACCTGTTTGAACACCAATTACATGATCATCATTTGAATATAATATTTTAGATGCTGCAAATCCTGGAAAAATTTCTACTCCTAAACTTTCAGCCTCACTTGCTAGCCATCTACATAAATTTGCAAGACTAATAATATAATTCTTATGATTTTTTTGAACACTGGGAAGAAGCCATGTAGGCCAATTTAACGAGCCTTTCTTAGATAAGAATAAAAACTTTTCTTTTCTTACTTTAGTTTTAATTGGTGAGTCCTTACTTCTCCAATCAGGTATTAATTCATCGAGTGCTCTTGTTTCAAACACATTACCACTTAAAATATGGGCTCCTACCTCTGATCCCTTTTCCAAAACACAAACATTAATTTCTGGGTTCAGCTGTTTTAGTTTAATTGCAGTTGAAAGGCCTGATGGACCAGCACCTACCACTACAACATCATAGTCCATTGACTCGCGTTCTACTTCCATTTTATTTATTGTAATAAATTAATTTATTGTTGAATAGTATTTAATTTATCTAGTTCAGAAGATAATTGAGGCAATGCCTCAAATAAATCAGCATTTAATCCATAGTCAGCGACATTAAATATTGGTGCTTCTTCATCTTTATTGATTGCAACAATTACCTTACTTTCTTTCATACCCGCTAGGTGCTGTATTGCACCAGAAATTCCGACGGCAATATACAAATCTGGGACAACTACTTTGCCAGTTTGCCCAACTTGATAATCATTAGAAACATAACCAGCATCTACAGCAGCACGAGAAGCTCCAACTGCCGCATTAAGCTTATCTGCTATTTCATTTAAAAGTTTAAAATTTTCGGCGCTTTGTAATCCTCTGCCACCGGATATCACAACTCGAGCAGTACTTAACTCTGGTCTTTCAGATTGAGATTCTTCTCTATCTATAAATTCAACACTGCCACTATCATTATCAAAAGAAATATTTTCGACTTGTTCTTTTCCACCGCTAGTTTCTACAGGATCAAACGATGTTGGTCTTACTGTTACTACTTTAATCTTGTCATTTGATTTAACTGTTGCAATAGCGTTACCAGCGTAAATTGGCCTCATAAAAGTATCAGAACTTATTATTTTTATAACATCACTAACTTGTGCAATATCTAATTTAACGGCAATTCTAGGAAAAATATTTTTTCCAAATGTTGTCGCCGGTGCCATTATGTGGGAATAATTATTAGACAAAGATACAACGATAGGCTCAATGTTTTCAGCAATTGGATTTTTAAGTTTTTCATTATTGGCTAAATATACTTTTGAAACTTTTTCACATTTAGAGATATTTTTAGCTAACTCTTCACATTCATAGCCTGTTACCAAAACATGAATATCTTGGTCTATTTGCGATGCTGCAGATATAGTATTTAAGGTTGATGATTTGATATCTATATTATTATGTTCTGCTAATACTAATATTGTCATATAACTTTTGCCTCATGTTTTAGTTTTTGAACCAATTCAGCAACATCACTTACCATAATTCCTTTTTGTCTAACAGGTGGTTCCTCTACTTTTATTTGTTCAATTCTAGGTTCTATATTTATACCAAGTGAAGATGCTTCTTTTGTATCAATTGGTTTTTTCTTTGCTTTCATTATATTTGGTAAAGAAGCATACCTAGGTTCATTCAGTCGAAGATCACATGATGCTACAAATGGTATAGACACTTTTATTCTTTCTAAACCTTCATCTATTTCTCTAGTAACGATTGCATTTTGCCCCTCAATTTCAATTTTTGATGCAAATGTAGCCTGAGGCCAATTAAGTAAAGCAGATGTCATTTGACCAGTTTGATTACAGTCATCATCAATTGCTTGTTTTCCCATTAAAATAATTGATGGTTTTTCCTCTTCAGCAACTTTAGAAATTATTTTAGAAATAGCTAGAGGCTCTAAATCATTGTCTGTTTTAATATGTATACCCCTATCAGCTCCCATTGCTAATGCAGTTCGTATAGTTTCTTGAGCCTTATCATTACCTATCGAAAGAATTATAATCTCATCTGCTTTACCAGCTTCTTTTATTCGTAGAGCTTCCTCTACCGCATTTTCATCAGGAGGATTCATGGACATTTTTACATTATCTTTTTCAACTCCAGAGCCATCAGCTTTTACCCTGATTTGTACATTATAATCTATGACTCTTTTTACGGTGACAAGTAACTTCATACTATAGTTTTAGTTTTTCATTATTAGGATCATAAGGACTATCCTCTATAACAGTTACATTGTATTTTTTATCTAATATATCCATTTCTAATTTTCGGCCTATATCTGCAAATTGAGGTTCCACCATACCAATAGCTAATGATTTTTTCACTCTAAAACCATAGTTACCTCCTGTCGCACGACCTATAACTTGTCCATTATTATAAATAGGATTATTACCTAAAGCATCTGCATCTTCAACATCATGAACCTCTAAAGTTACCATTTTGTTTTTAAAACCATTTTGCTGCCATTTAACTAGAGAATCTCTTCCAATAAAATTCCCTTTGTTTAAATGTACAAATCTATCTAACCCAGACTCAAAGGCTGCGTATTCTATAGACATTTCTGTACCAACCAATTTATATGTTTTTTCAACACGTAAGCTTTCCATCGCTCTAATACCAAATGGTTTGAGCCCAAAATCTTTTCCTGCTTCCATCAACTTATCAAAAATGTGGTTTTGATATTCAATTGGATGATGTAATTCCCATCCAAGTTCTCCAACAAAATTCATACGCATGGCAATACAAGGGGCTAAACCAACATTGATTTTTTTTGATGATAACCATGGGAAATTTTCATTAGATAAATCAGTCTTTGTAATTTTGGAAAGAATATCTCTTGATTTAGGTCCTGCTAAAACAAGAACACCCATACTATTAGTTAGATTTTCATAAATTACTGTTCCATCTTTGGGCATCCATTTATGAATCCAATCATGATCTAATCGTTGAAATGCTCCTGCTGAAACTAAATAAAACGAATTTTCTTTTTCTTTCGCAATTGTAAATTCTGAGTGAACTCCTCCAGCAGTATTTAGTGCGTGACAAAGATTAACTCTTCCAATTTTTTTAGGGATTTTGTTTGCAACTAAGTAGTCCAGAAATTCTTCTGCACCAGGTCCTGAAATCCGACATTTAGCAAAGGCAGTCATATCTAGAAGTCCAGCATTATTCTGAACATTCAAGCACTCGTTGCCAACATGTTCAAACCATTTTGATCTTCTAAATGACCAATCATCTTTTTGTAATTCTTTTGAAGGTGCAAACCAGTTAGCGCGCTCCCAACCAAACTTTTGACCAAAAACTGCACCAAGATTTTTTAATCTATCATAACAAGGAGCTTGTCTTAATGGACGTCCCTCTTCTCTTTCTTCATCAGGATAGTGTACTGTAAAGACATTCGCGTAAGCTTCTTCATTCTTTTTAATCAAATATGCTTCTGTTGCATAATCGCCAAATCTTCTTGGATCTACACCTAACATATCAATTGTAGGTTCTCCGTCTACTATCCACTCGGCAATTTGCCATCCTGCTCCACCAGCTGCAGTAATTCCAAAACTATGTCCTTCATTTAACCAGAAATTTTTAAGTCCCCATGCCGGTCCAACAATTGGACTTCCATCTGGTGTATAACAAATAGCACCATTGTAAACTTTCTTAACTCCAACTTCTCCAAAAATAGGAACACGGTGCATTGCTGATTCAATGTGAGGCTCTAAACGCTCCAGGTCTTCTTGAAATAATTCAAATTCAGATTCTTTGTCAGGTCCATCTACATAACAAACGGGAGCTCCTTTTTCATAAGGCCCTAATATCAATCCTCCTCTTTCTTCACGCATATACCAAGAACTATCAGAATCTCGTAAGACTCCCATTTCAGGAAGTCCATGTTCTTTTCTTTTTAATATTTCAGGATGATCGTCAGTCACTATGTATTGGTGTTCAACAGGTATAACTGGAATATCAAGTCCGACCATCTTTCCAGTTTGTCTTGCAAAATTACCACTACATGACACTACATGCTCACATTCAATAGAACCTTTATCAGTTTCTACAATCCATAAATCATCTTTATTTTTTTTAATACCAGTTACAGAAGTATTTCTATAAATTTCTGCACCTTTATCTCTTGCTCCTTTTGCTAGAGCTTGAGTTAGATCTGCTGGTTGAATGTATCCATCTTCAGGATGTTGAATTGCGCCTATCAATCCATCTGTATTACAGAGGGGCCAAATTTCTTTTACTTGTTCAGGTGTTAAAAATTTAACATCTACACCTATTGTTTTTGCAACTCCTGAATATTGATAATACTCATCCATTCTATCTTGGGTAGTTGCTAAACGGATATTTGAAACCACACTAAATCCAACTTTTTGTCCTGTTTCTTCTTCAAGAGTTTTGTAAAGTTTTACTGCGTATTTATGCAATTGACCTACTGAATAACTCATATTGAATAATGGAAGTAAACCTGCTGCATGCCATGTTGATCCTGAAGTTAATTCTTTTCTTTCAACCAGGACTACATCTGACCAACCCTTTTTGGCTAAATGATAGAGAGTGCTAACGCCTACAGCACCTCCACCGATGACAACTACTTTTGACTTTGATTTCATTATTACTATTTAATACTGTACTTCATTAATCATATTAAATAAGGTGGGTCAATCATGAGATACTTAAAACAAATAATTTTAGTGGTTATATTAAGTGCGTTTATTTGTCTTCCCGTCAGGGCTGAAATGACTCTTAATGAATTATTTTTTGATGAGTCTAAGCCTTTTCATTTAAAAATATTAGATGTAATTCCTGCAGAAGGAATAATTCAAATAGGTGATGATAGTGCAAAAAATACAATTATCGAATTTATGGATTATTTTTGTGGGTACTGTAAAAAAGTTCATCCTGAATTAATGCAGATTGCAAATGAGAGAGAGGATACACGGATAATTTTCTTACAACATCCTATCTTAAGTGAGTCTTCCAAAATACTTGCAAATATGGCTATTGCTGCAAACATACAGAACAAAGGTATTGATTTTCATAATGCATTGTTTGAAGTTGAAGGAAATTTAAATAATGAAAAACTAAAACAAATAATTAAAAATCTTGAGTTGAATGATGCTAAATTTAATATCGATATAACAAAGGATGAAATAAACAATATCGTTAAACTTAGTGCTTTTTTAGCAAATGGCTCAGGTGCTCGTGGCACTCCTACTTTTTTTGTAAATGAAGAATTTGTAGTAGGGTATATATCAATTGATAGAATAAAGGCTTTATTAAAATAAAGAAGCTCTATTAATTAAATAAAGCTTCTTAAAAATTTTTATTTATCTACTACTTCCCTTGTATTAGCGTTGTGTGATTCGGTAAAAGGAATTGGCACAATTTCCGCATCTACTGGCACACCTGGAGAGTCTGCATATATATCAGGTAGGTGAACCTTGAATTTACGACCAAAGTTTCCAATAGGAAAACCATTTTTATTTAGAGTGCCATCAAATGGTACATAGCCCATAGCAATATTCCTTCCTTGCTCAGGATGATACCATGGAGATGTTATAAAACCACAAGGTTCATTGCCATCTTCTGAAACAAGCCAAAAATCAGGAGCATATTCTTCGATAGGTTTTCCACCTAAGCTTAATCCAACTAATTGAAGCTTATAAGGTTTTTTTCCATCTTTTAAATCTGCCTTCATCTTTTCAAGAACAGTCTTACCAACATAATCAGAAGTTTTATTCCACTCACCTTTACCAGATAAAGATACTTGATAACCTAGATTACATTGAAAAGGATTATGCTGATTATCCATATCTTGACCCCAAGATAGAATGCCCGCTTGTATTCTGCGGTGATGGGCTGGAGCTATGACCATAAGATTATGTTTTTTTCCTGCTTCTAAAACAGCATTCCACATATCATCAGCATATTTCGTTGAGTCATATAAATATATTTCAAATCCTGCTTCGCCAGAAAAACCTGTTTGTGAAATTATACAGTCTCTTCCACCAACTTTAGCAGCAGCGAGTCCATAAAATGGCATTTCATCAACTTTAACTTGATCGCCTATTAAATCATTCATTAAAGCGTGAGCTTTTGGGCCTTGAATTTGAACTGGGCTTACATCAATTTCATCAATATGAACATTAAATCTATTATCATGATTTACACCCTGAAGATACAAACCAATATCTGAATCAGATAAAGAAAACCAAAACTCGTCCTTTGAAATTCTTAGAAGAATAGGATCATTTAAAACGCCACCATATTGATTACAAAGAATTACATATCTTCCTCTCATTGAAGATATTTTTGTTGCATCTCTTGTTATAACATAATCAACAAAAGCCTCAGCATCAGGTCCTTTAACTTGAATTTGCCTTTCAACTGCAACATTCCACATAGTAACATGATTTTTTATTGCCTCATACTCAACCATTGCTCCACCATCTTCTGGCTTTACATAACCTCTAGGATGGTAAATCCTATTATAAACTGTTGCTCTCCAACATCCCGCCTCCATTGACAAATGCCAATAAGGTGATTTTCTCACTCTTGTTGAAATAAGCATTTGGACTGGTGTAGGACCACTTTGTCTTAAATTGTAGGGAACCTTTCTGTCCGATTGATCCACCGACGTAGAATGTTTAATCATTATAAACTCCTTAAATAAATATGCTATTTCTGTATTTAATCTTTAAATACTCCGCAATAATAAAATGTGTGTGATACTAAAAAAATGGTGGACCTTAATTTGGTCAAAATTTTGTCTTAGTTTTGACAGGTAAATTTGATAACGGAAATTTATGAAATTTAAATATTTAATATCGATTATATCTTTTCTAATTTTTCTAACGGGTTGCTCGGCAAGCTACAAAGAACTATCTACTATGGAAACTAATAAGCCAAGAAGCTTTCAAGAACACTTATTATCCGAATACAAAAAAAGAGCTACTTTCGAAGCAGAAGAGATGCACGATTGGAATTCAGCAAAACTATATTCTGAAAAAGCTCTAAAGAGTTTAGAAACTGATGAAATATATCCAGAAGAAATTTCAGATTGGAAACTGCCAGAGGAAAATATTAACGAAATAAGAATTGCATATGATAACCTTATGACAATTTATAAAGAGGCAAAAAAAATCGATCCTTTTAATTTAGCAAAAGCTATTTCATCATTAGATTGCTGGTCAGAGCAACAGGAGGAAAATTGGCAAACATGGGATATTAATAGTTGTAAAAATGATTTCTTAAATGCCATGCATAATATTTATGAAAAAATATCTAATAAAGAAAATAATCAGGAAACTGTAAATAAAAAAGATAATAATGAAGAAAGTGAAACGAAAGATGAAGTAACAATTGTTACTAAAAATAAAAATAAAGAATTAATGCAAATAATATATTTTGATTTTGATCAATTTATTTTATCTGAAGTAAGTAAAGACAAAATTAAAAAATTTTTAAATAATTATGGAAGTGTTATTAATGAGTATCTTGTCGTTGGACATACTGACACTAAAGGAACAAATAAGTATAATTTATCATTATCAATTAAAAGAGCTGAGTTTGTAAAAGAAATTTTAATTAAGTATGGAATTAAACAAAGTAATATAAAAATATTAGGTAAAGGGGAGGAATCTTTAGCTGTAAAAACTCCAGATGACACTAAACAACCAGCAAATAGAAGAGTAGAAATAAAAAAAACAAATTAACTTTTGTTTATAATTATTTTGGTATATTGAGCTTTTTTCAATGTATTCTAAAACAACAAAAAAAATAAACATTACTGTAAAACCGTATTATCTTGAAGATCAATCTGAACCAGAAGACCAGCATTATGTTTGGGCGTATAAGGTAACTATTGATAATCAAGGCAGTCAAAAAGTTCAATTAGTTAATAGATATTGGAAAATAATTGATGCAAACGGTACACTACAAGAAGTTAGAGGAAAAGGTGTTGTGGGAGAACAACCAATTTTGAATCCTGGTGAAAAATTTGAATACACAAGTGGTACTCCACTTGCAACGTCATCAGGTTTTATGGAAGGTGTTTATGAGATGCTAAATGATAATGGTGATAAATTTGATGTACAAATTCCACAGTTTTCTTTAGACACTCCTATTGAATCAAATAAATTAAATTAATTTAAATAAATAAATGAATGAAAGACTTCAGGTCAATAATTAATATTATAGGATTGCTTTTATGCATTGAATCAATTGCTATGATTATTCCTATGATGTTTGATCTTTATTATAAAAATAACGATTGGGTTCAGTTTTTTTATTCTAGTTTAATTACCTTTTTTGTTGGTATTATTTTAAATATTTCTTTTAGAAATAAAAATGTAAAACTTGGTATAAGAGAAGCTTTTGTTTTAACTATTTCTTCCTGGATTATCATTTCAATATTTGGATCACTACCTTTTATATACTCATCGTCAAATCTAACATACACCGATGCTTTTTTTGAGTCAGTGAGTGGTATAACTACGACTGGTTCAACAGTTATAAATAATCTAGAAGATTTATCTGAAGGTATTTTAATTTGGAGATCACTTCTACAATGGTTTGGAGGTATTGGAATTATTGTTTTGGCGATGGCAATTTTACCAACTCTTCAAATAGGTGGGATGCAGCTTTTACATATGGAACATGATGATCCATATGAAAAAACTATACCCAAGGTAAATAGATTTGTTCTTGAGTTATTTCTTTTATACATTTTTTTATCATTCATTTGTGGTATTTTGTATTTTATTAATGGCATGTCAGGCTTTGACTCCATAATTCATGCCATGACAACTATTTCAACAGGTGGTTTTTCAAATTATAATGAATCATTTAGCTTTTTTAATTCATTTAAAGTTGAAGTAGTTAGTATAATTTTTATGATTATTGGCAGTCTACCTTTTGTTTTATACTTACAATTTTTACATAAAAAAGTTTTAATTTTTAGAGATGATCAAATAAAATTATTTTTTTCAATAATAATTCTTGTTGTAATACTAACTACAATTTGGCTTAAAATTAATCATGATGAAAGTTATTTTAATTCATTTAGATTGTCACTATTTAATATTATATCTATTTTAACTGGGACTGGATATTCTAGTAGTAATTTTTCAAGTTGGGGAAGTTTTGGAATGGTTATAATGATTATAATCATGTTTATTGGTGGATGTGCAGGCTCTACAACGGGTGGAATAAAAATCTTCAGACTTCAAATTCTTTTCAGAGGTGCAAGAACTCAAATAAAGAAGTTGATACAGCCACATGCAATTTTAGTAATGAGATTTAATGGGAAAACAGTAAATGAAAATACATATAGTTCAGTAATGGGCTTCTTTTTTATGTATATCTTATTATTTATTTTCTCTGCAATATCTTTGAGTTTTTTTAATTTGGATTTTCTTACTGCATTTTCTGCAGCAGCATCGGCTATTTCTAACGTAGGGCCTGGAATAGGAGACATAGTTGGTCCTTTAGGGAATTATGCCCCTCTTGATAATGGAGCTAAGTGGATATTATCTATTACTATGATAATTGGAAGGTTAGAAATATTTACTGTATTGGTTTTACTATCTTTAAACTTTTGGAAAAATTAGTTATTGAATAAATCCTTGCATATATAATTCAACCATTGATTTTGATTGATCAGCGAAGTCTGTCATAGCTTTCAAAATTAAATCATTAACAATTAATTCAGTTTCATTTAATGATATATATTTTTGAGAGGTGGTTGATCTTGAAGTTTCAACAGTAGTACTTGCAATCAAATACTTAGAATTATCATATAGTTCGTATTGAACTAAAAAGAAAACTTCATATTGATAAATTGTTTTTTCCTCATATTTTGTAGCTTCCAAGTTATCTATTTCTTTTTTTAAAATTGAAGCATCTAAAATATTAATAACAAGTTCATTTTGATTGCCAAAAATTTTGATATTTGTATTAATCCAATCTTGAATTACACGTATTGGTGGCATGTTTAACTGATCTTCAATATTATTTTCTGAAAAAACTGGATTATAATCTAAATTTATTATTATATTATTTGCATTTATAGAAAATTTTTTTAATTTTGTAATATCAAAATTAACAGGAGTAATAATTTCAACAGGTTGACAGGAAAAAATTAACAATAGAAATAGAAAACTTGTGAATTTATTTTTTAAGTACATAAATTAAAATTGCTTGTTGTATATACATTCTATTTTTAGCTTGCTTCAAAACAACAGATTGATTACCATCCAAAACTTCAGAAGTTACCTCCTCTTCTCTATTCGCAGGTAAGCAATGCATAAAAATTACATTTTTATTAGCATTTTCAAGCAAATTTTTATCAACTGTAAAATTTTTAAAATATTTTTTTTTATTTTTATTTTTGTCACCCATTGAAACCCATACGTCAGTCATAATACAATTAGAATTTTTTGTACCTTTTATTGGATCAGTATAAATTTTTAGTTGTTTATTACTATATTTGCTTAATTCTTTTTTAGATTTTTGAAGTATAATATCTGGAATAACTAAATTTAAATTAAAATAGAATAAATTTTGAAGATGCAATAAAGAACGAGAAACATTATTAAAATCACCAATCCAAGAAATATTAATATTTTTATATTTTTTAAAATTCTCCTGAATAGTCATAAAATCTCCAAGAATTTGACATGGGTGGCTGTAATCAGTCAATCCATTAATAACTGGAATTACATTGAGCTCTGCAAGATCTTTTAATTTTTGGTGATTATTATTACGCAGCATAATACAATCTACATATTGTGACAGCACATTTAAAACATCACTGTTACTTTCTCTTATATTATTAAATCCTATATCATTGCTATTTAATTCCAAATAATTTCCTCCTAATTTTTGCATACCTATACTAAAACTTAACCTTGTTCTAAGTGATTGTTTTTGAAAAATTAATGCAAGAGTTTTCTCTTTACAAATTGATGAATATTTTTTTGGATTTTTTTTTAATTTGTTAGCTAATAATAATATTTCTTCAATTTTTTTTTTGGAAAAATGATTTATATCTATAAAATGTTTCATATTAAATATTTCCTAAAACTTTCTTAATTATTAAGATAGATTTATCAATTTCTTTATACTTTACGATTAATGGTGGTGCCAATCTTAATATATTATCAGCTGCTGGAACAGTTAAAAGATTATTTTCTCTTAATTTTTTTGAGAATTCAATATTGCTAAAATTTGAATTAGTTTTGATACCTAAAAGTAAGCCCGCTCCTCTTACTTCTGAAATTATACTAAATTCAGATTCTAGTTTTTTTAATTCTTTCCAAAAATATCTTGAGATCTTGTCTATGTTATTTAAAAATTCTTTATTTGAAATAATTTTTAATACTTCAATTCCGACACTCATTGCCAGAGGGTTACCACCATATGTTGAGCCATGACTACCAGTTTTCATAGATATACATGCTTTGTTTGTAGATAGACAAGCTCCTAATGGGAATCCAGAACCAATTCCTTTTGCCACCGCCATTAAATCTGGTTTTACATTAGCCCACTCATGTGAAAATAATTTTCCTGATCTTCCAAAACCACATTGAACTTCATCAAAAAATAATAGGATTCCGTGTTTATTAGATATTTCTCTTAGAAATTTTAGAAATTTGAGATTTGCTGGTCTTATCCCTCCCTCACCCTGAATTGGCTCAACAATTATACCGCCTGTTCTTTTAGAAATTATTTTTTTTAATTTATCTATATCATTAAATTCAACTTGTTTGAAACCACTTAGTAATGGGCCAAAGCCTTTTGAATATTTTTTATTTCTTTGTGCTGAAAGCGCTCCATAAGTTCGGCCATGAAATGCTCCTTTAAAAGTTATAATTTCATTTTTTCCAGTATTATGAAAATGATGATAACTTCGAATTATTTTAATACCACATTCTATTGACTCAGTGCCAGAATTTGTGAAAAAAACTTTATCTGCAAATGAATTTTTTGAAAGTAATTTTGCAAATTCTTCTTGTTTTTTGATTAGATAAAGATTTGAAACATGCCATAATTCTTTAGATTGTCTATTTAATACCTTTACAAGTCTTGGATGACAATGCCCTAAAGAATTAACAGCAATACCACTTGCAAAGTCTAAATATTTTTCATTTTTTGTTGTATATAAATAACAACCTCTACCCTTATTAAATTGTAGAGTTTTTTTTCCATATGTTGGCATCACACATGATGTTTGTTTTCTTTTCATTTAAGATTTAATTTTATATCCTTTACTAAACATTAAATAACAAAAAAAAATTAGAAAAGAATTAATAATTATAAGAAAAATAATACCATGAGAAAGTGAGCTATCGGACACACCTGTAAAAGCATAACGGAAGCCATCAATGTTGTAAAAAAAAGGGTTAAAAGAAGAAACTTTTTGCCAAATTTCAGGCAATCTTGAAATAGAATAAAATGTTCCTGATAAAAAAGTAAGAGGAAGTACAATAAAATTTGTAATTCCCTGCTGCTGATCCCATTTATCAGCCCATATTCCAACAATTGTTCCAAGAGAACCCATCATGATACAACCCATTAAAGTAAAAAAAATAAGGGATGAATAAGAATAAATTTCTAAAGGAATGAATATTAAAACTCCAAGAGAAGTTACAAAGCCACAGATAATTCCTCTACACACTGATCCAATTATATATCCAAATGTTAGCTCAATATTACTAAGAGGGGCCATTAAAATATCAATAATATTACCTTGAAATTTAGATTGTCCAATACTTGATGCAGAGTTAGCAAATGAATTTTGTAACATTGTCATCATTATAAGTCCAGGAGCAATGAAATTAGATAAATCAATCCCATTAATCGAATTTACTGATTTTCCAAGAGCAAGACTAAAAACTGCTAAAAATAAAAGTGAGCTTATAGCTGGGCCAACAATGGTTTGAATACCAACTTTTAAAAAGCGTAAAACCTCTTTTTTAATTAGTGTAAAAAAACAAAGGTAGTTATAATTATTCATAATTTATTTATTCTTTTAATATATTTAATTAATTTGTATATTTATTTTATGGACGAAAAAATTTTGCTTAATTACTCAATTAAATATCTGAGCAAGTATGATACTTCAAAAAATAATTTAAAATATGTTTTAAAAAGAAAAATTTATCGAATGAAAATAAGAGATAATGAAAAAAATTATCTTCAGAAGTCTATAGAAAGTATTTTAAATAAACTAGAAAGAAATAATTTTATAAATGATAAAAGGTATTTATTATCTAAGATCACATATTTATCGAAATCAGGTAAATCAAGAAAATACATTTTAAATTACTTATTAAAAAAAGGATTGGATAGAAAAGATGTAGAGTTTGCTTTTTCTAAATTTAGTGAAAATAATTTAGACTGGGAAATTAGTTCAGCAAAACTATTTGCAAAAAGAAAAAAATTAATAAATTCAAGTGAAAGTTACGAAAAAAAACTTTCAAAAATGGCAAGGGCTGGTTTTAGTTATGAAACCAGTAAAAAAATATTAGGTTAATCTTGTTTGAGGTGAACTTTTCCTTCAAGCAATCTAGCAATTTGTTTAGTAGTTTGAAACCTCTCAAATGTAATTCTAATTATTGCTGTCAAAGGTGCTGCTAGTAAAACTCCAATAAAACCCCAAATCATACCCCAAAATATCAATGATAGTATTATTGTTATTGGGTGAAGACCGAAGCTATCTCCAAATATTTTTGGTTCTAAAATATTTCCTACAATCTGATGAACTATTGTTGGTAAAACTATTATCAAAATAACCAAAGTTGGATCACTATATTGCAAGAATGCAATTGGAAGAGGCAATAAGACTGCAATTACTGAACCAATTACAGGAATGAAATTTAATATAAAAGTTAATACTCCAAAGATAAAAGCAAGCTCTAAACCGAGGAACCAATAAATAATTCCAGCACAAATACCTGTAAATGCCGAAGTTAGAAATTTGGTAAAAATATACTTTTTAACAAGGCCAATAATATCATTCCATTCATCAGATGTATTTTTTTTTGGATTACCAAGTAATAAAAAAAGGGTTATGATAATTACAAGCAAAAATTTTGAAATAAAATTAGCACTATTACTTAATATTGCAGTTGCCCAATCAGTTATCGGTAATTCAAGAATTGAATTTCTTATTGTTTCACGATCAAGATTTATTTCAAATTCTTGAAGCTTAACTACAATAGCTTCAATTAGTATTATAACTTTTTGATTATAATCTTCTGCAGATTCTAAAAATGTAGTAACTGAAGATACTATAAAAGGAACAATTATAGAAAATAAAAAAATGATTAAACATATACTTACAAAAACAGCTATAAATCTATGAACCCGTAATTTTATAGTTTGAAAGTCAATTATTGGGTCTATTAATATTCTAAGTAAGAGTGCAAGAACAAAAGGGACCATTATTGGTTGAGTAAAATTTAAAATAAAAGCAACAGCTATACTTGCTAAAATAAAAAGTGAACCAGATATTACTTTATAGTCTTCATTCATAATTATTTTTTTACTTTAGAATTAAATATTTCAGGTTTATCTGCAGTTAAATTCTCAAAATACAAAGATTGACTAGGGAATGCAAAACTTGCTCCATTATTTTCAACAATTTCAATAGTTTTTACAGCAAGTTCCTCTTTAACCTTTAAAAATTCACCCCAATCATTAGTGACTGTAAATACCTGGACAAGCAAATCAATAGAACTCTCAGAAAAACTATCTATTCTTACAAAAAATCCAGCATTTTCATTTTTTGCAAAATTTTCATCTTCTGCTATTAATTTATTAAGAGAATTTCTTATATTTCTAAGTTGATCAATTGAGGTTCTGTATTCTAAACCTATTAACCATCTGATTCTTCTATGATGTCTTCTTGTATAATTTGTTACTGATTGTTCTGCAAATTTATAATTAGGAACCATTACTGGGGTTGAGTCAAAACGTCTAACAAGTGTAGATCTAAAACCGATTTGTTCAACAACTCCCTCAACTTCTCCAGAAACTAAAATAACATCACCAACTGTAAATCTTTTTTCCATTAATATCATTATGCCACTAATTAAATTTTTAAATAAGTCTTGTGCACCAAGAGCTACCGCAACTCCAAAAAGTCCCAGACCTGCAATAACAGGTCCCACTCTAATGCCCCATAACTCAAGTATTGCAACTGAACCAAGTATAATTACTAATATTTTTAAACCTTTAAGTGTCCAATCCACTAAAGGTTTTGAAATTTTTGTTTCAAAGTTTTTTATTACAAATGAAAACGGTATAATCAATTGATGCAGCAACCAGAATATAAAAATTGTAATTAAAGATCTGTTTAATAAATCTAGGAAATCTTGATTATTATCAGATACATCTAAATAAGATGAAGCTATAAAAAACCCTATTACAACAGGGAAAAATTTTAATGGCCCATCAAGTACTTCAATTACAGCATCATCAATTTGATTAGAAGTTTTCGAAACAATTCTTGATAACCGATTAAGAATAAACCTAGCTATGAGTCTCCTTAGTAAATAAAAAAGTAGGAAAATTACAAGACTTACTATGATATCTGTTGCATTTATCCCAAATACTCCATTATTCCAAACATCTAAAAAAAGGTTAGTAAAGCTATTGAATGATTCCATATACGATATATTTATTACTCACTAACATGAAATTTAAATTTTTACTTGTTTTTTTAATTATGCTGAACCTAAAGAATACATTATTAGCTAATGAAATAGTGAATTTATATGATTTTTCATTTGAAGATATAGACGGTAATCAAGTAAATTTAGAGAAGTTTGATGGTAAGCCAATTTTAATGGTGAATACAGCTTCAAGATGCGGCTTTACTCCACAATATGCCGATCTCCAAAACTTATTTTTAAATTATAAAAATAGCGATTTGACAATAATAGCTACAACAAGCAACTCCTTCAATCAAGAATATTCGGATAGTGAGGACATTAAACAAATATGTTTGGTTAATTACGGAGTAGGCTTTGTTACTTCAGCGCCAATGAATGTAAAAGGAAGTGATGCTCATCCAATCTACACATGGATTGAGGAAAGGTATAATGAAAAACCAAAGTGGAATTTTTACAAATATCTTTTTGATAGAAATGGTGAACTCATTAAGTCATGGTCTTCTATAACAAGACCAAATAGTTTAAAAATTATTAATCAAATTGATCGTTTAATATAAAAAAAAAGGGCAAATAAATTGCCCTTTCTTTTTTAAAAAATAAATTTATTACATCATGCCGCCCATGCCGCCCATGCCGCCCATGCCGCCCATGCCGCCGCCCATATCAGGCATTGCAGGTGTAGCAGATTTGTCTTCAGGTGCATCAGCTACCATAGCTTCAGTCGTAATTAAAAGGCCGGCTACAGATGCTGCATCTTGTAAAGCTGTTCTAACAACTTTTGTTGGATCTATAATACCCGCATTTACCATGTTAGTATATTTATCCATTTGAGCATCATAGCCAATATTATGATCTTTGCTTTCACGAATTTTTCCAGCTACTACTGCTCCATCAACACCAGCATTTTCTGCAATTTGTCTTAATGGATTAAAAAGGGCTCTTCTAACAATATCAACGCCAATTTTTTGATCATCATTTGCTGTTTTTACAGTATTAAGAGCTTTAGTTGCATAAGCTAGTGCTGAGCCACCACCTGGAACAATACCTTCCTCGACAGCTGCTCTAGTAGCATGCATTGCGTCTTCTACTCTATCTTTCTTCTCTTTAACTTCGACTTCGGTTGCTCCACCAACTCTAATTACAGCAACACCACCTGCTAGTTTAGCAAGCCTTTCTTGAAGCTTTTCCCTATCATAATCAGAGGTTGTTTCTTCAATTTGAGCTCTGATTTGATTACACCTTCCTTCAATATCTTTCTTTTTTCCAGCACCTTGAACGATGGTAGTATTTTCTTTGTCAACAACAACTCTTTTAGCTGTACCAAGCATATCTAAAGTTACATTCTCTAATTTTATGCCTAAGTCTTCGCTAATAACCTGACCTCCAGTTAAAATTGCAATATCTTCCAACATTGCTTTTCTTCTATCACCAAATCCTGGAGCTTTAACAGCGGCGATTTTTAAACCACCTCTGAGCTTATTAACAACTAATGTAGCAAGAGCTTCACCCTCAATATCCTCAGCAATTATTAATAAAGGTTTTGTAGATTGAACTATAGATTCAAGTAATGGAAGCATAGGTTGTAAACTTGATAATTTCTTTTCATGCAAAAGCACGTGACAATCATTAAGTTCTGTAATCATTTTTTCAGCATTTGTTACAAAGTATGGAGATAAGTATCCTCTGTCAAACATCATGCCTTCAACAACGTCAAGTTCAGTATCAAGACTTTTAGCTTCCTCAACAGTAATAACTCCCTCTTTACCAACTTTTTGCATAGCACTCGAAATCATTTTACCAACTTCGTTATCTCCGTTAGAGGCAATAGTCCCAACTTGTGCAACCTCTTTATCAGTTTTAATTACTTTTGATTTTTTTCTAATTTCATTTACAACTGCATCAACTGCCAAATCGACACCTCTTTTTAAGTCCATTGGATTCATTCCGGCAGCAACGGCCTTCATTCCCTCAGTAGCTATTGCTTGTGTTAGCACAGTTGCAGTAGTTGTTCCATCACCAGCTATGTCATTTGTTTTGCTAGCAACATCTCGTACCATTTGTGCACCCATATTCTCAAATTTATCTTTAAGCTCAATTTCTTTAGCTACACTAACACCATCTTTAGTAATTCTTGGAGCTCCAAAAGATTTATCCATAACTACGTTTCTTCCTTTAGGGCCAAGAGTTACTTTGACAGCATCAGCTAATTTATTGACTCCTGTTAACATTTTAGATCTAGCATCTGATCCAAAAAAAATATTTTTTGCAGACATTTTTAACCTTTCTTAATTATTAATTTTTATTATTTTTTTTTACCTGATGTAATTATACCCATTATGTCTGACTCTTTCATAATAAGATAATCTTCACCATTCATTTTAACTTCGGTACCTGACCACTTTCCAAAAAGAATTTTATCTCCTTTTTTTACATCTAGAGCTACAAGTTTACCTGTTTCATCTCTAGCACCTGATCCAACTTCTAAAACCTCACCTTCCATTGGTTTTTCTTGTGCTGTATCTGGAATTATAATTCCTCCAGCTGTTTTCTGATCAGAGTCCACTCTTTTTACAAGTACTCTGTCATGCAAAGGTCTAAATTTCATATTTCCTCTTTTTTAACTTGTTGATTTATAACAATATTTAATTAGCACTCTAACTATAAGAGTGCTAAGTATTTAAGCATTAATAATGTTGATTCAAGAGAAAAATAAAGAATTTTTAAAATATTTGAAAGTTATGATATCAATCACTTAATGGCTTTTTTTAATACTTTTTTTAAAACTTTAGGAATTTTATTAGGTTTTACAACATTTTTAATAATAATAAATATAACTATATTCTACTTCCAAAAAAATAACTTTTCATTTAATTTAAGTGAAGGTGATGAACAGTCTAAAAATATAATTGCTATCCTAAATTTAAATGGCCCTATAATAAAAAATATTAATCACAGTGTTTTTGGGAAAATTATTAATTATATTGATCCAGAATTAGTTAGTGAAAGTTTAAAAGAATTACAAAACTTCAAACCAAAAATTTTAATTATTAGAGTTAATTCACCTGGAGGTACGGTATCAGCAACATCTTCTTTAGAAAATAAAATTAATGATTTCAAAAAGTTAAATAATACAAAAATTTATTTTTATACTGATGAAATTCTGGCTTCTGGAGGTTATTGGATATCTACAACTGGAGAAAGGACATATGCAAATTATGGTTCAATTATTGGCAGTATCGGTGTCAGTGGTCCATCTTGGTATTATTATAATCAACCAAAATCGATATCACGTAGTTTATTTGGTCAAGTAATTGAGACTGAGAAAGGCATTGAAGTATTTAATCAGAATGCTGGCGCTTCAAAAGATTTATTTAATCCATTTAGAAAACCGACAAACCAAGAACTAAATCATTTACAAAATATGGTAAAAGAAATTTATGTTGAGTTTATTTCAAAAGTTTCTAAAAATAGAAAGATCGAAAAAAATACCTTAGTAGATGAAATAGGTGCTTTAATATTTACTAGTAGTCAAGCAAAGAAAAATTTTTTAATAGATGGTGTTGTTGAATTTGATGATTTAATAGATCAAATAATTATAGAGGAAAACTTTAAAAACTATAAAATTATTAAAAAAAATACTAACGAAAATTTACTAAATAATTATTTGTCAAGCTTTATAAATAATAATAAAACAACTGTTTGTAACGAATTGAATTCAAGTTTTTCATCAGTCTTTCCAATTTACTTAAATAATTGTTAAACTAATAATTATACAAAAGACTTTATATCTTTAATTTTTACAATTAAATTTTTATAATAATTACTTTTGTTCAAAACTTTTTTATTAATATACTTTTTAGCAATTTCAGAATGTTTCTTTATAGTAACTGTATCAGCAATTAATCTAGAGTATTTTAATTTATTTAAATCTGCTAAATGTTTATATCTATTTTCAAATAATTTTTCATAATCTTCATCAAATGAAGGTCCAATCTCTAATATTTCTGTGTTAGGTTTACAAAATATAATATTAGCTAAATTTGATCCATAGGCACCAATTATTTTATCAACATTACTAAAAATTTTTATTTGATCTTCAATTGTATAAAGCTGAGGATTAATTATCTTATATCCTTTAGATCTTAAAATAGGAATGATATCTGCTTCATTTATTATTTTTCTATAGTTTGAATCTTCTCTTGTTACATATATTTTTTTATCTGCAGATTCTAATTTTTTTGGAATAAGTATATATCTAAGTATATTAATAGATTTTGATAAATTAAAAAATTGAGGCATTTCTGAGTTAGTGAATTTATAGAAACCTTCATCGAGATATGTGAAGGAAAAATCAATTTTTTTAGAAACTAAAATTTTTTTAATAAAATCTCTAAATTTAGTTGATGAATTTCGATTTATCACAATTCTTATCTTATTATTATTTAAAAAAAAGATACGTGGTAAAAATTGCGTTAAATTAGAGTAATAATTATTAGCTGCATTTGAGCCTAAAACGAATGAATTATTTATTTTTTTAAAATTATTAAAATTATTATGAAAATTATCATAAAATTTATTTGTAAAAAAGTGCTCATTTTTTTGAAATTCATCTCTTGTAAATAGTTTATCAAAAGTTGTATTATTATTATTTATTAAAAAAAAATTAAATGAGTCTAATGAAAAATCACCCTTATATATATTACAACTTAAATCTAATTTATTTAATTTAACATTAACAAAATTTTTTGACAATTTATTATCATTAATAATTTCTGACTTTGATATATTTCTAAACATATAGTTTTAAAGTTTACTATATGAAAATTATAAATTTAAACAAATAAAATTTTTAAAAATTTAGATTTAATGTTACTCCTAACAAGATTGGCGCGCCTGAGAAGAGTCGAACTCCTAACCTCCAGATCCGTAGTCTGGCGCTCTATCCAATTGAGCTACAGGCGCTTCTTATTTTTCAATCTTTTATCAACTTACTATTGAACATACAATGTTCATGGTACCACCATGGTACCACCTTTTATTTATTTTAACATATTCTAGATAGTTTTACACTGATTAGAACTAAACAATCTTCTTAGTTGGTGGTAGGATAATCCTATGAATAAAATTCAAATTAGTCAGTTTTATTTAATAATATTTTTAAGTTTTCCTGTTTTGGCTAACTATCCTCTTATTGAACCAATAGATTATAATCTTCCTGCATGTGAATTTAAAAATAACAAAGTTATTACTAAAACTAAATGCTTAGGTGAGTTAAAAAATTATTCAGGCTATGAGAATACTAATTTTTTTGGTGAATTTGAAAATAGAATACCTAATGGTAATGGATATCTTTTCTCAGAAATTTTTGAATATTGGGGAAGTTTTATTGAAGGTAGGGTTGAGGGATATGGAACCATGAGTATTCCACAAGATGATTATACTTATTATGGAGATTTCAAAAATAATCGCAGAACAGGTTTTGGAGTTGATTTAGACAAATGGAATGGAAAATATATTGGTAAATACAAAAACGATCAAAGAGACGGAATTGGCAAATATATAAAAATGGAAGAAAGTACTATCTACGATGCAAAGTGGGAAAAAAATAAAATGCTAGATAATGAAATAGATTATTCTGGATATAGAGAGTTTGATAGTGGTATCGGTATGAAATTTAATCATGCTGGTCACTTATCATTTATTTCAAAAAGTATGTTAGAAGAACAAGTTCAAAATCTTCCTGATTTTTATCAGGGGCTTAGTAAAAGACCACATATTGAACGAATTGCTTTTTGGGAGTCAAATGTTTTTAATCTTATAAATGAAGGAAGAGGGTTTGATCGCTTAATAATTGAATATGATTTCATAGATGATGAAGAAGGTGAGATGCTACTTAGTGACGAGAGATTTTATCAAGGTCTATATCAGGACAAATATAGATTCATAATTGTTGATTTTTCAGAATACTATGAAAATACAGTTGCAAACAATACTATAATTAAAGTTAATGATAGGTATTATACAATTGGTTATACAGCACCTTATACAAACGAATCTGAACTATTAAACGCGAAGATTAAGTTTATGTATTTCTTTAACTCTTGGGAATTTGATGTTCCAGAAAATGAAAAATAAAAAACAAATAACTTTCCTTACAATATTTTTAATTGTTTTTTTCCAATCAAATTATTTGCTGATCACCAAAGTTGGCATGCTTGGTTTAGTTCAGACTTGGATTGGTACCTAGAGCCTAATCTAGATGAAATAGTTTTTAGATTATTTGAGCGTGCTGATCTTTTATTTGAAGATAATATTTCTAAACAAGCTGCAAAAAAATTTATTGAAAAAGACTTTAATAAGTTAAGTGAATATCAAATGAAATATCTAGGAATAAGAGATAAATGCTTTGAAAATATTGAAATGGTAAATTTGAGATATTACACATCTATTGAAGATTGTGTTTATAATAAAGATAGAAACTTATTATCAAAACTAGGATTAGTCTTAAGAACTCCAAGAGAAAGATACGAACAATTATTTGATAGAGCAAATCAACACAATAAGGAATCTTGGGAGTATAGAAAACAAAGTGATAACATTCAAAGAAAATTATCAAGACAATATTGGAAAGATTTAGATAGAATTATTCGTGATAATAATTCAGCACTAGTTTATGAATTAGAAAATAAACTTTTTCTATTTTTTTCTGAAAGAGCAAAAGCAGATAAAGAGAAAAAAGAAACTAAAGAGGAAAATCAACCAACTCAATCAAGTGGATCAGGATTTTTTATTTCTGAAGAAGGTCACATTGTTACAAACTTTCATGTTATAGATGGGTGTAATATAATTTATGTAAATCCTTCATGGGATAAAAATATAAAATTTGGATATGTGCCAGTTGTAGTTAAGGATGAAACAAATGACTTGGCAATATTAAAAGTTCATAAAGACCTTGTTGGAAAAAAAATTAAAACAATAAAATTTGATAAAGGTGACATAAAAAAAGGGGATGAGGTTCTAGTAATTGGATATCCTTTTGGGGATGATTTTGGAAATGAAGCAAAAATCACTAAAGGAATAATTAGTGCATTGCAGGGTATTGAAAACGACTATTCACGAATTCAAATTGATGCTGCAATCCAACCAGGCAATAGTGGAGGTCCAGTTTTAAATCAAAAAGGTAACTTAGTGGGTGTTGCAGTTGCAACAGCAAATATACAAGCATTTATTGAGGATTATGGAACAATACCTCAAAACATGAATTTTGCAGTAAAAAGTAATATTTTAAAAATGATTTTAGAAGCAAATGAAATAAATTTTTCTTTTAATGATAATAATAATTTGAAAACAAATTCTGATATATTTCAAGAAGCTGATGATTCTGTAGTATTAATAGATTGTTATTATTAGAATAAAAGCACAAGTTATAAACGTGTTTGATATCCACCTCACCACAACAACTATTCGTGTTATTAAGTATTTTGTATTGTTTAATAAGTTTTACATTTAAATTTTTTTGAAGTAAATTTTTTATTAAAAAGATAATTTTTAAACTAATAAAATATTTAATTATGATTTAAATTGTTTTTTAGCTAGTAATTATTATTTTTATCAACACTTTTTGTACATGCCCAAATAATGTACCATATACTTCCTATAACAAATATACTTGTTATGATAATTGGTACTAACCACCATCCAGATCTATTTATATCGTGTAATCTTCTACAAGAAACAGCATAGGATGGAATTGAAATAGCTATAAAAAAAATTAAAATTAGAGCACCCCGAATTTGAAGTAACTCAGCTGGCATTATAATGAATAATAATAATGGGTAAGCAAAAATAATAATAATAATAAATAATTGAAAATACCAAAATTCTGAACGACTTGCTCTACCAGAAAAGGTTGCGTACTTTTTTAAACATATTTTGATTGCTTCAAAAAAACCCACACTATATCAATATATCAAAATTGTTTATTTTATAATTAAAATATTAATTTTTGCCTCAGCATTATAAATAAAAAGTTGAACCACAAATTAATTAAAACTACTTAATGAATTACCATCTAAATAAATAGTTGATCCAGAAATATATTTTAGTCTGTTTTGAACAATAGAATTGACCAAAATTCCAATTTCTCTTGGATTGCCAATTTTTTTTGTAGGTAATGTTTTTTCAAATTTTTTTAAATCTGTGAGTAGTTCTTTTATCCTTTGTGTTTTAAATGGACCTGGTGCTAAATTAATAACTGAAACACCTCTTTTGGAATAATTTTTACTTAATGATTTTAATACACTAGAAAAAGCAATCCTTAGTGATGACGAGGGAATAAGACTTTCTTTTGGTTCTTTAGTAATTGCAGAAGATATATAAAATATATAGCCATTATTATTAATTTTTATACCTTTGAGTATTAAACAAAAACTTAAGAATAATTGATTAAAATATTTATTCCAAATTTCTTCATTTAATTCATTAAAAGCCAGTGGTTTTGGCCCCCCAGTATTCAAGATTAATATATCTGTTGATTTGTATTTATTAATAAATTCATTAACACTTTGAATATTTGAGGTATCTATATTTTTTGAGGAAAAAGGAATTACATTTTTACAACTTTTTTTTAATTCATTTGCAATTGACTTACCTATTCCTTTTGAACCACCTAATACAAGAGCTTTTTTATATATTTTTCTTGTCATATATTTTAATATTAATTTTACCCTTTTTTTTCTATTAAATCCTAATTTTTCTAATCATATCATTTATTTGCTTTAATTATCCATATATTTAATTATCCATATAAAAGGCATGTTCGTTGTCTGATAAAAAAATACCCTTTTTAAATTTACTTTTAATATAAAAAAAATAAAATTGGACATTTAACATACAGATAAGCAATATTGGTATAGTATTTCGTTAATGATGTCCATAACCGACAGGTAATTTATATTTATTTTTAAAATATGTTATTATATTAATATGTAAATTACCAGGTGCATAAAATATATTAGTACAATTTAATAAAGTTTTATTCAATAGTGTTATTTTTGAATTGAAATTAATTATTTGATTCAAACAAAATTGTTTATATTCTATATAAATGTTCATAAATATTCTTTAGAAGGAAATCTAAATGATTAAAAAGATAATGGTGTACTTAAGTAATTTACTTAAATTTCTTGTACTTTTACTTTTTATGAACAATGTTTTTGCATATGAAGTAGGAAACGATACTAAATTGAAAATACCAAGATTTGTGTCTTTAAAATCTGATGACGCTAATTTGCGAGTCGGGCCAAGCAAAAAATATCCAATAATATTAAAATTTGTAAACAAAAACTATCCCTTGGAGATTTTAGACGAATATAAAGATTGGAGGTATGTTACTGACTTTAAAAAGAACATAGGATGGATTCACAAATCTTTATTAAAAGGCAATAGAAGTGGAATTTTAGTTAATAAAAGTAATAAAATGTTCTCAGACGTATACCTTTATCCTAACTATAAAATAATTGGAAGAATATATGATGGAAATTTATTAAATATTTATAAATGTAAAATTAATTGGTGTTTAATTGAAATAAATGGTCATAAAGGCTGGATCAGAAAATTAAATATCTGGGGTGTTTATAATTCAGAGATTTATAAAGATAGTTGGTTACAATTTATTCAAGACATGTATTGGGAACAAATTATATTTGCAGCCAATGCATATAATTATTTATTTGATAGTTCACGATGATTTTTCTCTTAGTAAAAATTATAAAAAGTAAATAAATATTCTTCTTAGTAAACTTAAAAATACAAAGCATTAGTGATTATATAAAGTACCGTAACCACACAAAAAAAATATTAAAGATCTAATTACAAACATAAAACGCTGATAGTATGGCTTTCTTTGTTTAGGAGGGTAGTTAAATACTTTCCAAATTATATATCAAGTGTCGCGTATGTGTCTCAAAAACTTATAATACAGAAATGTTCACGTAAATATTGGCTGGGGCGGTAGGATTCGAACCTACGAATGCCGACTCCAAAAACCGGTGCCTTACCGCTTGGCGACGCCCCAAATTAAGATTACTCTCTAGTATTTAGCACAAAATAAGTCAAATTCTTCAAGTGCGACAATACCATAAATATGAATAAAACGTAAATAAAGTGATTTGTAATGATTCAAGAATGATTCAAAACAGGGATTTACATTTTTAAAGCTAAACCTATTTAATTTTTATGCAAAAATTACTTACTGTCATATCGTTGTTATTAATCTTAATTTCTATTACTAAAGCTAATGCGAATACAGAAAAATTTTATGAAAAACTTGTCAATGATTGGTCAACTATTTTTCCTGATGGAAATAGAAATGCAGCAGGACCGAGATTTTTTAAATATATTTTAGATCAAAACTTAGAATATGAAGAGTTTATGCAATTTAATAAGTTGTACTGCGCTGTTTCAGGTTCTTTAATATCACCTGAAACTCAACCAGATGAAGTTTTTCTAACTAATTCAGATAGTAATGAAAAAATTTGTGGTCAATATTATAAGTGTTGTTGGCCTTGTTTATGTGATGTCATGAAGTATTCGGAGACAAAAAAAATTAATATTGATTTCAAAGATCAATCAAAGGATATTTATGCTATTGTAATTAATAATCCTTGTAATAAAAATGACTTTCCAGAACTTGTAAATCGAGATTACATTTGCAGTGGTAATGAATTAAATGAAGAATATACCCACTCAGTAGATAATAAACTTGTAATTGGTGTATTACATAATGCAAAAAAATGTGATGCCTATGATATTGATTATGTAGAAAATAATCAAATAACCGGGCCTATGTGTGAAGCTAGAAATAGTATGCCTCTTGATGAACTTAATTTTGGTATGGGCGATATTTTTATTAGATTGGCAAATTAAATTACTTGAAATGAGAAAGTTAATTTTTATTTTTATAATATTATTATCAAGCATGGCTAAAGCAGAATTTTTCTCAAATATTTCAGATATAATTGAAAATAATAATGATAGATTGAGTTATGGTGTTTCAGTAACAGACTTTAATAAAGATGGAAACTATGAATTTATTGTTGCAGGTTTTGGTTACTCAAACCTAGCTCTTAGTTATAAAAAAGGTAAACTAATTAATACTATTCAAGATCCTTTATTCATTGATGAAAATAGGAACACTATTGGTGTATCGGCTTGCGATGTAGATCAGGATGGATTTGAAGAAATTTACTTTTTAAATACAGATACTTATAGTGGTAAAAAACAGTACTCTGATAGATTGCTGGATAACGAAAGAAAAATTTCTGATTATTTTGAATTAGAAAAAAATTTAGAAAATTTGAATTTAACTGCAGGTAGATCAGTTGTTTGTGTAGATAGAAACGGATCAGGAAAATATGGTGTATATGTTGCTAATTATGGTGGCCCTACCAGATTTTATGAAATTGAAAAAAATGAAGTTAAAGACTTAGCACCACTTCTAGGAATTGATCAAATTACTGGAGGAAGAGCTGTAGTCTCTGGACATATTGTTACAAATAATATGGATATATTTGCAGCTAATGAAAGAGGTCCAAATTTTTTATATAAAAATGTTAATGGCGATTTTCGTGATATTGCATTTCAACAAAAAGTCCAAGATACTTTTCAAAATGGTAGGGGCACAGCATTAACTGATTTTTTATATAGAGGAGAGCTTGATATTATAACTAGTAATTGGGAAGGCTATCATCGTATCTTTGTAAAACAAAAAGAGTCTTTTCTTGATATGTCTTCATTGGAATTTAGATTGCCTAGTAGAATACGAACTGTAATATCTGCTGACTTCGATAATGATGGTTATGACGAAATTTTTTTAAATAATATTGGTCAACCAAATAAGCTTTTTCGTATCCTAGATAATGGAAATTTAGAAGAAATTAAATTAGATGAAGCAATGGAATCAAAAGGTTTGGGAACAGGTGCTGCAGTTGCTGACATTGATGGAGACGGGATTTTAGAATTACTCATTTCTCATGGTGAATCAGGAGCTCAACCACTCAGTCTATTTAAGGCAAATATATCAAATAGAAATTATATTAGAATCAAACCCCTCAACACCTTTGGTGCTCCAGCAAGAGGTGCAACAGTCACATTACATACAAATTTAAGAAATCATGCAAAAACTATTGATGCAGGCTCAGGATATTTATGTCAAATGGAACCAGTAGCGCATTACGGTTTACGTGAAGGTGAAATCATTAAAAATATAACAATCAAATGGACGAATGGTACAATTGATAGTTATGAAATTAATGATATAAATAAGACTTCTGAATTTAAACAAGGAATATAATCTAAATGTCTGTCGCTGAAACATTAAAAAAACCAGCTCCACGTTTTCATTGGAAATGTAAACACACATGGAGAAGAAGTGCTAAAAATACTGCTTGGTGTTTGCTAGGATGTAGTATCGGTGATTTTGGAACCATACTCTATTTTCAATTAACTGGCATTCCTTGGCCTACTCTTTATATTATGATTCTAGCAATCATTAATGGTATTATTACTAGCATTATTTTAGAGACTGTCGTTTTATCAAGACAAATGATTATCAGCAAAGCTTTTAAAACGGCCATAGGAATGAGTTTAATTTCAATGGTGTCCATGGAAATAGCTATGAATGCAGTTGACTGGATCATTATGGGTGGTGCCAAACTTGTATGGTGGGTAATACCTATAATGCTTCTTGCAGGATTTCTAACGCCGTGGCCATATAATTATTACAGATTAAAAAAATATAATATTGCCTGCCATTAATAAAATTAATTCACAAACGATATTGAAATTGTTTTAAACCCACATATCTTGTTTTGATGATTAGAATATTACTTACATTATTATTTATTAGTTCTGGAGTATTTGCTGCTGCAAGTTCAGACGACAGTAGCTCAAGTATGTCTGCAGGTGAACAAGTTACTAAGCTTTACGATAAAGCGTACGAATTAGTCTATTACAAGAAATTTGATAAATCGATCAAATTGCTTGAAAAAATGGCTAAGCGTAAAGATCTTGGTGATAAAAAAGCTGATGTATATAATTTACTTGGATTTAGTTACAGAAAACATAGTGAGCCAAATTTAGATAAAGCTTTCGATGCATATCAAATTGCATTAGAAGCAAACCCCGAACATTTAGGAGCACACGAATATCTAGGTGAACTTTACATCACACTTGGAAAGATGAATAAAGCAAATGAAATGTTGTTAAAGTTAGAAACTTTGGCTGGAACTAATTCTATGGAATATACAAAGCTTAAGAAAGCTATAGATAATTCATAATTAGACTTATTTTAAAAAAGATTAATTAAGCCCATTTTAATGGGCTTATTTTTTTAATAAATATTAATATAAAATAAAATTTATACTGAATGATAACTAATATATTAGATCTTATTTCTAGAATCTTTCTTTCATTAGTTTTTTTAGTAAATGGTTATTCAAAAATTAATAACATAGAGGGTACAATTGGATGGATGGAAATGTATGATTTGCCTGGAGTATTTATTTATCCAGCAATTATTCTAGAATTAATTGGTCCTATTTTTCTAATTATAGGTTACCAAGTAAGAATAACCTCATTTATTTTTGCCAGTTTTTGTATTGCAACAGCAGTAATTTTTCTAAGAGATTTTTCAGATCCAATGACTCTTACAAATTTTTTAAAAAATATTGCGTTAGCTGGAGGTTTTTTTATTCTACTTATAAACGGTCCAAAAAAATTTAGTTTAGATGGAATTAATAAAAGCAAATGATAATTTATGTAATAAATTTTTTTATAGCTATTTTACTTGGTTCAATGATTTTTTTTATGGCGGTTGTATCTCCATCAGTATTTGCTACTTTAAGTAGTAACGCAAGTAGTAAATTTTTAAGAACAATTTTTCCTAGAATGTTTTTATTTGGATTTATAATAGCTGTTTTATCTTTAATCTTTAGTTTTATATCAGGTAATATTTTAAATTTTATTTTGTTAATAGTAGTAGCTATTAGTTTTATTATTAACAGAAATTACTTAACACCTAGAATTAATGATTTTAGAGATAAAGAATTAGAAGGTGATCAAAAAGCATCATCAAGTTTTAAATATCTGCATCTACTTTCAGTATTACTATTTATATTAAATTTTATAATTTTACTTGGTATAATAATTTTAAATTATTTTAATTATAATTTATAAACCTTATCTTGCCCTACTGGATAAATGCTCAAATTTTTCTTACCTAATACATTACTTATTTGTTTAGAATTTATATCCAATCCACCTGTTAAAATTCCAAAACTTGGTAAAATGAATATTTTTCCATTATGTACAAAAGTTGTTTTAAAAATAGTTTTTCCTCTGTGTGAAATTTTTACCTTTGGATGATAATGACCACAAATTTGAAATAAAGATGTTTCAATAGGTATGTGTGTAAATAAAAATTTATCAATTTTGTAATTTTTAAAATTTTTAAAACCTTCAATATGTATATTTTTATCATGATTACCCTTGATCCATATGAAATCAGTATTTTTCATATATTGACTAAGACTTTTATGATCTTGATCTTTAAAACTCAAAGTTGAAAAAACATCGTGTAATAAATCACCAACTATAATTAAATTACTTGGCTTAATCTTATCTAAACTAACAAAAATTTTGTTTAATATTTCTTTGGTATCATACGGAGGTAAGAATTGCTTATTCTTTGCATAACTAATAGATTTTCCTATATGTAAATCTGATACGATCAGAGTATTTAGTCTTTTCCAATAAAGAGATTTATTTGGATAAGCATAAAATTCTTCATTACCAAAATTAATTAATTGATAGTACATTAGCCTCTTTTAATATTTCATTTTCTAAATCCTCTAAAATATATTCATCAGTTTCTTTTTTTGATAAATTTTCTTTATTTATTTCAAGAATAATTGGAACAGCCAATGGTGAGATACATGTAAGTTTCTTTAATATAATTTTTTTATCAATTTTTTTTAAGATTTCTCTAAGTCTATCATAATCAATCATATTTTTTTTTGCGTCTTCATATGATGATTTTAGAAGAATGTGATTTGGTTCATTTTTTTTGAGAACTGTATAAATTAGATCAGAACTAAATAAAACTTGCTTTCCAGTTTTTTCCATTCCTGGCAACCTTCTTTCTATTAAACAAGATATAATTGCGTTATCTCTAAATAATCTTTTGACTATTGAAGTTTCTTCAAGATAATTATCTAAATGTTTATCTAACAATCCTAAATTTAGAATTGTTTTAATTTCTTTAACTTCTTTTAAAGACCATAAAACAATAGCATAATCATTTGCAACAAAACCTAGAGGTTTATAGTTAAATTCCTTGAAGCCTCTCAGCAACAAAAACCCTAGTGTTTGATTGGCATGCCATCCCGCAAAAGTATAGATAACAGTGTAAAAATTTTTTTTTCGAGGGAATTGCTCCACTAGATATTCATTTTTTTTTGGAATTTTAGATATATTTTTTTGTCTTTTTAACCATTCAGTAATTTGCTCTGGATACAAATCCCACATATTACTTTTTGCCAATAAAGCCCTAACTGAGTTAGCCAAATTTGTTGATAATGGCATTCTGCCTCCAGAGTATGATGGAATTTTTGAAATTAAAGATTTACTTCTTTTAACTTGTACTAAATTATTTTTCATTGATTGAAATTCTAGTACTTGACCAGCAAATATAAATGAATCACCTTGAGAAAGATTTTGAATAAAAACTTCTTCTATATTCCCTAACGTTTTTGTTCCAAGTTTTATTTTTAACATCGGATTTTCAATTATTGTTCCAACATTCATGCGGTATTTTCGTGTTTCTCTTTTATTTACTAACTTATAAATATTTTTATTTTCTCTTAATTGGAAGATTCTCTTAAATTGATCATAATTTTTTAAAACATATCCGCCATCTTGTATGAGATTAATCAATTGTTTAAAATCATTAAGTTTTAATTTTTTGTATGGATATGCTTTGATAATTTCTTTGTAGAGATCATTGATATTAAATTGTCCCGCACAAGCCGTTGCAAAAATATGTTGAGCTACAACATCAAAACTTCCTTCTTTTAAATCTATTTTATCTAAGTTATTTTTTTTTATTTCTTCAATAGCAGCTTTTGCTTCGATAAATTCAAAACGATTAGTGGGTACTAAAATTGCTTTTGAAGGTGTATTTAAATTATGATTTGACCTTCCTACACGCTGTAATAATCTATTAATTCCTTTAGGTGCTCCAACTTGAATAATTTTTTCGACATCTCCATAATCTAATCCAAGCTCTAAAGAAGAGGTCGCAACAACACAGTCAACTAATCCCTTGCTAAGATTATTTTCTACTTTTAAACGTAGGTTTTTTTCTAACGAACCATGGTGAACAGCAATTTTTAATTTTTTCTTATTAATTAGCCATAAGTTTTTAAACATATATTCGGCTTGCGCCCTCGTATTTACAAAAATAATAGTTAATTTTGATTTCATTATTTCTTTATAGATTTCATTAATAGAATACGTAGCCATATGACCAGACCAAGGAATACGTTCTTTTGATTCTAAAATTTTAATCTTAGGTAAAACTGAATTTTCATAAGAAACTATTTTTGGTTTTTTGCGACAAAGCCATTTTTTGGCATCTTGTTTATTTTTGAGAGTTGCTGACAACCCTATTCGTTGTAAATTTGGAGAGAAAGTTTGTAATCTTTCAATATTTAAACTTAGAAGATCAGCTCTCTTATTATCCAAAAAAGTGTGTATCTCATCAATAATTATATATTTTAGATTGTGAAAAAATTCTTTTGCATTCTCATACGAATTTAATAATGCAAGTGACTCTGGAGTTGTAATAAGAATGTTAGGAGGTTTTTGTTTTTGTTTTTGTTTTTTATATGGTGTTGTGTCCCCTGTTCTTACTTGAAATGAAATATTCAAATCAAGCTCTTTAATAGGTTTCTCTAAATTTCTCACAATATCGTTTGCAAGAGATTTTAATGGAGAAATATAGAGGGTATGAAGACCTTTGAATTTTTTTAATTTTATTAAATCATCTATTGGATTAATAAACCCTGTTAACGTTTTGCCTGCACCAGTTGGAGCAAATACAACAACATCAGACCCGCTTTGAACATGCCAAAATGTTTCAATTTGATGAGGAAACCAGGACCATTTTTTTTTCTTCATCCACTTGTTTAGGGGGTGTAATAATAAGAGATTCGATTTATTTATATTCATATGGATTTCATTAACCATCAACTGTTTATCAAAGATATAAATGTACATATAGATCCAATATTACCAAAGAAAACAGCAATTATTACACATGGTCACGCTGATCATGCCCGATTTGGACATGAACATGTTATTGCTACTAGGCAGACAATAGACATAATGAAAATTCGCTACGGAGATAAATGTGCGAAGAAATTTACTCCTCTTAGATATGGGCAAAAATACTCGATTAAAAACTATGATTTTACTCTTCACCCTGCAGGACATATTTTAGGGAGTGCTCAAGTTTTAATTGAAAAAAATAATCACCGTTTAGTCATCACAGGTGATTATAAGGTAGGAAAAGATGAAACATGTAAAAATTTTAAACTTCTTAAATGTGATACTTTAATTACCGAAGCAACATTTGGCTTACCTATATTTCAACATCCAGATTCCAAAGATGAAATTCAAAAACTTATTCGATCGGTAAAAATAAATAAACATAATTGTCATATTGTTGGGGCGTATGCACTTGGAAAAGCACAGAGAGTAATGAATCTTTTACGCCAGCAGAATTATAATGAAACAATTTATATTCATGGATCTCTAGAAAAGTTGTGTAAATATTATTCAAAAGAAAAAATTAATATTGGAAAATTTGAAAAAGTTTCTTCAAAAGATAAAAATTTTTATGAAGGTAAAATAATTATCGCACCTCCATCAGCTTTGAAAGATCGTTGGTCAAGGCGTTTTCCTAATCCTATTATTTGCATGGCTAGTGGATGGATGACAGTTAAACAAAGAGCAAAACAACAAGGTATTGAACTTCCATTAGTTATTAGCGATCATAGTGATTGGAATGAATTATTAGATACTATTAAAAAATCAAAAGCAAAAAATATTCTAATTACTCACGGCCAGGAAGATGCTTTGGTATACTATTGTAAGAAACAAAATCTTATTTCAAAGCCCCTTTCCATTCAAGGAAGAAGTGATGAGGAAATGGAATGAAAAAATTTTCTTCTTTACTTCATAATTTAATTTTAACACCAAGTCGAAATACCAAAATTAAATTACTTCAAGATTATTTTAAAAAACTAGATATCAATAGCGCATATGCTCTGGCGATTTTGTCTGATCAACTTTCATTTCAATTTATTAAAGCATCTAAACTTAGAGAACTTGTCTATGAACACGTGGATCAACATTTATTTGATTTCTCTTATGATTATGTTGGCGATTTAGCGGAAACAATATCATTAATTTGGCCAACAAAAAAAGAGGGGAAGTCGCAAAGCTTATCTACTTTAATAGAAAATATAAATAAAATTAAAAAGTCTGAAATTAATACAGAATTTAGTAAAATTTTGAGTCAATTATCTAATAACGAAAGGTGGACTTTAATTAAAATGTGCACGGGTGGGTTGAGGATTGGAGTTTCTGAAAGATTAGTAAAAACTGCTCTAGCTGATCTGTACAACAAATCCATAAATGAGATTGAAGAAATTTGGCATGGTCTAAAATTTCCATACGAAAATTTATTTCAATGGTTAAGAAATGAAATACCAAAACCAAAAATAGATTTTAAAAAACTGTTTCACCCCATGATGCTTGCTAATCCAATTGATGAGGAAAAAGATTTTAAAAGATTAAACGCTAGTGAGTTTCAAGCAGAATATAAATGGGATGGAATAAGGGTTCAGCTAATGGTTTCATCAAAAAGTGTATCACTTTACTCAAGAACAGGTGATAATATATCATCCGCATTTCCAGAAATAATTGAAAATACTAAAGGTGATGCGGTTATTGACGGAGAATTACTTGTCGGAACAAATTTTAAGCCATCTAACTTTAATGATTTACAACAGAGGTTAAATAGAAAAAAAGCTTCAAAAGATCTTCAAGAAAAGTTTCCCGTTTTTATTCGAGCCTATGATATTCTTTTTTATAATGGAAAAGATCTTAGAAAATTATTTTTATTTGAAAGGAGAATGTATTTAGAAAAATTTCTCAAAGAAAATATAACAAATCAAATAGATTTATCTTCAATTATAAAGTTTTCTACATGGAAAGAATTAACAAAATATAAAAATAATTTTAATGATCACTTAAATGAAGGCGTAATGATTAAGCTTAAAAATAGTCAATATCTTCCAGGAAGAAAAAAGGGGTATTGGTACAAATGGAAAAAAAATCCAAAACTAGTTGATGCTATTTTAATGTATGCTCAACGAGGACATGGGAAGAGATCTTCATATTATTCAGATTTTACTTTTGGAGTTTGGAAAAAAAATGAATTAGTGCCTATAGGAAAAGCTTATTCTGGTTATACTGATAAAGAACTTTTAATTTTAGATAAATTTATAAGAAATAATACAACGAATAAATTTGGCCCTGTAAGAGAAGTAAAAAAAGAAATAATTTTAGAAGTTGCTTTTGATGATGTTTTCCCAAGCAATAGACACAAATCGGGTGTCGCCATGCGTTTTCCACGAATTCACAGAATTAGGTGGGATAAACCAATTAATGAAGTAGTTTCAATTGAAGAATTTAAGAAAGAATTTAAAATAGGTTAGTCAGATTATTCTCACTCACATGAGTCCATAAATGAGAAAAACCTTGTTGAAATTTTTTTTGTGCATTTAGAGCATGATCTTTTCTTTCAAAAGCACTATAAATACAAGATCCACTTCCAGTCAGTCTGGAAAATATAATATGCTCAAAATTGTTCAAAAAATTAATTATAGATAAAAATTCAGGTTCATTTTTTTTCAAAATTTTTTCAAAATCATTTCCAGAATCTTGATCATTGATTTCTTCTAAATCAAAATCAGTATTATAATCATAATCTGAGAGTTGAAATGACTCATACATTTTTTTTGTAGAACATTTAAAGGAAGGTCTAATTAGTAAGAAATAATATTTTGGAAAATGAACATTAGTAATTAAATCACCCTTTCCTCTAACAAGTGCATCTTTTTGATTCAAAAATATGGGAACATCGGATCCAAGATCAACATAATCAAAGATATTTTTCTTTTTTATTAATTCTAGGTTTTCTAAAATTTTTATAACACTTGCAACGTTAGAAGAGGCCGAACCTAAACCAGCTTCATAAGGAAAATTTTTTGATATAGTAAAAAGAAGTTTAGGTTTGTTTTCATTAATATAAGTAAATAGTCTTGTAATAATACAGTCTTCAAATTGATTATTTTTTGGTGCGAATTTACCTTTGTAGATTACTTCAAATTTATTGTGAGGTTGAACAGTTATATGATCGTAAAGGTCAATAAAAGTTATACCAGTTCTAATATTGTGAAATCCATCATCTCTTCTACTTAAAATTTTTAGAAATAAATTAATTTTTGCAGGTGATTTTTCTATTATTTTATCCAGCATTAATGTTATCTAATTTGCTCTGAACATCTTCAATTATTTCATCTTCTGGCTCCGCAAACTCTAATGCTTGTTGCCAAAAATGAATTGCTTCTCTTTTTCTGTTCATAGCATAATAGATATCACCAAGGTGGTCTAGTGATATTGCTTCTCCTGGTGCAAGATCAATTACTTTTTCCATTAATCTTGCAGCTTGTTCTAAATCATTTTTTTTAAAGTATGCCCAGGCTAAACTGTCTATAATGTAAAAACTATCTGGGTTAGCATTATAGGCTGCTTTTAACATCTCAAGAGATTGATCGAGTCTAATCTCTCTTTCAACCCAACCGTATGCTAAGTAATTTAAAACATTTGGTGAATCAGGCTTTATGTCAAGTGAAGTAAGAAAATCTTTTTCAGCTTTATCCCAACTATCTGAACGTTCGTAGCATATGCCTCTCATATAATATATGTTCCATAAATCATCCTGACTTTCTTTGATCAGCTCACTATAGATAGGAATAGCTAATTCATAATTTTTTTTTACACGATAAAAGTCAGCAAGAACTTTTTTTAATAAATAATTATTATTATTATTTTTTATTATCTTTAAAATTTCTTCAAGAGCTTCATCATAAGGTAAATTATATAAATAACTTATTGCCAAACTTCTCTGGGCATCAAGATAAAAAGGGCTTGATGGTTTAATAATTTCAAAAATTGATCGTGCAATTGTAAATTGTTCGATATTTTGATAAAGTTCTGCCTTTATTAGTGTTGCTCTATCATTATTTTTATCCATAATTTTTGCAAGTGAGGAATAAAATAATAGGAAATTATAATTTAATTTGTATTGATCTGAATTTGAAAATGATGAGGTAACTATATCTATTAAAGATTTGCTGATTATTGATTTATCTTTTAACTCATTATTATTAAAAAATATAAAATTAATCAGATCATTTTTAATTTGTATTTCTTCATATAATTTTTTGATTTTTTTAATGTCATTATTTACATAAAGATACGCTAATTTAACGATGTATGCTTCTTGATTTTCTTTATCTTTTGCGATTAATTTATTGGCTATTTCATTAGCTTGAGATAAATCTTCCATTATTACTGCAGCAATAATCTTATCTAATAGTTCTGCATTTGAATAAAAATTCTCACTTAAATCAAAATCAGATAAGCTAGTTGAATAATCATAGTTTTTAAATGCTAGTTGGGAAATAAGATAAGATGAGCTAGTGAGTGCATATATTTGTTTTGTAAATATTATAATAATACTAATAAAAATGAGTTTTTTCATAAAGTTTGTTATTTAAAAAAATATATAGTTACAATACAAATAGATAATCTTAAATTATAATGAATCAATCTGATAAAAAAAATTTAGAGTTTATACAGAATGCAGGTGTAAGTTATTTTCTGCAGGATTCCCCACGAAATTGGTTTGAAAACGCAAAAAATAACTCAAAAAAAGAAAATTTTAATGAGAATGATCAGAAACTAAAAAGTATAAATGAAGTAATTATAGACATACAAAAACATCAAACACCTCTCAAAAATTCAGCAAATAAATTAGTTATGTATGATGGCAATATAGATGCAAAAGTAATGTTTGTTGGAGAGGCGCCAGGAAGAGAAGAAGATGAAATAGGTGTTCCTTTTGTTGGAAGAGCAGGGAAATTGCTGAATAAAATGTTAGCCGCAATAAAATTAAGAAGAGATGAGGTATATATCACAAATGTTGTAAACTGGAGACCGCCTAATAATCGAACACCAACTGATGAAGAAATTTTAGAATTTCTACCTTACTTACAAAGGCAAATTGATATTGTAGAACCAGATTATATTTTTTTATTAGGTGGTGTTGCAGCCAAAGCCATTTTATCAACACCTGTAGGATTAGGTAAATTACGCGGGCAATGGCATGAATATAAATCAATGTATTTAAATAAGATAATTTATACTATTGCTTCATATCATCCAGCTTTTTTGCTTCGTTCACCGCAATATAAAAAAGCATCTTGGGAAGACTTACAAATGTTACAAAAAAAATTAAATGATGAAAAATAAATTATTTAATTTAATTTTATGGATTTCGTGTTTAAGTATTTTTATAATTCCCAATGTACAAGCATATCAAGCGGATATAGCTGAAAAATATAATAATATATTTTCTTCAAAGATTTTAAGTGATGAAGATGTTAAAAATTACCAACAGGCTTATTATTTCCAAGAACTATGCAAATGGAAGATTGCTAATTCATTTATTTTAAAAATAAAAAATAAAAATTTACTAGGTCACATTTACGCACAAAAATTTTTACATCCAAATTGTTATAAATCTAAATATCTAGAATTATATTATTGGCTTAAAAAATATAACGATCACCCGCAAGCAAAAAGGATATATAGATTGGCCATAAAAAGAATGCCTCCCGGATACAAGAGCCCCACCAAACCTGCTCTACCAATTGGTATTGAGTCAGAAAAAGTAAATTCAACAAAAAAAAATAAATACAAAAGTACCAAAAAATTATCAAATAGTCAAAGAAGTGAAAAAAGGAAGTTGATTAATGGAATTAAGTCTAGAGTAAACAAAGGTTGGCCAACAGGTGCCGTACAATTACTAAACCAACGTGATGTAGATCTTTTACTTGATCAAGTTGAAATTGATCAACAAAAAGAATTAATTGCTAAAGGATATTTTTTGGCTGATAAAAATAAGTTAGCAATACAGTATGCCTCAGAGGCATTAGTAAACTCAGCTCAATATGTTCCCTATGCTGCGTGGACAGCTGGTTTATCTTCATGGCGGTTAGAAAGATATGAAGATTCTGCAAATTATTTCTCATTATTTTCAATAAGTTTAAAAGATGATGCTTGGCATCAAACCTCTGGAAGTTTTTGGACAGCCAGATCATACGCTAAATTAGGAAGGTACGATGATATAAATTTTTGGTTAAAAAGAGCATCTAATAATCCTAATAGTTTTTATGGAATGCTAGCTCTAGAAATATTGGGTGTTGAGAAGAAGATTGAATGGTTTCAGCAAAAGAATCTAAATAAAAATAATAGTAAACTTTTAAATCTACCGGCTGGAAAAAGACTTCAATCTCTTATTCAAGTTGGTTTTGCAGATGAACTAGAAAAGGAAATTGTACATTTAAATTCCATTCTAAACAAAGAGATCGCTCAAGAGTCTATAAGTATAGCTGAAAATTTTGATCTAGCGTATACACAGTTAAAAATAGTAAATAAATTAGTACAACTTGGTATGGATGTACCTATTCATCTTTATTACCCAACTAGTGTCTGGAAACCACGTGATGGATTTAAATTAGAAAAAGAATTACTTCATGCTTTTATGCATCAAGAATCCATGTTTAATACTAAAGCAAAAAGTAAAGATGGGGCACTAGGATTAATGCAAGTACTTCCTTCAACAGCAAAATTTATTTCAAAAAGCAAAGATGTTAAAAGAAAAAATAGCAGCATTTTAAAAAATCCTGAAATTAATTTAGAAGTTGGTCAAGAGTACCTGAGGTATTTATTAGATCTAGAAGTTGTTTCAAAAAACTTAATTTTTCTTGCTGCTGCTTATAATGGGGGTCCGGGAAATCTTCAAAAATGGAAAAAAGAAACTAATTATTTAGGTGACTCATTATTTTTTATGGAAAGTATTCCCTCTAGAGAAACAAGATGGTTTATAGAAAAAATACTTACAAAGTATTGGATATATCAAAATAAAAATAAAATAGAAATGCGATCACTGAAAATGCTAGCTAATGGCCTTGATCCACTCTATTAAGTAAAAAATGCCAATTGATACCTCTTTAGATTTTGTTCCAATAAACATAGCAATTATTACTATTTCAGACTCTAGAACAATAGAAAATGACACTTCGGGGGATATATTAGAAAAACGTATTACTAATGCTGGTCATCATATGGTTAAGAGAATAATAATTCAAGATGACGTAAATAAAATAAAAAATACTCTGGAGAAGTTATCATCAGAAGATGAAATAGACTGCATTATAACAACTGGAGGAACCGGTCTAACAGGAAGAGATACTACGCCTGAAGCAGTTAAAGAGATTGCTAGTAAACATATTGATGGTTTTGGTGAATTATTTCGACAAGTTAGTTTTGATAAAATAGGCACATCTGCAATACAATCGCGAGCAATTGCAGCTCTTGTAAATACAACTTATATATTTTGCTTACCAGGCTCAACTGGTGCATGTAAAGATGGTTGGGATGAGATTCTTCAATATCAATTAGATATAAGACATAAACCATGCAACTTTGTTGAAATTATGCCACGATTAAATGAAAAGTAGTGACTGATTTCTCTATAGAAAAATCAATCGAAGGCCCTGTTATAGGTCTAGATGAAGTAGGCAGAGGTCCATTAGCTGGACCAGTTGTGAGTTGTGGTTGTTTATTTAATAGTTATGATAATTTACCTAAAAATATTAAAATAACAGACTCAAAAAAGCATACGCCAAAACAAAGAAAAAAATTATTCTCATTATTTAAAAAACTTCAAGAAGAAAAAATTATTGAATTTCACTTAGGTTTAGCAAGTGTAAATGAAATTGATGAATTTAATATTTTAGAAGCAACAAAAATTTCAATGAAAAGAGTTTTAGATAAATTTAACAATTCTAATTCAAGTATTATTATAGATGGTAATTTCTCACTTAATTATAAAAATATTTATGAAAAATCATTAATCAGTGGTGATAAAATATCTATATCAATTGCTGCAGCATCGATAATAGCAAAAGTTCATCGAGATAGATTAATGAGTTTGTATGACAGGAAGTTTAGAGTCTATGGGTGGAAAAAAAATTCTGGATATGGAACCAAACAACATATTAATGCAATTTACGAAAACGGTATAACTGCTCAACACCGCAAAACATTTGAACCAATAAAATCATTATCAAAAAAAATTTAGCACTTATGATTTAAGTATGCAAAGAATGCATAATAAATATCAATTTATTATGCTACAAAAAGATGCGACAAATATTATATGTTCATATTATTTCATCATCCTCCCAATTGATGATTAATTATAGGGGTCTCCGGACCCCTTTTTTGTTAGAATTAATAATAAAATTTTACCTTTATCCCATTAAAAACAAACTGTTTGTTGATAAGTCGATTGACCTGATTCCATAACTCCTTAAAGATTCTTTTTTAGATTTATGAAGAAAAATCAGATCATTTTAGGAGATTCCATAAAGGAAATGAAAAAACTAAAAGATCATTCTATTGATCTTATTTTTGCTGACCCACCTTATAATCTTCAATTAAAAGATACATTATACAGACCAGATCAAACAACAGTTGAGGCTGTCACACAAGATTGGGATAAATTTAATACATACAAAGAATATGATCAGTTTACCAATGCTTGGCTAAATGAATGTAAAAGAGTTTTAAAAAAAGGTGGAGCGCTTTGGGTAATAGGAAGTTATCATAATATTTTACGTGTAGGTTCCAAAATTCAAGATGAAGGATTATGGATTTTAAATGATATTATTTGGCATAAAACAAATCCTATGCCAAATTTTCGTGGTACACGTTTTACAAATGCTCATGAAACACTGTTATGGTGCACAACATCAAGAGAAGCAAAGTACACTTTTAACTATCAAAACCTAAAAGAACTAAATGAAGGAAAACAAATGCGTAGTGACTGGTATATTCCTATTTGTTCAGGGAAAGAAAGATTGCGTAAAGATAATAATCAACGATCACATCCAACACAAAAACCGGAAGCTCTCCTATACCGAATTTTATTAGCCTCAACAAACAAAGGCGACCTTGTTCTTGATCCATTTTCTGGAAGTGGAACAACTGCGGTTGTTGCAAAAAAATTACAACGTAATTTTATAGGCATAGAAAAAGATAAAGATTACGTTAAAATTTCAAAAGATCGATTAAAGAATACAAAAGTATTGAAAGAAGAAGTTGTAACTATTGCAAAGAGCAGAAAAGAATTACCAAAAGTTCCTTTTGGTGAATTAGTCGAGCAAGGAATTATTCCACCTGGGGCAGTGTTAACTGATAAAAAAGAACGCTTTAAAGCAACGGTCAGTATTGATGGTACACTTAAAATAAAAGATTTAACAGGTTCTATTCATCAAATGGGAGCAAAGATTCAAGGACTGCCAAGTTGTAATGGCTGGGATTTTTGGCATGTGAAAAATAAATCTAAATCAATCCTTCTAGATGAAATACGATCTAATTACCGTAAAGATAAACTAAATTAATAATCTTTTATTGTTCCAACGCTATTAAGATTCCGCTGAGTAGAACAATCAAAAATATCAAAATTATCAGGATCTCCATTACCAGGAGCTAGAGCGTGTCGAATAAATATTAATTTATTGTTTTGTTTTAATACCTTTACATAATCTGAATTAGCATTAGCTGATACAGAATAAATAAAAGTCAGTACAATAATAATTAATTTCTTAATCAATTATAATTCTAGGCTCAAAAGGGTGAAGTTTTTCTAGGCGTTCAACTGCCCAAAGATTATCTTCCGTAACTTGATTTAAAGAATACATACCCTCCACATCGCCGTTAATATCAAAATCTAACGATCCTGACACACCTTCATAATTAATTTCGACACCTCGAACAAGTAAAGCACGAGCAGCTTCCCAACTTCCAGGTCCCATTTTAATTCCTGGTGGATTTGCAACACTAACTAAACTTTTTGATAGATCTTCCTTTGCAATATTATTATGTGCTTGATGTTGTAGTGCCAAAGCTGCTAGCATCATTGTATCAAAACTTATAGCTGAGTATGGTGAATTAGGATCAACACCCGCATTCAACATAATATTTGCATATGTTTGAAATTCTTCTGAACTTTGTGAAGTTGCTTGGGCAACTATAGTTGTATTTTCATTTAATTGGATTGGAATATACGAATAAATTAAATCTTTAACTTCATTGGTTAACATACTATCAGAACCATAATGATGTTTAAAAATTCCTGAGATTTCTAATTCTTGTAATCTGCTTAAAACAGTATTTGTAAACTGTTCAAGCAAATTGACAGTTCTCTCATTTCCATGAAGAAACATTACTAAACCTGGTTGATCATTCTCTATAGCAATATCAACAAATGTATTGATGAAGTTTTGATTAATAACTGTTTTGTCTGTGAGTAGAGTATTAAATAACACTATACCTTCTTGCTCAGTGTAAACTTTTAAAAAATTTTGAGCCAGTGTAGAATTATAATTATCATCACCGTAAAGAAGAATTATTTCTCTGATATTCTTGGATAGAAGATAATTGGCAATAGAGGTTGATTGCTGAATATCAGAAGGAATGGTTCTAAAAAATAGATCGTTGTCTTCAATTGTTGAGAGTAAAGGGTAACTTGCAGATGAAGAGATCGTTAAAATATTTTCTGGAATAGTTACTTTTTCTATTACTCTAACAGCACTTGTTGAGCACGTCGGTCCTAAAAGAATTTCAGGGTCATTTTTTTTTAAATAGTCATTTAAACTATCTTCTGTTTTTCTGGGATCACATCCTGAGTCAATACTATCAATAGAGATGAGTCCTCTTCCTACAATACCAATACCATCCGCATTAATTGTTTCTACAGCAACTCTTTTTGCTTCTGCAATTGATTCAGCAATTTCACTAACTGGGCCACTTTCTGCATAAAGGGCAGCAATCTTCACTTCTGCACTCACAAAAGTTGAGTAAAAAAATATGGTCTTGAAGATAATTATTATAAAAATTTTCATAATATGAGATGTTTTTATCATAAATTTTTAGAATGAAAATGTGGTATTAAGTAAATACACAGGTCTAGAAGCAGTCCCTTCAACACTTTTATCAGCTTCAGCTACTTCAAAACTAATATCAAGACTATTTGAATTAAGAGGAATTTTTATTTTAACTCCGTACCCTCCACTTGCTACTTCTGTTCGGCTAAACTCACCAGAAGCTGGTCTTTTGTAGTAGGTAGCACCAACACCGAGATGGATGTACGGTTCAATACGTATAGACTCTTCCCTTTTATCTTCGTCATCTTCTGAAAAAGGATACAAGGGCCTACTCAATTCTGTTCTCAAAAAGAAGCCTTGATCACCAGACATATTACCAGATTCAAAACCAGACATTTGACCTGGTCCTGTTATATTTATTTGTTCTGAATTAATTAAACCTCTATCACTTACAAGTTTTTGAAAAACAAAACGTGTGTTCAATAAATAATCTCTAAATATTTGCCTATTCAAATTAATATCACTATTCCATTTTATAAAATTTAAAGTGGAGCCAACACGGGATAATGTTTTAGTATCTGATGTTTTATTAGTATAGATGGGAGTGCCAAACTTTACAGCTGAACTACCTTTAAGAGAAAATGAATCTAAAAAAGATAAGTTAGTCGTCGTATATTTTAACTCAAGAGCATTGTATTCATCATAAAAGGTATCATTTGTGAGGAAAGATAATGTTCGATATTCTCTTTCCTTAATCCATTGCCAATCTAATGAAAGATTATTTTTTATAAGCCGCGTATTTTTTATTTGATATTCAAGACCAAAGTTAATTTTTTTAAATTCCCCTTTTTTATTTAAACCGTTAGGTTCTGAATAAGACTCATTAACAGCACCAAAAACAGAAAAATCTGAAGCAAGAATTGGAACTTTACCTCCAACAAGATATGATTCTCGAAAATCTGTTCGTTTAATTATTTCTGTATTATCTATAGGAACATTTACACTATTTTCAGGATCTAAGACGTAGGCCGCATAAAGATTTTCACCATAACCAAAGAGACTATTAAAACTTAGGTAAGAAGTGAACTGATCTTTTCCCGCTGTTTCTGATAATCCATTTGAGTAAGTAAAATAACCATTTACTAATTTATGTTCAGCATTCAGTTGTAGTGAAGATGTTCCAGGTTCTTCTCCTGCCTTAATTGTTGTCTCTAATTCAACACCTGGTAATTCTCGTGATTTAATGATTGATTTTTCAATAGCAGAATATTCTAACCCTTTAATACCAACGAGTTTATCAAAATATTTTTTTATTGGCTTAGAAATGCGTTTATCTAATTGCGAGTAGTCAATTGACTCAATTTTACCAGGAAAAAGGATGGCTTTA
>CACAAZ010000002.1 GCA_902530685.1 uncultured Alphaproteobacteria bacterium | reverse complement strand
AAATGCAGAAAGATTAAATTTTATAACAAAATTTTCTGGTTCAGCAGGAAGAGCAATTATAACACCAACAGATGCATTCTTGTATGTAGATGGAAGATATACTTTTCAAGCAAATACTCAAATTAATGCCAAAGAGATCCAAGCAAAACACTTAAATAGCTTTTGGACAGATTTAGAAAAAATTTTATTAGAAAAAGAATTAAAAATTGCATTAGATCCAACTCTTCATTCAATTATAGAAATTGAAAAAGTGAATAAAATGCTAGAGAATTCAACATCTCAACTTCAACTAATAGATAAAAATTTTGTTGATTTAATATGGGAAAATCAACCAAAAACTCAATATACAGATATATTTGATCACCCAACAAGTTTTGCTGGTCAGGGCAGACGTGAAAAATTAGATATTTTAAAAAAATTTTTAGATCAAAATGAAATTGATCATTACTTTGTTTCTGGGCTTGATAATATTGCTTGGCTATTAAATTTAAGAGCAGATGATATTAAATATACACCGCTACTTTATTCTTATCTTCTAATTTCAAAAAATAGTAAACACTCTTTGTATATTAAAAAATCTGCAATGCCAGAAAAACTAAAAAAGGAAATCCAAACACTAATCAATATTAATAATATTGAAAACATTGGATCAATTTTTAATAACATTAATTCGTCTGAATCAATTGGTTTAGATTTTAATTCCACCACTTTTTATTTTCTATATCTTTTAAGAAAACAAAAAATAAATACTAAAAATTTAGCAAATCCATGTATTTTGTTAAAAGCTATCAAAAATAAAACTGAACTAGATGGAGCTAAAAAAGCACATATAAGAGATGGTGTTAGTATTACTAAATATATTTACTGGTTGAAAAATATCATGGATCCTAAATCAAATGATGAAATAAGTGTTGCACAACATTTAGAAAGTCTTCGAAGAAAAAATGAATTATTTCATTCTCTATCTTTTGATACAATATCAGCAATTGATAAAAATGCAGCCTTTCCTCATTACCGTGTTACTGAAGAAGGAAAATCATCTTTCACAGATAATAATATTTACCTTGTTGACTCAGGAGCGCAATATTTTGATGGAACAACCGATATAACAAGAACTATAATTTTAGGTCAAGCAACAACAGAACAAAAAGAAAGATTTACGAGAGTTCTTAAAGGTCATATTGCCTTATCAAATCATGTTTTTGAAAAGGGAACAAAAGGAACTGATATTGATTATCTAGCAAGAAAAAGTCTGCAAGAAATTAATTTAGATTATGATCATGGGACAGGTCACGGTATTGGCAGTTTTTTAAGCGTTCATGAACCACCTCAGCGTATAGCAAAAAAATCAATGTTTAATAGTGTCGAGCTACTTCCAGGAATGATTTTATCTAATGAACCTGGGTATTATAAACAAAATGAGTATGGTATAAGAACAGAAAATTTGGTCGTGATAAAGGAAAATAATGACAATAAATTATATTTTGAAAACATATCGTGGTGTCCAATAGATATAGATCTTATTAAAAGTAGCATGCTTGATCAAATTGAGAGAAATTGGTTAAATAATTATCATGAAAAAGTATACCAAAAGTTGAAAAAATATTTAGAACAAAAACAGAAAGAGTGGTTAAGAAATGTCACACTTCCTATATAAATAAATCTACAAAATATTTTTGATAATATTTATTGATGGTTTAAGCAGCCTTATCATCAACATCATTTTTGATGATATATTTATCCAATTCTAATCTCCAACTAGGACCGTACTCACTTTTAAAATATTTAATGAGATCTGAATCTTCGAATTTATCACTCTTATTGATGGAATTATTATTAAATACTTTAAAAAAATTAAAAAAACTGTTCATATTAACAAGATAATAATAATATTAAAAATTAGAAGAGGTAAATGTGGATTATTAATATGCAAATAAAACATATTAAAATACTATCAAAAAATAATAACAATATATGAGTATTATAAATAAATATTTTAGAAACAAATTATGATTGTTATCATCACGCAGTGCTATCCTCCTAAAATTGGAGGTATTGAAAATCTTGTTTTTAATTTGTCTTATCAACTCAGTAAATATGAGAAAGTAATTGTTTTAGCTGATCAGCATAATTTTGCTCAAGATACGATCTTTGACGAAAATTATAAACATAGTTTTGAAATTAGAAGATTTGGTGGATTAAAATACTTTAGAAAAAGACAAAAGACAAAAGAATTAATAAAAATTATTAATTCTAATTATGTTAAAGCAATAATTGCTGAAAGTTGGAAAAGTTTTGAATATCCAATTTTTAAATTAAAGAAAACAGAAATTCCGCTATTAAGCTTAGTACACGGAAATGAAATTATAATTAAGAATAGCAGATATAAAAAAAGAATTTTAAATACTTTAACCAACGTAGATAAAATTATCTGTAATTCAAATTTCACACTAAGTTTATTAAATAATATAAGTACAGAATTTAGAGACACTGAAGTTATATATCCTGGTGTAGCAAATTTTGAAAATATAAAAGAGCAAGAAATTGAAAATATAAATGGACAACCAATTTTATTAACCCTTGCAAGGCTAGAAAAAAGAAAAGGACATGCAGAAATTTTAAAAGTAATTTCTAAGCTAAAAAATAATTATAATAATATTTGTTATATTATAGCTGGAGAAGGTACAGAACTAAGTAATTTAAAAAAATTATGCTCAAAATATAAAATTGATGAGAATGTTATATTTATTGGACCGATAAATGAAAAACAAAAAAAATTTATATTAAAAAAAACAGATATTATGGTTATGACTACATTAGATGAAAGTCGCAATCGTTCCATTGAGGGATTTGGAATTTCATATATTGAAGCATCATTATTTGGAGTTCCTTCAATTGCTTCAAATATTGGTGGAACTGCTGAAGCTGTAATACACAACAAAACTGGAGTCATAATAAATAGTATTGATGAATTAAAGCAGAGCCTTGAACATCTTATTCAAAATAACGAAACACGATTATTATTGGGTAAAAATGCAAAAAAAAGAGCACTTGATGAACTTGAATGGAATATTCAAATTAAAAAATATATTTCCATACTTAAAAAATACACAAAAAAATGATGAATATCTTATTTTATTCAACTTTTAAAAATAATAAACAATGGCTCAAGTATATAAAAAAAAGATTTTATAAAGATAATATTTATACTTTATCTCAAAATCCAGATTACGGTAATATTGATATTGCAATTGTTTGGAATTTACCTGATAGAATTTTAAGAAAGTTAATTAATATAAAAGTAATTTTCTCGCTTGGTGCTGGGGTTGATCATATTATTAATTTACCAAGTTTTAATGATATCAAAGTTCCAGTTATTAGAATTAAAGATAAAAATATGGCTGAAAGAATGTGCTCACATGTACATTCCCAGATATTAAATTATCAACTAAAAATTTATTCATTTTATGCAGCACAGAATAAAAAAAAATGGATAGGTGAGCAATATACTAAACTTAATTGTGATATAACAATTGGATTGTTAGGCTTTGGTTTTTTGGGTAAATCAGTAGGTGTATATTTGAAAAAATTAAATTATAACGTTATTGCTTTTAAAAAAAGCAATAGAGAAAAATCAATTCTTAAGATTCCATTATACACAGATAAAAATTTAAAAAAATTAGTTATTAATAGCGATATTATTATTTCAATTCTTCCAGGTACAAAAGAAACTAAAAATTTTATTAATAAAAAATTTTTAGAAAATATGAAAAAAAATGCTTTATTAGTTAATGTGGGGCGAGGGATTACCTTAAATGAAGAGGATTTAATTAATCATTTACATAAAAATAAAAATTTTTATGCATCACTTGATGTTTTTAATACTGAGCCACTTCCTAAAACTAGTAAACTATGGAAGCACAGAAATATTACAATTACACCTCATGTAGCAGCAATTACAGACTTAAGTTCAGCCATAGACTACATCTTCAATAGATATAAACGTTTTAAAAAAACTGGTACTATTCGTGGTGATGTAAATTATAGAAAAGGTTACTAAAAAGTTGAATTATATTATTTTATAAAATGTCTATTTTTTGAAATAATTTTCTAAAATTTGAAAATAAATTTTTTCAAGTTGAATTATATCTTCGATATAAACAAATTCGTTAACTTTATGAAGTGTTTGGTTTCTAAGGCCTAATTCTAATACTTCACAATAGTTTTTTATATACCTTGCATCTGATGTGCCACCATCTGTTGCTTTTTCAGGTAAACTGTTTCTTCCAGTTACATCACATATTGATTCAGATACGATTTTAAACAAATCTCCTGTTCTATTTAGAAAAGACTCAGCTGTTGCATCATATGTATAAGTGCAACTTGCATTCTTTAATTTAGAAAATATTTTATCTATTTTACTATCTATCCATTTAATAAGAGAGTCAGATGAATGCATGTCATTAAATCTTATGTTTACAGTTGCTTTAGATAATTCTGGAATTACGTTTTGAACAGGATTGCCAATATCAATAGTAGCAATTTGAACTGATGTTGGTAAAAAATTTTCATTACCTTCATCTAGCGGCTCTTCTAATATACTATTTAATAAATTCACTAAGTGATGTGAAGAATTTTCAGCTAAATGAGAATTAGCCGTATGCCCTTGAATTCCTTTAACTTGAAAAAAGAAACTGACTGATCCTCTTCTTCCAATTTTAACTTTATCACCAACCTCATTTTTAGAAGTTGGTTCGCCAACAAGACAATGATCAAATTTATAATTTTGTTTACTTGCCCATTCTAGAATTCTAGGTGTGCCGTTTACAGAATCCCTCTCTTCATCACCTGTAATAATAAATGAAATCTTACCTGGAAGATTTTTATACTTATCAACAAATCTTTTAGTGGCACTGATAAAACAAGCAACACTACTTTTCATATCTTCACTACCTCTTCCATACAGTTTATCTCCATCTATCATTGCAGAAAAGGGAGGATATCTCCATGAACTTTCATTTCCTACTGGAACTACATCTGTGTGACCAGCATAAGCAAAATGCCTTCCTTCATTTCCTATCGTTGCAAATAAATTTTTTACTTCATAAGAATTGTTTCCAGAGAAAGTTAATGGATGACAGTCACATCCAATAGCACTAAGATGATTTTCAACGACTGTTAAAGCGCCCTCATCTTTTGGAGTTACACTTGCACATTTAACTAAGGATTGCGTAAGTGTAACTGGATCAAAATTAATTTCTGACATTAATCTCTTAAAAGATCATTTATTGATGTTTTGCTTCTAGTTTTTTCATCAACTTTTTTAACAATAACAGCACAGTATAAAGAAGGATTAATATCCCCTTCTTTTTTTCCTGGTAACGTACCTGGTACCACAACTGAATACGCCGGAACTTTTCCCATATGAATTTCTCCAGTTGATCGATCGACTATTTTTGTAGACGCTCCAATAAATACACCCATTGATAAAACTGCACCTTCACCAACAATAACACCTTCAGCCACTTCACTTCTTGCTCCAATAAAACAATTGTCTTCAATAATTACAGGATTTGCTTGAAGAGGTTCAAGTACACCGCCAATACCAGCGCCTCCAGAAATATGACAGTTTTTACCTATTTGCGCACATGAACCAACTGTTGCCCAAGTATCAATCATTGTTCCTTCATCAACATATGCACCAAGATTTACAAAAGAAGGCATTAAAACAACACCTTTAGCAATAAATGCAGATTTTCTTACAACAGCGTCTGGTACATATCGAAATCCTGCTTTCAGATGATCATCTTTAGTCCAATTTGCAGTTTTACTTTCTACTTTGTCAAACCAAGTGGCATGCGATGCTTTAATAATTTCATTATCATTTAATCTGAAACTTAAAAGAATTGCCTTTTTAATCCATTGATTAACTTGCCATTCATTATTAATTTTTTCACAAACCCTTAAGTTTCCACTATCAAGTTTATTTAAAGTCTCATCTACTGCTTTTCTAATATCACCTGCAGTATTGACATTAATATTATCTCTATCCTCAAAGGCATCATTTATAATTTTTTCGAGATCACTCATATTTTACCCTCATTTACATCTTTTAAAAATAAACTCAAATCTCTTGTTTGAAAATCTAAATATTCTTTAGATGCTTCAATATCATCGGAAAAATTCTCATAACCAGCATCAACCCAAACTGGTGTAAAACCAACTTTTTTTGCTGGAACTAAATTTTTTGCGATATCATCAAACATTGCTGATTTATTTGGTTCGATATTAAATAAGTTGATAATTTTTTCATAAGGGGAAATTTCTGGTTTAGGAATATAATCAGCCATTTTAATATCATATATTTCATCAAAAAAATTTGTTAGATTAATTTTTTCTAATACATCTAAGACATGTTGCTTATTTGCATTTGTATAAATAATTTTTCTTCCCTCAAGTTTAAATAATTCATCATTAAGATTCTGATTTGGACCAACAATTGAGTAATCTAACTTATGAACTTCTTCTAAAAAATAATCAGGATCTACACCATGATTATCCATCATACCTCTTAGAGTTGTGCCATGTTGCTTGTAATATTTTGCTTGTAGTTTTTTTGCTTCATCTAATTCTATATTTAAATTCTTAGCTACAAATTCACCCATTAACTTATGCACTTGCTGAAAAATTCCACTGTCTGCAGAGTACAGTGTGTTATCTAGATCAAATATCCAGGTATTGATGTTATCTTTAAAGCTCATTTAATTACTTGTTATTTGTGTACCAATTCCATGTTCAGTGAATAACTCTAATATTACTGAATGAGGAATTCTTCCATCTAAAATAGTAGATTTTTTAACACCTTTTTTCATTGCATCAATACATGTATTAATTTTTGGCATCATACCTCCAGAAATATATTCTTTATTAGCAATATTTTTAGCTTCTTCTAAAGTTATTGATGATATTAATTTTTCATCTTTGTCTAAAATTCCAGGTACATCGGTTAGTAATAATAATTTACTTGCCTGTAATTCACCTGCGATAAAACCCGCAACTGTGTCAGCATTAATATTATATGTAAAATTATTTTCATCCTTACCTAAAGGAGATATGACAGGTATTTGACCATTTTTTATAAAGTTAGTTAGCATATCTTTGTTTAATTTTTTTGGTTGTCCAACAAAACCAATATCAACTATCTTTTCGATATTTGAATCACTATCTTTAATTTCCACGTTCAATTTAGTTGCAGTGACTAAGTTATCATTACCAGATACCCCTATCGCTTTTCCTCCAGAGGCACTTATAGATTCTACTATTTCTGAATTAATATCCTTAGATAAAACTTCTTCAACTATCTTAATTGTTTCTTTATCAGTAACTCTTAATCCTTCAACAAATTGTGTTGATATATTTTTTGATTTAAGTCTCTCACCAATTTGAGGCCCTCCACCATGAATAATAATTGGTGACACACCTACTTCTTTTAATAACCCAATGTCTCTTGAAAAACTCTCAGACAGTTTTTTATCTCCCATTGCATGTCCACCGTATTTTATTACAATGGTATCACCACTATGTTCTCGAATGTATGGAAGAGCTTCAACTAAGGTTGAGGCTTTATGTATAAAATAAGCCTGATCACTCTCCGATAAAAAATCAAATTTCATATTTATTGTGATAACCCGTATATAGATCTTTGAATCTCTGTAATACCATTATTTTTTTTGGTCTCAGATTGATATATTTTAGTAAATGATTTTTTATAATTTTGCATTAAACTTAAAATTGATTTTTTTTGATATTCTAAATAGTTATTAGATATTTTATCTATTTTAGTTAAAATTATTGAAAATCTTCTTGAGCAATCACTCAATAAATCCAACATATCAATATCAGAATTTTTGATACCAACTTTTGAGTCAATGAGTAAAAAAACATGATCAAGTGTATCTCTATTTTCTATATATTCTTCAATCAAGGTCATTAAGTTTTCTCGAGCAACTTTTGATACTTTAGCAAAACCATAACCTGGCAAATCAATCATATTTATTTTTTCACTAATTAAAAAAACATTTATAGCCTGAGTTCTTCCTGGAGATTTACTGGTTTTGGCAAGTTTTTTTGTTTTAGTTAATGAATTTATTAAACTAGATTTTCCAACATTAGATCTGCCTATAAAACAACATTCTTTTTTTATATCTAAATTAGGAATGTCTTTAAATGACTGAAAGGAACCTAAAAACTTATTATTATTAAAAAAGTTATTTAAATTTTTATTTAAGCTAGCCATTTTTGGCTAAAATTCTTCTTTGAATATACCATTGCTGCGCAATTGATAAAATATTGTTCACTGACCAATATAAAACTAAACCAGCTGCAAAACCAGCTAGTACAAAAGTAAATACAAATGGAAGTAATGCAAAAATTCTAGCCTGTGTTGGATCAGCGGGAGCAGGATTTAGTTTTTGTTGTAACCACATAGTGAAGCCCATAATGATAGGAAGAATACCAATATCAATTATTGAAAGTATAGGCGGCACATCCCAAGGAACTAATCCAAATATTGTCATTAAGCCTAATGGGTCTGGTGCAGATAGATCATGAATCCATCCATAAAAAGGAGCGTGATACATCTCTATCGTAACAAACAACACTTTATACAAAGAGAAGAAAATTGGTATTTGTACTAAAATTGGTAGACAACCCGCAACAGGATTAGCTCCCTCTCTTTTATACAAGGCCATTAGTTCTTGCTGCATTTTTTGTCTGTCATTTGGATATGTTTCTTTTAATCTTTGCATATCAGGCTGAAGTTTTTTCATCTTTGCCATAGATTTAAAAGATGCTTGTGCCAGTGGGAATAAAATTAAACGCATTAAAATGGTAAAGGCAATTATTGCTAGACCAAAATTACCTGCATAACCAAAAAACCAATTAATGGCATATGAAACAGGTTTAGTTAAAAAACTAAACCAGCCCCAGTCAATTGCATCAGTAAATCTTGGTATAGAGAGATTTTCATCATAAGCACTTAAGACATTTAATTTTTTTGCACCCACAAATAATTTTCCACCGTAAGATATATTTTCGCCTGAGTTAATTTTATATATCTGACCAACATAACCTGCCCTATAGCTATCACGTCCATTATTTCCGTATCTATAATTGACGTTAATGGATTGGTCAGCATCAGGAATTAAAGCAGACATCCAATATTTGTCTGTAAAACCTAACCAACCTCCTTGTGTTTTATTATCGCAAAACTCTTTTTTTGTTTGCATTGATGAATTACAATCATCGGCAATATCATCATAATTTTTTTCCAATAATTCGTCGTTTATTAGACTAATTAAACCCTCGTGAAGTATAAAAAAATTAATTGTATCTGGTGTGTTTATTCTTTTGATTAATCTGTATGGAAAAACTTCAATATCTTCACCACTGTTATTTTCTATTTCCTGTGTAATTGTAAACATATACTCATCATCAACTTGATAGTTGATTTTGAAAGTTATATTTTTATTATTCGTCCAACTAAGTGTAACAGGGCTTGAGGGGCTTAGAGTGGTAGAGTTAGTTTTCCAATTTGTTTCTAAATTAGGTAATTCAATGTTAGAATTTTTTAGCTCTTTCCAACCTGTTTCAATATAATATGGATTAGCAGTCCCATCCGGTAACAAAAGCTGTATATTATTCGAATCAGGTTCTAAGCTAGTTTTATATTTTGATAATATGAGATCATCTAAAATTGCTCCTTTTAAATTTATAGAACCTTTAATAGATGCATTTTCAAAAATAACTCTGTCGGTTTGAATTAAAGCTTCATCTCTACTTTGTATTTCTGAAACAACTTGGCTGCTTTGTCCGTCAATGGATGTTGCAGGCTCTAATACTTCATCTTCTTCAAAGGATGTTGTTTGAATTGGTTGAGTTGGAAATAATAATTGAAAAAAAATAATTATCGCAATTGAAATACCAATAGCCAAATATAAATTTCTTTGCTCGTTCATTTATTTAACTCAGATTTTTTTGGTACTGGATCAAATCCGTGGGAACCCCAGGGATGACATTTTGAAACTCTTTTCACCGATAAAATTGATCCTTTATATAACCCATGTTCCTTTAATGCTTTAATAGAATACTCAGAGCAGGTTGGTAAATACCGACAATTCTGCCCAAGTATTGGGGAAATCAATAGCTGGTATAATCTAATTATTATGATTAAAGGTAATGAAATATATTTACTAACCATTTATCTTTCCCTTAAGTTCTAATAAAAGTTTATCAAATTTCTCTTCGAGCAATGACGTTTTAGCTATTAACACATAATATGAATTAATTTTACCATTAATAATAATTTTTCTAGCTAATTCTCTCATTATTCTCTTTGCTCTATTTCTTTTTACTGCGTTGCCAATTTTTTTGGAAGCTGTGTATCCTACACCTATAGAATTTTCTAGATCTTGATTGTGTAAAATTTGGATATTCATATTTTTACCTTTTATAAATTCTCCCTGGTTTCGTATCATAACGAAAGTCGATCTTTTCTTAATTGTAAATAATGTTTGGGCCATTTGGCCTTTTTAAGCGCTTAATTGAGCTCTTCCTTTTGCACGTCTTCTATTAATGATTTGACGACCTGCTTTAGTTGCCATTCTAGCCCTAAAACCGTGTCTTCTTTTTCTAATTACTCTACTAGGTTGGTAAGTGCGTTTCATAATAAATCTCTGGGCCTAATACGAATTCATTATATATAAGTCAAATATTTACTTATGTAATCGATGAAAATTTTCAAAAAAGCTAGTGAATTAGAGCCAAATTTAGTTTCAATCAAAGACAAGGGTCAGTCTATTGGTTTAGTTTTAACAATGGGAAACTTACACGATGGACATTTATCTCTCATTAGAGAAGCACAATTACATAACGAATTTGTGATTTGTTCAATATTTATTAATCCTACTCAATTTAACAATGAAAATGATTTCAATTCTTATCCAAAGACAATTGATGAAGATATTTCTAAATTAGAAAATATTGGTTGTAATGCACTCTTCTTACCTGACATTCAAGAGATATACCCTAAAGGATTGGCAAAGAAAAAAATTGTAAACAATTTTAGAAATATTTTATGTGATAAATTTCGACCTGGCCATTTTGATGGAGTTACTACTGTTGTGGATCTTTTTTTTAATATGATTAAACCAACGAATAGTTATTTTGGTGAGAAGGATTTTCAGCAAGTAAAAATAATACAAGATTTAGTAAAAATTAATCATCACAATATTAAAATAATTCAATGCCCATCTGTACGAGATAAAACAGGTATGAGTTTATCTTCAAGGAACTCTAAATTTTCTAATGATCAATTAAAAATTTTTGATGTATTAGGAAATAAAATTAAAGAACATATTAATCTGTTAAAACAAAATGAAATTAATAATTTAGATCAATTAAAAATAGAGTTTCTTCAAAATAATATAAATAAAATTGACTATTTAGAGATAAGAAATGAAAATAATTTAGAAATAACAAAAAATTATTCTGAAGCTAGATTATTTATTGCTTTATACATTGGTGAAATTAGAATTATTGATAATTTTAAATTATATTAAGGTATTAACCAATTATATTCTGGTTCGTTATTTTTAAATGTTAATTTTAATCTACGATGACCTGAAATTTCTAAATAAAGCCAATCAATTTCATTAATTTTATTTTCAACTACTGTAAAATTTTTATATCCTTTTTCACTTTCTTCATGACTTGGTTCCTTTCCGGTTAAGTGTTCAGGGATACCATCTTCTGGAAATTCAGTGATTGAGCTTGGATCTTTCAATGTTAAGTAACATTTTCTACTAAACAATCTTGTTTTGTCCCACATTTCTTTAGCTTTATCATTCTGATTATTAACCAAAGACGTTGTTTTGATTCGCATTTGAATTTTTAATTTATGATCATAAAAAACAAATTGAGAACTACTATTTTTTTTTAAATTAGGAACCTTCGGAGATCTAAAGTCTGTGTGAAAATTTAGTGTCATGCTACTGGGATCAAACTTTCTTAAGACTACAACTCTAGAATCAATTCCACCTTCACTATTAATATTACTAAAGACTGGCGTGTGAAAGGTGTGTTTTCTATCTTTAACTCCTCTAGTTAAATTTTTCTTTATATCCTCAAATATTTCTGCAGCATTTTCTTTTGAAGAAGTCGACATTGTTATTGTAATATAAATTGTTTTGAAGAAATAGCTAGATAATGGAAATAAATAAAATTACGAATTTATTGAATCTGGAGCATGTTAAGTTTTTAATATCTATCTTTAAAGAAAATAATATTGAAATTCGATTAGTAGGAGGATGTATACGAGATGCTCTTCTTGAAAGAGAAATCAAAGATATTGATACAGCAACAACTTTGGAGCCTCAGGATGTTTTGTCATTACTAAAAGATAACAATATTGAATATGATGATTTTGCTATTCAATATGGATCTATAATTGCTTATCCTCATAATCGAAAAATACAAATTACAACTTTACGTGAAGATATTAATCAAATGGGAAGACATACAAATGTAATTTACACCAACAGCTGGAAAAAAGATTCAGCCAGAAGAGATTTTACTTTCAATGCTTTATATGTCGGAAACAATAATAAACTACATGATTATTACAATGGCCAATCAGATTTAAATGAAAGTAAAATTCGTTTTATTGGTGAAATAGAGGATAGAATAAAAGAAGATTACTTAAGAATCTATCGATACTTTAGATTTAGAGGTTTATTTAATTTGCCTAAAACATCTTTAAGTGATCAAAAAATTGTAGAAAAATATATTCACGAATCTTTAGCAGTGTTGACCAACGATGTAATAAGGCAAGAAATATTAAAAATGTTTAATATGTCTTTTCCATTAAATTGTTTTTACATATCTCATCAAACGTTACAAAAATTTAAATGGGTTGAAATAGTGCAAGAGCATTTCATACGAACAAAATATGATCTTGGATTAAATAAATGTCTGAATAAGATTGATAATTTAATAAATTAGTTTTTTAGTTTACAATTTTCGCACAAACCAAATATTTCTAAATTATGTTTTTTATAATTGAAGTTATTTTTTTCTGCTTGTTTTGAAAAATAAGAAAACAAATTATTTCCAGTTAGCTCAGTAACACTATCACAGTTTTCACATATCAAAAAAGATGTAGAAGTTTTTGCATTACAGCCTTCATGCTTACAAGCAACATATGAATTTCTACTTTCTATTTTATGTACTTTACCAATTTCTATAAGCTTATCTAAAGCTCTATAAACTTGAAGAGGAGATTTAATTCCTTTTTTTTGAATATCAAAAAGGATTGTATATGCTTTAAGAGGTTCTGATGAGTTTTCTAAAATATCAAGAACTGTTTTCTGGTTTTTGGTTAAATTTTCTGATGCTAATGCCATAATTTTAATTAACAAATAGTTTTCATTTTTGCAACTGACCCTTTATCTCCAGAGGAATAAGTGAAATAATAAATAATAATAATGCAACTACAATTATAGAAGGCCCTGAAGAAGTATTAATCTCAAGCGAAACAAACAATCCTGCAATTACAGATACGACACCAGCTAAAGTTGCAATTATAACCATTTGACGAGGACTGCTGCTAATATTTCTTGCAATTGCTGCAGGTATTAAAAGTAAACCAGTTATCAATAAAGCGCCAATCATTTTAATAGATAAAGCAATTACTCCTGCCAATAAGAGTGTGAATATAAAATTAGAAACTTCTGGTCGCATTCCTTCCGCTGCTGACAAATCATAATTTACCGTTGCTGAAAATAAAGATTTCCAAATAAAGTACAAAATCAATAATATTGTAGCACCACCTAAATAAACTATAGTTATATCTTCTACATCAACTGCAAGTATATCTCCAAATAATAAACCCATAAGGTCAAATCTAATTGATGTAAGAAACCCAATTAATACTAAACCTATAGCAAGTGTAGAGTGAGCAAGTAGACCGAGTAATGAGTCTCCTGCGAGTTTTGTTCTTTTTTGTAAATTAATTAATAGTAAAGCAACAACAGCTGAAATTATAAAAACTGAAAATGTAATATTAAAGCTAAAAGAATAAGCTAAAGTTACACCCAATAATGCCGAGTGAGACAGCGTATCTCCAAAATAGGATAACCTTCTCCAAATTACAAGACATCCTAGAGGTCCGGCAATTATTGCAATACCAATGCCAGCTATGAGAGCTCTAGTAAAAAAATCATCAAACATTATTTGTTACTCTCCCATCTGTTTCATGAGAATGATCATGATCATGTTGATAAAGTGATAGAGTTGTGGCGTTATGTTCACCAAATAATTCTATGTATGCCGAATTCTTTACAATTGATCTTGGCGTTCCAGAGCAACATATATGACCATTTAAGCAAATTACATGATCTGTAGCTGACATAACAAAATGAAGATCATGTGATATCAGTAATATTCCACAATTAAGTGTTGAACAAATTTTTTTAATAAGATTATAAAGTGCAATTTCTCCATTAAAATCTACACCTTGAACTGGTTCATCCAAAACAAGTAAGTCTGGTTTTTTTGCGATTGCTCTGGCGATTAAGACTCTTTGAAATTCTCCGCCAGATAAATTATGAATATCGTTATAGAGAAGGTTATCTACTCCAGTTAATTTTAAAGCATCAACAATTTCAAGATTATTTATATGACTTGTTAATTTCATAAAATCAACGACACGAAGAGGCATTGTCCAATCAATATTAATTTTTTGTGGTACGTAAGCCATTTTAGAAGCAAAGTTTTTTATTTGCCCTTCATCAGACTTAAGTATCTTAAGTATCATTTTAGCTGAAGTTGTTTTTCCAGAACCATTAGGCCCTATTAGAGTAACAATTTTCCCCTTGTGAATTTCCAAACTTATTCCTCGTACAATCCACTTGGATGACTTGTATACACCACAGTTATCTAGTTTAACCAATAAATTATTATTTTCTGCCATTTTATTATTTACAATTTAAAATGTTATATTATAACATTACAATACTTTAACACACTTAAATCTAATAGGAATACTTTTATGAAACATATGAATATTTTTCTACATGTTTTTAAAATTATCTTGTTTTCAGGAATTCTTGTTGCAACTGCATCTGCTAGAGCAGAACTAAAAGTTGTAACGACTATTAAACCACTTCATTCATTGATTGCTAATGTTATGAATGGAATTGGTGAACCTGGACTTATAATTGAAGGAAGCATATCTCCACATAGTTTTACTATGAAACCATCTCATGCAAAAATGCTTGAAGAAGCAGATATAGCATTTTGGATTGGTGAGAGTATTGAGACATCATTAGAAGAACCTCTGGAGTCAATAGCAAAAAGTGCTGAAGTCGTAGAGTTTATGGAAGTTGAAACAATTGCTAAATTAAAATTTAGAGAAGAATCTATATTTGGTGACCACGATGATCATGACGATCACGACGACCATGACGATCATGATGACCATGACGATCACGATGACCATGACGATCACGACGACCATGACGATCACGATGATCACGATGATCATGACGATCACGAAGATCACGACGATCACGACGATCACGACGACCATGACGATCACGACGATCACGACGACCATGACGATCATGATGATCATGACGATCATGACGATCACAGTGGACACGACGACCACGGTCATGCACATGGTGAATTTGATGCTCACATTTGGTTAGATCCAATGAATGCTAAAGAAATGGTTCATGAGATTGCTCATGAGTTAGGTGATTTAGATCCTGCCAATAAAGAGAAATATGAAGCAAATGCTGATGCAACAATCAAAGCTTTAGACCAATTGATAAATGACGTTAGCAAGGATATTAATTCCGATGCAAAATTTGTCGTTTTCCATGACGCCTACCAATACTTTGAAGAAAGATTTGGTGTAAGAGCTGCAGGAGCTTTAACATTGAATACTGATGTTTTACCTGGTGCAAAGCAAATAGCTGATATTCAGGATGTTATTAAGGATAAGGGAATAAAATGTATTTTCTCTGAACCTCAATTTAATCCAAAGATTATTTCAACAATAGCTGAGGATATGAATATCAAAACAGGAGTTTTTGATCCTTTAGGTGCTAACATCGATGCTGGTAAGTCACTTTACTTTACGTTGATTAGTAATCTCGGGGACGAGCTTAAAGGCTGTTAATTTTTAATATTTAAATAAATTCCACCTTGTATTAAGGTGGTATTTATAGAACTAATTATAAGGAAATTGATATGGAAAATACTTCTCAGGTTCCAGTTACGGTTTTAACAGGTTTTCTTGGAGCTGGAAAAACAACACTTTTAAATCGAATTTTAACTGAACAGCATGGACGTAAATACGCTGTCATTGTTAATGAATTTGGTGAGCAGGGAATTGATAATGACCTTGTTGTTGATGCTGATGAAGAAGTATTTGAAATGAATAACGGTTGCATTTGTTGCACTGTTAGAGGTGATTTAATTAGAATTCTTAGTGGTTTAATGAAACGTGCTGACAAACTAGATGCAATTATAGTTGAAACAACTGGTTTAGCTGATCCAGCCCCAGTTGCTCAGACATTTTTTGTTGATCAAGACGTTGCTGATAGAACAAAATTAGATGCAATTGTTACAGTTGCTGATGCTGTTCATCTAAGTTCTCAACTAGTAGATCATCATGAAGCAGAAGAGCAAATTGCTTTTGCTGATGTAATTTTGTTAAATAAAGTTGAACTTGTTGAAGATAATGACATTGTGAAAGTTAATGATCGTATTAGAAAAATAAATCCTTTTGCAAAGATTATTAAAACAACACGTTGTGATGCACCTCTTGATGAAATCGTAGGCTTAAATGCATTTAGTCTAGATAGAGTATTAGATATTGAACCTGACTTTCTTGAATCAGATCATGATCATGAACATGATGATGATGTTACTAGTCTATCCTTTGTATCTGATACACCATTAGATATGGATAAGTTTCAAGATTGGTTTGGAAATTTACTTAGGACTAAGGGTCAGGATATTCTTCGATCAAAAGGCATTTTGAACTTTAAAGGTGAAGAAGAGCGATATGTATTTCAAGGAGTGCATATGCTTATGGATGCTTCACCAATGGGACCTTGGCCTAAAGGAAAAGATAGAAGTTCTCGAGTAGTATTTATTGGTCGTGATCTTGATAATATGAATCTTAAGGAAGGCTTTGAAAATTGTAAATCAGCATGAACGCTGATTTAGAAAAACTTCAAGAATCAAATAAAACTGAACTTGAAAGAAGAGGTTCAATTTTTAATATTGGAGCTCCAGCTACAGAAGCGGTTACAATTCGTGATCAAATAGCGGTAGGATTTGGAGACGGCACCGTAAGATTTTTTCAATCTGGATCTGATCCTAAAACTGTTAAAGCACATAAGGGTGTAGTGTTGAGTATGACAAATTATGAAGATCATGTGTTAACGGGAGGAGACGATGGACGTTTTCTAAAAATATCATCTGATGGAAATATTGATGAAATTTTTAATTTTGGTTCAAAGTGGGTTGACTGTGTAGCTTCTCACAAAGATACTAAAGTTTGTTCATCAGGAAAGACTGTTTATATTTGGACAAAAAACAAAGATAAACCTCAAACTTTAGAGCATCAAAGTACTGTTGCTGGATTAGCATTTGATAATAAAGGTAAGCGTCTTGCGGTCTCAAGATACGGTGGAGTAACAGTGTGGAAACTTAATAATAATAAATGGACAGCATCAAATTTTACCTGGAAAGGATCGCATGGAACTGTAACGTTTAGCCCAGATACAAAATATATTGTAACTGCAATGCAAGAAAATCAAATTCATGGTTGGCGCATAAATGACAAAGCGGATTTAGCAATGAGAGGTTATCCATCAAAAATTAAAAGTTTTACTTGGGTTGGTGATACACCGTATTTGGTAACATCTGGATCCAGTGATGCAGTTTGCTGGCCATTTGATGGTAAAGAAGGACCAATGGGGAGAAAGCCAATTGTTGTTGCAAACGGTGGTAAAGAACTTGCAACATTTGTTAAAGCACTTAATGGAGAAAAAGCTGTTTTCACCGGTTTTACAGATGGGTCAGTTTTATTAGCAGAAATTGATGAAAGCAAAAAACCAATTATGATTAGAAGTTCAACAGGTTCAGAAGTTTCAACAATAGCTATATCTAGTGATAACTCACAAATATTAATTGGCGATATGAAAGGTTCTATTCTTTTATCATCTTTATGGGCAGACAATTAAAGGAGAAAATATGTTTAATCGTAAAACTCAAAATGTTGAAAAAATAAGAAATCTTAAACATTTAATTTCCAAGAAATATAAATTACCAGAAAATACTATAATAAGTATTGCTGAGCTCAGTTGTCATGAACCTGATTGTCCACCAATTGAAACTGTAATTACTGCAAGAAATGAAGACGGATCAATGAAAAATTGGCGAGTTGCAAAATCAATAGAAGAAATAGAGGAGTCAGATATTAATAATCTAACAAACCACACCCATTAGATTATTAAATTTAGAATAAAAATGTCAAAAAAACAAAAAGAAATAATATTATCTGTTTGTCTCACATGTACCCTTAATAAAGCTCAAAATAATAATAAACTTGCAGGAGAAAAACTTGTACAAAAATTAATTGATAAATTTAAAAATACAAAAAATGTAACTTTAAGAGGTGTAAATTGCATGAGTAATTGTAAACGTTCATGTATTGTATCCTTTACCGCAGAAAATTGTTTTACCTATGTGTTTGGAGATATAGATCCTGAAAATTCTGCTTATATTGATTCAATAGAGGAACTGCTATTATCCTATAGCAAATCTGATGATGGTTTTTTGAGACGTAGACATAGACCTGAAATATATAGATCTAATATCGTTGGTAGATTTCCTCCAATAAATAGTAAGTCAGATATTATTATTAATTTTAAATAGTAAAATTTTAAAAAAAATTAAATTATAATTATTTATTTCTGAATTTTGTTTAATTTAGAATGTATTATTAACAACAATCTCCACCTTCACAAGTGCAACAACAGCTGCAGCTGCAACCACACTTTGGTGGGTTTGGATTTTGATTTTTCATAATTATACCTATATATTTTTTATAATAATTTAAAATACAAATGAGAAAAGCATTAGAAATTAAAGAGTGTAAGAAGACTTTCGAGGGTGACGGGATACCTGTAACGAGAGCTTTCCCTGTCCCCGGAATGAGAGAAAATGATCCATTTCTTCTTTTTGATCATTTCGGCCCAATTAATTATGAACCGGGAGGTGCAACTGGTGTACCAGCACATCCTCATTGTGGATTTGAGGCAATTACTTATATGCTTGGTGGTGAAGTAGAGCATAGAGACTCATTTGGCGGACAAGCAGAAATTGAAACTGGTGATGTACAATGGATGACAACTGGGTCAGGTTTAATCCATTCTGAGTTAGTAACAGAAAAATTTAAGAAGAGTGGTGGTATCATGCAAGGTTTACAAATCTGGGTTAACCTTCCAAAAAAAAATAAAAAAGTTAAACCTTGGTACCAACATATTAAAAGAAACACTATTCCAACAGTATCTGAAAATGCAAATATAGAAATTAAAGTTCTTGTGGGAGAAATAAATGGAACCAAATCCAAAGTTCAAACATATTCACCTGTATCAATATTTGATATTCAATTTTCAAAACCAGATATGACAAAGTTTAATGTTGATAAAGAACAAAATCTTATGATCTATATTATCGATGGTCAATTACAATTTAACGAGGAAGATAAAATCGCTAATAAAGGTGATATGATTTACTTTGATCAGTCAAGTGATGAGATTCAACTTACATCAATATCAGAAAAAGGATCCTACCTAGTTTTAGCAGGTAAGCCACTTAAAGAACCTGTTGCACGTTATGGTCCTTTTGTGGCTAATTCTGAAGGTGAAATCAAGCAAGCAATGATGGACTATCAAGAAGGAAAAATGGGAAGCTTAGCTTAAGCTAATTGACGTAACATTTCACCAGCTACAATAGCAACTGAACTACTAAGATTAATCGATCTAGGCCCCTTTATCATTGGTATTGTTAATCTTTCATCGACAGAGCTATGAACAAAATCAGGCGCTCCAGCACTTTCTCTGCCAAATAAAATAATATCATTTGATTGAAATTTATAATCGAAATAACTTTTTTTACTTTTTGTTGTTAGAAGAACGAGTCGATATGAATTATCTTTTGACCAATCATAAAATTTTTCCCAACTTAAATGTTTTTTTAATTCTAGATAATCATAGTAATCCATTGATGCTCTTTTTAGTCTCTTATCATCAATCACAAAGCCAGCTGGCTCTATTATATCTACTGGTATTCCAAGACAGGCACCTAGTCTAAATATGTTTCCTGCATTCTGTGGTATGTCGGGTTCAAATAGAGCAATTCTCATGTTTTTTTACTATATTATTTTATTACTTGCGTCACGCTGGCACATATTTAAAAAGTATTTTTTTGAGTAATTAAGATATAAGAAATTCAAAATAAATGGCTAAAAAACCCAATAATAAGAGAAGAGATTTCCTACAACTTAGCACCGTAACGCTTGGTGCTGTTGGAACAGCTGCTTTTATATGGCCTTTTCTTAAAAGTATGAGTCCAGCAGAAGATACATTAGCTGCAGGATCAACAGAAGTAGATATTAGTGCTATTGAAGAAGGTCAAAGTATAACAATAAAGTGGCGTGGAAAACCTGTTTTCATAAAAAAAAGAACAAAAGATGAGATTGATGCAGCTAAAATGGTTCAAGCTTCTGACTTAAGAGATCCACAAGATGATGCTGATAGAGTACAAAAAGAAGAATGGTTAGTTTTAGTGGGAGTATGTACACACTTAGGTTGTGTTCCACTTGGTCAGAAGGTTTCAGATATGAAAGGTGAGTACGATGGTTGGTACTGCCCATGTCATGGTTCACATTACGATACATCAGGTAGGATAAGAAAGGGACCAGCACCAAAAAACTTGGACGTTCCGCCCTATACCTTTTTAAATGATAATACTATAAAGATAGGATAACATGGATAAGAATAGAAAAGTACATCAGTTTAAAAACCCTGTCCTTAATTGGATAGAGTTTCGTTTACCAATAATTTCGTATTTCAAAAAAGAATACGGCGATTATCCGATGCCTAAAAATTGTAACTATTTTTGGAGTTTTGGTGCATTGGCAACAATTACACTTGTTACAATGATAGTAAGCGGAATTTTTCTTGCGATGAATTACACACCACATACTGATTTGGCATTTGATAGTGTTGAAAGAATAATGAGAGATGTCAATTACGGTTGGTTAATGCGATACATCCATTCCAATGGTGCAGCCTTTTTCTTCATCATAGTTTACATTCATATAGTAAGAGCAATGTATTTTGGTTCTTACAAATATCCAAGAGAACTTAATTGGATTTTAGGTGTATTCATATTTTTATTAATGATGGCAACTTCTTTTCTTGGTTACACATTACCATGGGGACAAATGTCTTATTGGGGTGCTACAGTTATAACAAATTTATTTAGTGCAATTCCATTTATTGGTGAGGGATTAAAAACATGGCTTCTTGGTGATTACAATGTTGGAAATGCTACTTTAAATCGTTTCTTTGCTCTTCATTATGTTTTACCATTTGTTATTTTTGGTGTTGTAGGTTTACATGTTGCTGCGGTTCATGTTCATGGTTCAAATAATCCTGATGGGATTGACATTAAAACTAACAATGACTCAGTAAACTTTTTTCCATATATGTTAATTAAAGATACAGTAGCTATGTGTGCTTTTGGTGTTGCTATTTCAGCGGTAATATTCTTTGGACCAAATCTTATGGCTGAAGTTGATAATTATATTCCAGCAGACCCACTTGTCACTCCAGCTCACATTGTTCCAAATTGGTACCTTGCACCTTTTTATGCAATTTTAAGAGCAGTACCTGATAAATTAGGAGGAGTTCTCCTAATGTTTGGTGCGATAGTAATTCTCTTTGTTCTACCTTGGCTTGATAGATCAAAAGTGAGAAGCTGTAATTATAGACCAATATATAAGTGGTTTATGATGGGCTTTTTTGTTAACTTCTTTGCATTAGGCTACGTTGGTATGCTTCCTGCTGAAGGTTTATATCTTTTAATTGCAAGAGTTGGTTTACTTTACTACTTTGGTTTTTTCTTTATCATTACACCTTTTGTTGGTTGGATAGAGAAGCCAAGTAAGCTACCGCTCAGTATTAGTGATGTTTATGCTAAAAATATAGCTCCTAATATTGGTGGAGGAGAAAAAGGAATTCCTTCACCAGCAATGCAAAAAGATACAAATCTATAATGCGCCTATTACTTATTATTTTTTTATTATTATCTTCAAATCTATTTGCTGCAGAAATGAGTACTGAAAAAATGCCAAAACATGATTGGTCTTTTAAAGGTGTAACGGGAACTTTTGATAGAGCTGCAATTCAAAGGGGCTATAAAGTTTATAGAGAAGTATGTGCAGGATGTCATTCAATGAAACTTCTGTATTACAGAGATCTTATTGATATTGGTTTTTCCGAGGCTCAAGTAAAAGTAATTGCTTCTGAATATACTGTATTAGACGGTCCAAATGATGATGGTGAAATGTTTGAAAGACCGGCTAGACCAGCAGACAGGTTTGTTAATCCATACGCCAATGATAATGAAGCAAGAGCAAATAACAATGGAGCTTATCCTCCAGATTTGAGTGTAATTACAAAAGCTAGAAAATATGGAGTTGATTATATTTATAATCTTCTTCTAGGTTATGTTGAACCTCCAAAGGGAATGGAGGTCGGTAATGGAATGTGGTACAATAAATGGATGGCTGGAAATCAAATAGCTATGCCAGCACCTATAGCCGATGGAAGTGTAGATTATGATGATGGCACTGATAATAATGCAGAACAGTTATCCGCTGACGTGACTCATTTTCTCCACTGGGCTGCTGAACCAGAAATGGAACAAAGAAAAAATTTAGGAATTAAGGTAATATTATTCTTTATTATTCTAGGAACGATTGTGTACTTAGCAAAAAATAGACTTTGGCGAGACGTTACTTAGACATTAAATAAAAAATTCATTACATCACCATCTTTGACGATATAATCTTTACCCTCCTGTCTTAACTTTCCAGAATCTCTACTTCCAGCATCACCATTATTGTCTATATAGTCGTCATAAGAGATAGTCTCTGCTCTAATAAATCCTTTTTCAAAATCAGTATGAATTTTTCCAGCAGCTTGTGGTGCAAGTGTTTCTCTTTTTATTGTCCATGACCTTGTTTCCTTTGGACCACATGTAAAATAGTTAATTAAACCTAAAAGTTCATATCCGGATTTTATAACTTTATTTAATGTTGTTTGATCTAAATTTAGTTCTTTTAGAAATTCAATTTTTTCTTCCTCATTTTCTAATTCTGCTATTTGTGCTTCTATTGATGCAGATATTAAAACTACTGAATGATTATTTTTTTTTGCAAACTCAATGACTTTTTTTGATAACTCGTTTCCAGTATGAATAGATTCTTCATCTACATTACATATATACATAGTAGGCTTTAGACTAATTAAGTTAAGACTATTTACAAAGTAAATTTCATTACTAGAAAACTCATTAATTGTTAAGATACTGTCAGTCTCTAGCATCTGTAAGATTTTATTTATAACATCTAATTGATGTTTAGCCTCTTTGTCATTTGCTTTTAATTTTTTTTCTAAACTAGACTTTTTATTGTTCAAACTTTCAAGATCAGCCAATTGCAATTCTAAATTTATTGTTTCAATATCATCTAATGGATCAATTTTTGATGATACATGAGTAATGTTAGTATCTTCAAAGCATCTAACAACATGTGCTATTGCGTCAACTTCCCTAACATGTCCTAAAAATTTATTTCCTAAACCTTCTCCCTGAGAGGCTCCTTTTACTAATCCCGCAATATCAACAAAATCCATAAAAGAAGGAACTATTTTTTCACTCTTTCCAATGACTGCTAGTTTATCTAATCTATCATCAGGGACTGCAACTCTTCCTATATTTGGTTCTATAGTTGCAAATGGATAATTTGCAGCCTCAGCTTTATTTGATTGGGTGAGTGCATTAAATAAAGTAGATTTACCAACATTTGGTAATCCAACTATCCCACACTTAAATCCCATAATTAATTTGGCTCACTTATTTTTGTTAAAAATAGAGGAATATCTGAAAATATTAAATCAATATTATTAACCATTTTATCAAGCTTTTTATTTATTTTTTCTTCTTCTGATTTTAAAAATTTATTTAAAACATAGTTTGAGACTAAATCTTTATGTCCTGGATGATCAATTCCAATACGTATTCTAAAATAATTTTCTCCTATAAATTGGTCAATACTTTCCAATCCATTATGACCTCCGTTACCACCACCTTGTTTTATTTTTACCTTTGACAATTCTAAATCAAGATCATCATGGATTACAAAAATATGGTCTAATTTTATTTTATAAAAATTTACGATTTCTGAAACAGCTTTTCCAGACAAATTCATAAAAGTAAGAGGTTTTAACACAAAGATTTTTTTGTTTTTGATTACACCTGAATACAATTCTTTTTTTTTATCTACTTTGATTTTGTCTAAATTAAAATGTGAGATTATATTATCCACTAAATGGAAACCTACATTATGTCTGGTTTTTTTATAATTTACACCTGGGTTCCCAAGTCCACAAATTAAAAACATATAATGAAATATAAAGTAAAGTTACTTAGATTCTTTATTTTCTTCTTTATTATCAGAAGTTTCTTCCTTCTTTTCCTCTGATTTCTCTTCACCGCCTTCTGCTGCACCTTCTTCTGACGATTCTTCAGTTTTAGTTTCAACTTCTACAGTTGGTGGAACTAAAGTAGCTATTACAAAATCTCTATCAGATATAGTAGGAGCAACTCCCTCAGGTAGTTGAATATTACTAATTTTAACAGCATCACCTATTTCACTTTCAATTAAATCAAATTCTAATTTGCTAGGTATATTGTTTGCATTACATGTAAGTTCAACAAGTCTTCTAACCGTGTTTAAAACTCCACCTTTTTTCAAACCAGGACATTTATCTTGATTCAAAAACTTGACAGGAATTTCAACATTTACTTTTGTATTTTCTTGAACTCTCAGAAAATCAAAATGTATAAGTCGATCACTAACAGGGTGATATTGTAACTGCTTAGGAAGTATTTTTTCTTTTTTTCCATCAACATCAAGATCAATGATAGTAGAATAAAAAGATCCAGTACCCATTAATCTTAACAGTATTTTATCTTCCAAGGCAATTTTCTTTGGCTCAGTTCCTTTACCGTATATTATGCCAGGAACTAGTCCCTTCATCAAAAGACTATGATTGGAGCCAATATCTTTATTTCTTTCAATTGCTTTAAAATCACTCATAATAAAATATTTTAATCGAAAAGAGCAGACACTGAAGTATCAGTGTTAATCCTTTTAATCGCATCACCCATTAAAGGAGCAATACTAATATGTCTAATGTTTTTTGTACTTTTTACCTCCTTAGAAGGCTCAATTGTATCAGTTAATACTAATTCTTTTATGCTTGAATTTTCAATCTTTTTTAGCGCATCTCCGGATAGTACACCGTGAACAATATAAGAGTAAATTTCTTTAGCCCCATTTTTACTAAGAGCCTCTGCAGCATTACACAGCGTGCCTGCAGAGTCAGCTATATCATCTAGTAAGATACAAGTTTTATCTTTTACATCGCCGATAATATTCATTACTTCAGACTCACCAGCTTTTTCTCTTCTTTTATCAGCAATTGCTAGTCCAGCGTCTAATCTCTTAGCAAAAGCTCTAGCTCTAACAACACCACCAACATCAGGTGAAGCTACAACTAAATCTTTATTTCCATTAAATTTTTCTTTAACATCATCAATTATTGGTCTTACAGAAAAAATATTATCTAAAGGGATATCAAAAAAACCTTGAATTTGACCAGCATGCAAGTCCATTGTTAAAACCCTATCAGCTCCTGCAGATGTAATTAGATTTGCAACAAGTTTGGCAGTGATTGGAGTTCTAGGTCCAGTCTTTCTATCTTGTCTTGCATATCCATAATATGGAATAACAGCAGTAATCCTTTTTGCTGAACCTCTTCTTGCAGCATCAATCGTAATTAAAAGTTCCATTAAATGGTCATTTGCTGGGTGTGATGTAGATTGAATAATAAAAACATCTTCACCTCTAATATTTTCATTTATTTCCACAAATATCTCTCTATCATTAAAAGTTCTAACTGAGGCATCTGCTAATTGAACATCAATATGATTAGAAATTTTTTTAGCTAAGGATTTGCTACTGTTACAGGCGATTATTTTCATATAATCGATTTCATTATTATATTAGAATAATAATAGATCAACCAAAATTAATCATTAAATGCAATGATATTGAGCATTCTTCCGGTATCTCTAAATTTTTGTGATTCCCGACGATGGCTAAAAAAAATTTTTTTATTCGAAAAGGTATCTTTATTAATGTTATATATATTTTTAATACCTAATTCCTTAATTTGATAGTTAATCAATTTTCTTAAGTTAAATAAATCTTTGTCTTTATTTTTGTGTTTGAAGAAAATAGAATATTTTTTATTTTTACTTATGAACTTGTTTTTAAAGTCTTTTGAAACTTCAAAGTTTTTAAAGGTCAAACAAGGTCCAATAAGAACAACAATATTTTTTTTAATTACGTTTCGTTTAACAAAGTATTTTACACCTTGAGCAGCTATATTTTTTAATGCACCTTTCCAGCCTGAATGAAGAGCACAAATATATTTTTTATTTTTATCAAAAATAAAAATTGGACAGCAATCTGCAGTTAAAACTCCTAAAGCAATTTGCTTATTATTTGAAATTAACCCATCTCCAGAATATTTTTTATCTACATTTTTTCTATTAATTTTGACGATTTTGTTTGAGTGTATTTGATTAATTAATTTAACCTTTTTTTTGATATTCAAATTTTTTAGACAAATATTAATATTTTTTTTTACATTTATTTCAGTATCTCTGTGGTTTAAGCTGCAGTTCAATGAATAGTTTTCTTTTTTTGATACTCCACCATTTCTAGTAAAAAAACCAGCTTTAACAAAAGACTTTATTTTTGGATGTGTAAAATAATTTTTAGTAATCATAAGTTAGAAACAACAAGGCACTTAAATAATTTTCCCATCCTATCAATATTAATTAATCTATCAACTTCTTCGTTTATTAAATTTTTTTTTAAATTAGAGTTTTTAGATAGTAATTTTTTCTTTCGTTCTAATATTCCATACTTTATTAAAAATTCTCTTTGTGAAATAAATTCGTCTATTTTTAATTTGTTTTGTTTTGCTATTTCAATTAATTCGTTAAAATTTACATGGCTTGAAATGTCTTGTTGACCTATATTTTCAAATATACTAGTTTTTTTATGATTATATATTGCTTGTAATGTAAAGTTTTTTATTTTCACATTATATCCATAATCAATTAAAATGCACATACCTCTATTTTTTCTTAGATATTTACAAATTTGCTCAAAGTATTTGTTTCTTGAATAAGAAACTTCATAAATTTTTTGTTTTTTGTATTTTCTTAAATCAACTAATACTTTTTTACTAATTACTGGTTTATTTATAGAATAATATTTATTTTCTTTTTCATTAAATTTTACATATCTTTCAAACCAATGACTATTATCATTGAAAAATTGCCGTACAGGAAAACAGTCAAAAAATTCATTTGAATATATAATTGAAGGCAGTTTAGATTTGAAATTTAAAACTTTTGACCATCTAATTTTTGATTGTGTAAAATAATTTAAATTTTTTTTTTGTATTTCTCTTAATTCTTCATTTATTTCTATTAAATTAACATCAGCATTTGCAAAAAAGTCTGGAAGTATCTGTGCAGTTCTTTCAATATCTTTAAATAAGGTTCCGTTTCCTGGACCTAATTCAATTAAATTAAATTTTGAGTTTATTTTATCTTTCCAATGATAAAGTAAATAAACACTAATAATTTCTCCAAACATTTGCGAAATTTCTGGAGATGTAACAAAGTCATATTTTTTTCCTATGGGTTTTTTTCTTAAGTAATAACCGTTACTTGAAAAAAGAGCTAATTCTATAAATTTATCTAAACGAAATTTTTTTTTATTGTTAAGAATTTTTATTTTATTAATTTTTCTTTTGCTTAACATTTTGAATTATTAATATTCCAAAAATAAAAAAAGGTATACAAAGTATTTGGCCCATTGAAATAAAATTGAAAAATAACCCTAGGTGCAAATCAGGTTCTCTGACGTATTCTATTAAAAATCTAAATATGGAATAAAATATTAAAAATAGAGCACTAATTACTCCGTAAATATTGTATTTCTTTATCCTATTAAAATAGACTGATAATATGAGAAATAAAATAATTCCCTCAAGAAAAGCTTCATATATTTGAGAAGGATGTCTTGGTATATTATCTATTGATGGATAAATAACTGATATATAAAAATCGGTTGGTCTACCTATTAGTTCAGTATTAATAAAGTTTGCAATTCTTCCAAAGAATAATCCAATAGGAGCAACAATTGAAACTAAATCAGAAAGGTAGAAAAAACTTTTTCCATTAATTTTTGCAAATATATAAGTACTTATTATTATACCTATCAAACCACCATGAAATGACATACCACCATTCCAAATTTCAAATAGATATAAAGGACTATTTAAAAATTCATTAAGTTGATAAAAAATAACATAACCTGTTCGTCCTCCAATAATTACACCTAATACTGCCCAAATAAGAAAGCTATCTATATTTTTATTGCTGTATTGATTGCCATAAATTGCGTTTAATCTTTTAATAATATAAATTCCTAAAAGAAATCCCAAGATATATGCTAAGCTGTACCATCTTATCTCAATGAAACCGATTGATAAGATGACAGGATCTATTGATGGTTGAATAAAAATCATTTATGTATATTTAATAGTATAACATGGTTGATAGAAACAAAATACTTTCTGATTTATCGAAATTTGCAGTTGATGCTATGAGCACTTTTTCAGGTTTAAAAGAGGAAATTGAAACAATTGTATCTTTACGAGTTAACAAAATAATAAAAAAAATGAATCTCGTTAAAAAAGATGAATTTGATACACTAAAAAAAATGGTGCAAAAAGTAATTATCGAAAATGAAAAATTAAAAAAAACATCATCTAAAACCCTAAAATCTAAGAAAAAAACAGTCAAAAAGAAAAAAACTATTAAAAAGAAATCAAAAAGGTAGGAATCCTCAACTAATTCACATTTTTAATAGATTTTGCCTTGCAAAACACGAGTTCAATTTAGTAATCAAGATTTAGTACTAATTATATGTGCCATGACTATATAATGTATGGAAAATGAGAATATATTGTTAAATCCCATAGATATCATTGAAGATGTTATTCATCAAAAAAAATGGAATTTTAGTAGAGCTGCTGATCACGAATTAGTTGCTGAGATTGCATCCCATTGGTGCGCTTACAGATTATATTTTACATGGTCTGAAAATATTAATGCACTAAGTTTTTCAATAACTTTTGATATTAAGTTTCCTGAAACTAAACTCAATAATGCGTATGAACTGCTAGGACTTATAAACGAAAACTTATGGATTGGGCATTTTGATATAACAAGTAAAAATGGTATCCCAGCTTTTAGACATACTCTATTATCAAATAATTCAACAGAAACATTACACAAAAAATTTGAAGATCTTGTTGATATTGGAATTTACGAATGTGAAAAATATTATCCAAGTTTTCAGCAAGTTCTCTTTGACGACATTTCTCCTAAAGAAGCTATAAAATTCTCTAATTTTGAAGTTATTGGCAGAGCTTAATTTTTATAATAAAACTGCTATATTATAGATAGATGAAAAATATCTTATTAATCGGATGTGGTCATATGGGAGGATCTTTAATGTCCGGATGGTCTAACTCTAAGAGTTACACCATCAGTGTTATAGATAAAAAAAAATATCCAATTCTTAAAAAAAGAAATAGAAATAAGAAAATAAAATTTTTTAAATCAATTGATGACATCAATAATCAAAATAATCTTGATTATATAATATTTGCAACTCGACCTCTTGAATTAACAAATGTCTTTAAAGAATTAAAAAATGCAAATTTTAATAAAAAATCTATAGCAATAAGTGTAATAGCTGGCAAAAAAACAGAAATTTTTAAAAAAAATTTATTAAATATTAGCAAAATTGTAAGAGTGATGCCAAACATGCCTGCTTTAATAGGAGAGGGTGTACATTGCATTTATACGAATAAATCTATTAATAAAAAAGAAATTAAAGAAATTGATAAATTGTTCTCTCTGAGTGGCAAAACTCTTTTTTTTAATAGTGAAACTTTTATAGATAAAGCAACCGCTGTATCAGGGAGTGGTCCGGGTTTTATATTTGAGTTAATTGATATTATGGAAAAATCTGCAATTAATTTAGGTTTTTCCAAAAACAAAGCTAAAATTTTAATTAATGAAACTTTTCGAGGTTCTCTAAATCTATTAAACTCTAATAATATTTCTGCTGAAAAAATGGTTGAAACTATTGCAACAAGAGGAGGTACAACCGAAGCAGGTATCATGAAAATGAAAATAAATAAGGTTGATAATATTTTTAATCAAGTTTTTAAGGCAGCATACATAAGAGCAAAACAACAAGGTGAAAGTAAGTGAATCAAAATAAAATATCTCTAGCAAAAAAAACTTTACAATATTTAGAGAAAAAAAAATTTAAAGATATTAATCTTAAAAATTTTTTATCTAATACTAAAGTGTCAAACATGAATAATAAAATTGATCTAATCTTAAATATTAATGACTTCTTTGATTTTCAATTAAAAAAAAATCTTGTTAATATAGAAAAGTCATCACAGAGAGATATGCTATTTGAAATTATCATGGCACGTTATGATATATTGAATGAATATAGAATTTCTGTAAAAAATATAATTAATCATTTTATGTCTAGACCACAAGGAGTATTAAAACTTATTCCTAAATTAATTGAGAGCAAAATTTTGATTGCTACTTTTGCAAATATTAATACTAGCGGTATCCAAGGTGTTATAAAAATTAAAATTATTTTTGCTCTTTATTATATAACTCTATTCACTTGGTTTAATGATGAAAATGAAAGTTTAGAAAAAACAATGAGTACCTTAGATAAATATTTAAACAATATTGAAAAAGTTATAAAATTTTCATGAGCTCTCATAATTTTATCAATTATGAAGAATTTGAAAATGTGGATATAAGAATAGGAACAGTAATTGAAGCATATGAATATAATGAACTAAAAAAACCATCCATAATTTTGAAAATAGATTTTGGTGAAAAAATTGGTATAAAAAAAACTTCTGCACAATTACAAAAATATTATAAAAGTGATGAATTAATTAATAAGCAAGTCATTGCTGTTGTAAATTTTGAACCAAAACAAATTGGTAAAATTATTTCAGAAGTATTAGTTCTTGGTGTACCAGATATAGAAAATGAGCCAGTTTTATTGTCTCCAGATAAACAGGTAAACAATGGGGGTAAATTATTTTAAAATCAAAGAGGAAGTAAAACTTTAAGTTGAAGACCTCCTAGATTTGACTCAGATAATTTAACATCACCTCCATGTGATCTTATAATATCCCTTGTAATAGTTAATCCTAAACCACTCTCTCCTTTAAGTTTATTCCTTGACGGATCTAAAGTAAAAAATGGTTTAAAAACATCTTCATATTTGTTACTTGGAATTCCTTCACCATCATCGTTAAACTCTATAACGCATTCTTTCTCATTTTTATAAAGATTTATTTCAATTTTTTTTGCATACCTTTTTGAATTATCAATAATATTATTGAAAGCTCTCTTAATTTGGATTTGTCTTCCAGAGGTTTGAATAGTGTTCTTTTCATTAATCACTATATCAACACTATTTTTTTTGATAGTTTTAACAATATCACCAATTAATTCATTAATAATAATTGTTTCTATTGGTTCAGGAGATTCTGTTTTTACAAAACTAACATAACTATCTAACATTGAAGTCATTTCGTTGACATCTGCTTCAAGTTCAGATTTTGCTTTCTTATCTTTCATCAATGAAATTTGTAATTTCATTCTTGTTAGAGGTGTTCTTAGATCATGACTTACTCCGGCTAGCATTTCTGTTCTTTGTTTTAAAAATCTTTTAATTCTTGTTCTCATCTGATTGAAAGCATTGGCCGTCTGCCTTATTTCATAAGCTCCTGCAATCTTAATATCTGGAGCATCTAAACCTCTTCCAAATGTTTCAGCAATTATAGCTAGTTTTTTGAGAGGCATCAATTGTCTGCTCATTAAAAAATAAGACATAAAAAAAAGAATTATAGAAGCAAAAATCATCCAAAGAAGAAAAACAAAAGCAGTCTCACTATATAGCCTATCTTTATCAACATTAATTTCCAAAATATCGTTATCAATTTGAATGAATATTAAAACACCTTCTTCAAGATTTGATAAATCATAATCAAATTTCTTTTTCAAATTTCTTAAAGATTGATTCAATCTATTAGACAATATTCCTGAATTAAGATTAAATTTTGAAGATAATAACTGTTTATCTTTGATAATATTGACTTTCATTTTAAAATCTTGTTCTGCTATATTAATTGCATTAACACTAAGGTTACTACCAATTAGTTTAACTAAAACATTTATATCTGCAGCCACAGATTCAGTTAATCTTTTAGAAATAATACTCCATGATGTCTGATAGAATACAATTGAAGTCAGTAAAACTATAACAACTATGGGGACAAAGATAATGATTATTGATCTTCCAATTAGGGTAGAGGGTATTATTTTCTTAATCATTAAATTTCATTACAAATTAATTTATAACCTTTTCCTCTAATAGTTTTGATAAATTGAGGTTGTTTTGCATTTGTCTCAATTTTTTGTCTTAGTCTTGTAATTCTGACATCTACCTTTCTTAATTCAGATTCATCAAAATCTTGTTCTGCTAATTCCTCTCTTAAAACTATTGAATTTTTCTTACTAATTAATCTCAGCAATAATTCATTCTCACTTTCAGTTAAATAAACAATCTTATTATTTTCTTTTAACTCTGCAGTAGATAGATTAAAACTAAATTTACCAAATTTTATAAGTGATGTATCATCGTTTTTGTTGTTATATAAATCTAAAAGATTTTGAATTCTTAAATAAAGTTCTTCAGGTTCAAACGGTTTTGATAAATAATCGTTCGCTCCATACTTAAAACCATCAATTTTGTTTTTATCACTACCCATGGCTGTAAGCATTATGACTGGTGAATCAAAATTATTTTTAATAAAATCAATTAACTCAATACCATCTCCTGATGGCATCATTCTATCTAAGATAATTATATCAAATTTTATTAAAGGTAGAATTTCTTTAGCCTCGTTAAAATCTTCACTTACATAGATATCAAAATTTTTTTCACTTAAATAATCTTTTAATAATTCTCTAAGTCTTTCATCATCATCAACTATAAGTATACTTTTCTGCATATAACTTAATTAATTTTATTAAATACGTTTTGATTTTTTTTATCTAACATTTTAAATAAAATTTTCTTAAATCCGTTTATATCTACCTCATCAAAATTTTTAATAACGTTATAGATTTTTGAAATTTGAATATCTGATAATTGTTTTTCTAGATCAATTCCTTTTTTAGATAAAGATAATTTTTTAGTTCTTTTATCCTTACCAATAGAAAGTAAAATATATTTTTCTTTTACTAACTGGTTAAGGACCCTTGAAAGGCTTTGTTTAGTGATTTGAAGAATTGATAGAAGTTCTTTAATAGTTAGATTATTTCTTTTACCAACAAAATATATAACTCTATGATGGGCACGGCCAAAATTCATTTTTTCAAGTACTTCATCAGGTCCTGCTGTAAAATCTCTATAAGAAAAAAACATTAATTCAATAATTTTACGAATCTCAGTCTCATTCAAAAAAAGAGGTGTTATTAATTTATTTAGGTCAACCATATTGACTTAATTATGCATGACTGATAGTCGATTGTCATTAAAAAATTATAAAATTTAAAATATGCTTAAAACATTTGAAAATAGAGATGGATGGATTTGGTACGATGGCCAATTTGTTGAATGGAAACAGGCTAAAACACATGTTATTAATCAAGGGTTGCACTATGCTAGCGCAGTTTTTGAGGGAGAGAGAGCCTACAATGGTAAAATCTTTAAAAGTGAACAACATACTAAAAGATTTTTTAAATCTGCAGAAACAGTTGGTATAAAAATTCCTTATTCTGAAACTGAAATTAATAATGCTAAAGACAGTTTAATAGCTAAAATGAATTTCAAAGATTGTTATGTAAGACCTTTTGCTTGGAGAGGTAGTAACTTGATGGGCTTATCAACATCAAAATCTAATGTTCATGTTTCAATAGCTGTTTGGGATGATTGGACAACTTATTACAAGCTTGAAGATATGAAAGAAGGGTTAAATCTTATCACATCACCTTGGAAAAGACCACCTCCAGATTCTATACCTTTTGAAGCAAAAGCATCAGGACCTTATTTAATTTGTACACTCTCTAAATCTTTCGCTGAGGAAAAAGGCTACAACGAGGCATTGATGCTAGATTACAGAGGATTTGTTGCAGAAGCAACTAGTTCAAATATTTTTTTAATAAAAGGAGATGAAATCCATACTCCTATTCCAGATTGTTTTTTAAATGGTATTACCCGTCAAACAGTAATCGAGATGGTTAAGGATCAAGGTTTCAAACTTATTGAACGTTATATTAAACCCGAGGAATTGAATGACTTTGAGGAAATATTCTTAACTGGAACTGCTGCGGAAATAACCCCTGTAAAATCTATTGATTCTTTTAAATTCACAACTGGAGATAATTCTATAACTTTTAAATTTATGAAAGATTACAGAAAAATAGTAACTGAAACTAAATAGTATTTTTTAACCAGCTAGATCTTTTATAATAAAATTCTTTTTTCCAAAAAGGTGCATCTTTTTTGAGAAAATCCATTATATATTTACAAGCTTCAAAACTATTTTTTCTGTGTTCAGAAAAGCAAGCTACAAGAACGATTTTTTCACTAACTTTTAATTCGCCGTATCTATGTATTATCAGACAATCAGCTAGATTCCATTTTTTAATCGCATTATTTTTGATTTTAGCTAGTTCTTTAATTGCCATTTCGTAGTAAACCTCTAAACAGATACTCTTAACATCCTCATTATTATTAAAGTCCCTGACATAACCAATAAAAGAACTGACTGCACCTACACTACTTAAATTATCTTTTATATTTTTTATTTCTTTTTCTAAATTGAAATTTTTTTTCTGAATCTTAATCATTAACCTCCACTTACTGGAGGGAATATAGCGATTTCATCTTTTGAATTTAATTTTTGGTTAATTGAAGTGTACTCCATATTAATTGCATATCTTAATATATCACTATTAATGTGTTTTTCTAAATCAGGATATGACTCGCACAACATTTTTTTTAAATCATTTATTGTCTTTGGAGGGTTATTTTTGATTTCATCATAGTCTTTATCAGTAATATCTTTTATCCATGCAAAGTATTTTATTATCATATTAAAAGTGTTTGATTGAAGCTTTCACATAGTCATATGCTGTATAAAGTGTTAATAAACCAGCAATCCATAGAAATAATTTTCCCAAATATATAATTGAAATAATGTTTGTAATACTCTCTGAAAGTATCAATAATGCTAACGCACAAAGTTGAAATAAAGTTTTTAACTTTGCAATTCTTGATACTGGGACACTAACTTTTATACCAGCTAGATATTCTCGTAAACCTGATACAGTAATTTCTCTAAGTAATATAATTAATGCAGGAATTGTCTCCCAATCAGCTATAATACCTTTCGATGTTAAAATAAGAATCACAGCTGAGACTAGTAGTTTATCAGCTATAGGGTCTAAGAATGTTCCAAAGTTCGTAACTTCATTTCTTATTCTAGCTAAGTAACCATCAAAATAATCGGTAACACTTGCCAAGCAAAATAAAATAAATGCACTCCATCCAAAAAAAGGATTTTTAAAATAAATACATAAGACAATTATAGGAATAATTATTATTCTTATTAATGTTAATATATTTGATAGGTTCATTTAAAATATAACTCTAAATTAAGAATTTTTTAAACGCTATGAAAATATTCATAAATTTGTCTAAGAATATTTAAAGGTATTGATTTAACTTTTTTTAAATCTTCAAAGGTAGCTAGTTTGATATTTTCAATAGTCCCAAAGTGTTTCTTTAATATTTTTTTTCTTTCTGGACCAATACCTTTAAGCTCATCAAATACTGACTTGATACTCATTTTTGATCTTTTTGTTCTGTGTGTTGTAATAGCAAATCTGTGAACTTCATCTCTTATGTTCTGCAAAAAATGAAGTAGAGTACTATTTTCATTCAATCTATGTGTGAACTTTTCATGTATTAAAATCTCTCTCCCTGAGTTTCTATCAGCTCCTTTTGCCATTGAAATTATAGGAATATTAATTTTCAGTTTATCCATTACTTCTTTTGCTGAATTATATTGGCCTTTTCCTCCATCTATTAACAATAAATCAGGAAGATCAATTTCATCCCTGAATTTGGTGTTATTAAATCTCCTAATGAGCATTTCTTTCATCATATAGTAATCATCTACCTTGTTTTTATTGTCTTCAACATTAAATTTTATGTTAAACTTTCTGTAATTTGACTTTATAAAACCATTATTGTTATAAGCTATCATTACACCTACTGGAAATTTTCCAAATGTATGACTATTATCATATGCTTCAATTTTATTGATATCTTTTTTAATTTGGAATATTTTTTTTATTTCATTAGTAAAACTATCAAAAGATTTTAATTTATTTAATCTTAACTCTAAATTAATACGTGAATTTTTTTCTGCAAATTTTAAAAGATTTTTTTTAGGACCCTTTTGTGGTGTTAAAATTTTTGTATTTTCAAAATTTTTTCCTAAAATATTAAAACTAGCACTTTTTTTAATATTAGTATTTGTCAGAATATATTTTGGTATTTCTTTATCAGCATAAAATATATTTAGAAAACCAAGCATAATCTCTTCCTTTTCAGCTAATTGATCATGATCAGGATAAAATGCTTTGCCTCCATAAGATGTATTATTGCGAAAAAAACTTCCATAAATACACGTTTTGCCATTCCTACTATCAATAGCGAATACATCAGCATCCCTTATATCCTTAATTTTTATAGAATTATTTTGTGCAATATGCTTAAGAGCTTTTAATCTATCTCTTAAGGAAGCAGCTAGTTCAAAGTTTTTATTTTTTGATGCAACATACATTTGATTAGTAAAGTTCTTTTGAATTTTTTCTGAATTTCCACTACTCAAAAAATCATCAGCTGATTCTATAAGCTTTGCGTATGCTTTCTTTGTAATTTTTCCTCCACAAGGACCTGAACATCTTTTAAGATAATAATTAAAGCAAAGCTTATTACCTTTAGATACCTCCTTATCAGTACATGATCTAAGCAAAAATATTCTTTGTATAGTATTTATAGTTCTATTAACTGCATCAGGGCTTGCAAAGGGTCCATAATATCTTCCCGTCTTATTTTTGGGGCCTCTATGTTTTTCAATTCTTGGGAAATCATGTTCAGATGAAATAAAAATAAAAGGAAAAGATTTATCGTCTCTTAATAAAACATTAAATCTTGGTTTATGTTTTTTTATTAAGTTACATTCTAATATAATTGCTTCTAATTCAGTGTTCGTAACGAAAAAATTCATAGAATTTGTTAAGCTAACCATTCTCTGTATTCTTCTAGTTAAATTATTAATTGATAAATAATTTTTAACTCTATTTGATAAATTTTTTGCTTTTCCAATATATAGTATATTTCCTTTGTTATCCTCCATTTGATAAACACCTGGCTGATTTGGTAAAGTCTTTGAAATAGCTTTTATTATTTCTTGTCCCTGAAGCGTCATTTTAGCAACCTTAAAAAAGTCGGTAATTCTTTAATAATACTTTTATATAACAATCTAAATAAACTTATGAAATTATTATAGTTCATTTATTGTTTAATATAATATAGGGATGTTATGGTTTTAAGGGAGTAAATATGCCTAAAATGACAACTGAAGAGGCTTTTGTAAAAGTTCTTCAAAAACATGGAGTACAACATGCCTTTGGTATTATAGGATCAGCTTTTATGCCAATCTCTGATTTATTTCCTAAAGCTGGAATTAAATTTTGGGATGTGGCTCATGAGTCCAATGGTGGAATTATGGCTGATGGTTATACTAGATCAACAGGCAAAATTGCAATGTGTATTGCTCAAAACGGTCCTGGTATTACTGGTTTAGTTACTCCAATCAAAACAGCTTATTGGAACCATACACCAATGCTACTTGTGACACCACAGGCAGCAAATAAAACTATTGGTCAAGGTGGATTTCAAGAAGTAGAACAAATGAATTTATTTAAAGATATGGTCTGCTATCAAGAAGAAGTTAGAGATCCATCAAGAGTAGCTGAAGTCTTAAATAGAGTTATCTCTAAAGCAATTAAGGGATCAGCTCCTGCTCAAATAAATATTCCAAGAGATTTTTGGACTCAAGTTGTTGAAATCGAGATCCCACCAATAATCAAATTTGAAAGACCTTCTGGAGGATCAGAGGCAATAAAAAAAGCAGCTGATTTATTATCTAAAGCAAAATTTCCAGTTATTTTATCTGGAGCTGGAGTTATTTTGGCAGATGCAATTGAAGATTGTAAAAATCTTGCGGAAAAATTAAGTGCTCCTGTTGCATGTGGCTATCAACACAATGATAGTTTCGCAGGTAAGCATCGTCTTGCAGTTGGCCCTTTAGGCTACAATGGTTCAAAAGCTGCAATGGAAATTATTTCTAAAGCTGACGTAGTTCTTGCTCTTGGAACCAGACTTAATCCCTTTTCAACTCTTCCTAGTTATGGAATCGATTATTGGCCAAAAAATGCACAAGTAATTCAAGTAGATATTAACTCTGATCGAATTGGACTTACAAAAAAAATTAGTGTTGGTATTTGTGGTGATGCAAAATTAGTAGCAAAGCAAATATTAGAAAATCTCTCTACTGATGCAGGAAATGATCATAGAAAAGAGAGAGAAGATTTAATTCATCAAACTAAATCATCTTGGTTACAGACCTTAACCGGACTTGATCACGAAGATGATGATCCAGGAACTTCCTGGAATAAAGATTCAAGAGATAGAGATCCCGAAAAGATGTCTCCAAGAATGGCGTGGAGAGCAATTCAAGCAGGATTACCAGAAGATGCAATAATTTCTAGTGACATAGGAAACAATTGTGCAATTGGGAATGCTTATCCAACTTTTGAAAATGGAAGAAAATATTTAGCTCCTGGTTTGTTTGGCCCGTGTGGCTATGGATTTCCATCGGTAATTGGCGCTAAAATAGGCTGTCCGGACACTCCAGTAGTTGGTTTTGCTGGAGATGGTGCTTTCGGAATTAGTATGAGTGAAATGACATCATGCAATAGAGAAGGGTGGCCAAATATAACAATGATTATTTTTAGAAATTATCAATGGGGTGCAGAAAAAAGAAATACAACTCTTTGGTACAATAATAATTTTGTTGGTACTGAACTTGATCCTAAACTTAGCTATGCAAAAATTGCTGATGCTTGTGGATTTAAAGGAATTAAAGTTAACACACAGGAAGAATTAACTGAAGCTTTAAAGCTTTCATGCAAAGAGCAAATGGAAGGCACTACAACTTTTATAGAAGTAATGCTTAATCAAGAGCTTGGAGAACCATTTAGAAGAGATGCTATGAAAGCTCCTGTTGAGGTTGCTGGCATAGATCCTAAAGACACAGTTATTCAGTAATTTATTAGTGGATCTTTTATATCTAATTATAGGTTTGTTGCTTTTAGTTGCTGGTGCAGAAATAGTTATAAAAGGCTCAGTTAGTTTTGGAAAAAAATTAAATATTTCATTATTTGCAATTGGTGTTGTTATTGTTGCTGGCGGCACTTCATTACCTGAATTAGCTAGTAGCATTAATGCTGTTATTAATAATCATGCAGATCTAGCAATTGGAGCGGTAGTTGGAAGTAATATTGCAAATTTAATATTAGTTATGGCAGCTACCGCTGTTATTTTACCAATATCTAACGTGACTAAAAATCAAATTAATCAAGCTTGGATAAACATAGGTCTTGGAGTCGCTTTAATTCTAATGAGTTTTTTATATTTTAATTACTTATTTGGAATTGTTTCAATGATTTTGCTAATTTTAATTATGTATCTACAATTTAAAAAAGGCTCATTAGATTTAGAAGAAATAAAAAAAAGTGAATATTCAACGATTTTATCTATATTCTTAATTTTAATTGGAATTATATTTTTAATATATGGATCTGAATTATTTGTAAACTCAGCTATTAGCATTGCAAATTATTTCAATGTTTCAGAAGCTGTAATTGGATTATCAATAATCGCCTTTGGAACGTCACTACCAGAATTAGTAGTAGGTATAATGTCAGCTATAAAGAGAAAAGTTGATTTTGCTCTTGGTAATATTTTAGGTTCAAATATTTACAATGTACTTGGTGTATTAGGTATCAGTTCTTTTTTTGGACCATTTTCAATGCCACAAATAATAGCCACACAAGACTTACTTTTCATGCTTTTAATTACCTTTATAACCTTAGGCTTTATGTTCTTTGTAAAAAAAATAGGAAGAATTTATGGAAGTATAGGTCTAATATTATACGCTTGTTATATATATTTTATCTTTATTTAATTTAAAAATGAAACTTAACCATGAAAAACGAATTTTAGAACTCTTAAACATTGCAATAGATTCAGGAAGAGAAATACTTAAGATCTATGATAATGAAATTATTGTTAATTCTAAAAAAGACAAATCACCAATTACACAAGCTGATATAAATTCAAATAATTTAATAGTTAACAGATTAAAAAGACTCGAGCCAAACATCCCAATTTTGAGTGAAGAAAGTTTAGTTAGTTGGGAAAATAGAAAAGATTGGAATACATATTGGCTTATAGATCCTCTAGATGGAACAAAAGAATTTATAAATAGAAATGGAGAGTTTACGGTCAATATTTCATTGATTGAAAATAATTATCCAATTTTTGGAATAATTTATTCTCCTGCAAAATCTATTTTATACTATGCACTTAAAAATAATGGATGTTATAAATTAAAAACTAATTCAAATTTAAGTACTTTAAAAGATTTTAATAAAATAAATATAAAAAAAGAGAAAAATATAACTACTAGGGTTATTGGTAGTCGATCACATTCGAGTAAAGATTTTCAGAATTGGGTAGAAAAAAAATTTACGAATTTTGAACTAATCACAATCGGTAGTTCTCTTAAGTTTTGCATCCTTGCTGAGGGTGAGGCTGATATTTATCCAAGATTGGGACCAACTTCCGAATGGGATATAGCTGCTGGTCATATTATTTTAGAAGAAGCAGGAGGAAAATTGAAAACAATTGATAACAAAGATATTTTATACAATACTAAAGAAGATATTTTAAATCCTGATTTTATAGCTTATGGAAATTTATCAAAAGCAGATTAGCATGAAATTATCACATATTGAAAAACTAGAATCTGAAAGCATTCATATAATCAGAGAAGTAGTAGCTGAATTTGAAAATCCTGTAATGCTTTATTCGATTGGAAAAGATTCATCAGTAATGCTCCATTTAGCTCAAAAAGCTTTTTATCCAAATAAAATTCCATTTAAATTAATGCACATAGACACAACTTGGAAATTTAAAGAAATGATAAACTTTAGAGATGTGACTGTTAAGAAGTATAATTTAGACTTATTGGTTCATATTAACAAAGAAGGGGTGCGAAATAATATAAATCCTATTTCTAGTGGCTCAAAAATTCATACAGATATAATGAAAACACAGTCATTAATTCAAGCATTAGATAAATATAAATTTGATGCTGCATTTGGAGGTGCGAGAAGGGACGAAGAAAAATCACGAGCAAAAGAAAGAATTTTTTCATTCAGAGACAAAAAACATCGTTGGGATCCAAAAAATCAAAAACCAGAGCTTTGGAATTTGTTCAATACTAATATAGATAAAGATGAAAGTGTTAGAGTTTTTCCATTATCTAATTGGACTGAAATAGATATTTGGCAATACATTTATCAGGAAAATATTCCACTTGTCCCGTTATATTTTTCCAAAATAAGATCAGTTATTAGACGAAATGATATGATGATTATGGTTGATGATGATCGTTTAAAAATTAGGGAAAATGAAAAAATAGAACAAAAAAAAGTAAGATTTAGAACATTGGGCTGTTATCCATTAACTGCCGCTGTGGAGTCTGATGCAACTAATGTTGAAGAAATCATTATTGAATTACTAGAGTCAAAATATTCAGAAAGACAAGGAAGATTAATTGATAATGATCAAATTGGATCTATGGAGAAAAAAAAACAAGAAGGTTATTTTTAATGGATATAGAAACTTTTTTTCAAAATCAAAATAATAAAAAACAATTAAAAATTTTAACTTGTGGTTCCGTAGATGATGGTAAATCAACACTTATTGGCAGACTATTATTTGATTCAAAAAATATTTATAGTGATCAGCTAACTCAAATTAAGATTGAAAGTGAAAAGTATGGAACACAAGGTAAGCAAATTGATTTAGCATTATTAATTGATGGTTTACAAGCTGAAAGAGAGCAGGGAATAACTATAGATGTTGCTTATCGTTATTTTGAGACTGAAAAATGTAAATTTATTATTGCTGATACTCCTGGCCATGAGGAATACACTCGCAATATGGTTACAGGAGCATCGAACTCAGATGTTGGAATTATATTAGTTGATGCAACTAAAGGTATTCTTGACCAAACTAAAAGACACACATTTATTTTATCTCTTCTTGGAATTGAAAATATTATAGTTGCGGTAAATAAAATGGATTTAATTAATTATGATCAAAAAAAATTTAAAGATATTATTTCTTCTTTTAAAAAATTTTCTAGTGAATTTAAATTTAATTTACAAAAGTTTATTCCAATATCTGCATTAGTTGGTGATAATGTATTTCAAAAAAATTCAAACATAAACTGGTACAATGAAAAATCTTTAATAGATGAACTTGAAGAAATTAGTCTAAATGAATCTTTAGAAGAAGAAATTTTTTCATTACCGATTCAATTTGTTAATAGATCAAGCTCTGATTTTAGAGGATATAGCGGTACAATCACTTCAGGAAAAATAAAAGTTAATGATGAGGTTCATGTCCTTTCAAGTAAAGAGAAAGTTAAAATTATTAAAATATTAACTCCAAAAGGAGAGAGTGACTTTGCCGTTAAAGAGCAAGCGGTAACACTAACATTAGATAGAGCAGTTGATATTTCTAGAGGTGAATTATTATGCTCTGTTAAAAATCATAATTATTTTTTATCTGATCAATTTGCATCCCATATAATTTGGATGAATAAAGAACATATGATACCTGAAAGAAATTATATCTTTAAATTTATAAACTTTCAAACAATAGGAAAGATCACAGATTTAGTTCATAAAATAAATATAAATTCATTCGAAAAAATTGCTTCAAAATTTTTAAACTTGAATGAAATTGGATATGCCAAAGTTGCATTAAATAAAAATACAATTTTTAATCCCTATAAAAATAATAAAAAATTAGGAAGTTTTGTAATAATTGACCAATTCAATAATCAAACTGTAGGAGCAGGTGTTATTGAGCATGAACTAAGAAGAGCATCAAATATTTCATGGCATCAAATGTCAATAAATAAAAACTTACGATCCTCTATTAACGGGCAAAAGCCATGTGTTTTATGGTTTACAGGATTATCAGGGTCAGGAAAATCTACTATAGCTAATATAATTGAGCAAAAGTTACATAAACTAGGAAAACATACTTACTTATTAGACGGTGACAATGTGAGACATGGATTAAACAAAGATTTAGGATTTACAGATGTAGATCGTGTTGAAAATATAAGGAGAATTTCAGAAGTATCTAGATTAATGGTTGATGCTGGACTAATAACAATTGTTTCTTTTATTTCACCTTTTAATTCTGAAAGAAAAATGGCTCGTGAATTACTAGAGAGTGATGAATTTATAGAAATATATGTTGATACCTCAATAGAGGAGTGTGAAAAAAGAGATCCAAAAGGTTTGTATAAAAAAGCTAGATCTGGCAAATTAAAAAATTTTACTGGGATTGACTCAAATTATGAAATACCGTCATCACCTGAAATTGTTTTGGAAACAAAAATAAAATCTGCAGAAGAATTAGCAGATGAGGTCATCCTTTATTTAAAACAATATAATAAAATTTAATTTTTTATTTTTGATGCTGGTTTCCCATACTCAATATTAAGTCCACCATATCTTCTCACTCTAACATTACATTGTTCAGCGTGACCAATAAATCCCTCAAGGTGTGAAAGTCTTGATCCATATTCTCCAATAAGTGTAGCTGCTTCATCGGTTGTAATCTTTTGATAAGTGTGGGTTTTAATGAACTTACCGACCCACAAACCACCAGTATATCTTCCAGCTTTTTTAGTAGGAAGAGTATGGTTAGTACCTATGACTTTATCACCATTAGCAACATTAGTTCTAGCACCCAAAAATAGAGCTCCATAAGATGTCATATTTTCTAAAAACCAATCATCTTTTTTTGTCATAACTTGAACGTGCTCTGAGGCTATATCATTTGCTTTAGACAACATCTCCTCATAAGTATCACATAAAATCATTTCTCCATAATCTCTCCAGCTAGTACTTGCTGTTTCTTTAGTAGGTAAAATTTGTAAAATTCTATCAATTTCTTTAAATGTTTCTTCTGCAAGTTTTCTTGAGTTTGTTATCATTACTGCAGGAGAATTATATCCATGTTCTGCTTGTCCTAATAAGTCTGTTGCACATATTTCACCATCAACAGTTTCATCTGCAATAACCATTGTTTCAGTTGGACCAGCAAATAAATCGATACCAACTTTGCCATACAATTGTCTTTTTGCTTCAGCAACAAATGCATTGCCGGGTCCAACAAGCATATCTACAGGTTTAATTGTTTCTGTACCAATAGCCATCGCACCAACTCCTTGCATTCCTCCTAAGACATAAATTTCGTGAGCACCTCCCATTTTCATTGCTGTAACAACTGCTGGATTTGGTTTACCTTTAAAAGGTGGAGTAGTGGCTACTATTCTTGGTACACCAGCAACAGAGGCAGTAACAACTGACATATGGGCAGAAGCTACCATTGGGAATTTTCCTGCAGGGACATAACATCCAACTGCTTGTACTGGTATATTTTTATGACCAAGAATCACACCTGGATGCGTTTCTACTTCTAATTCACTTAAAGTTTTGAGTTGTGCTTCAGCAAATGATCGCACTTGTTTTTGAGCAAATTTTATATCTTCTTTGTCATCATCAGAGACTTCACTCATTAATTGATTAATTTGATCTTCACTTAATCGAAAACTATCTGGAGAATAGTTATCAAATTTTTGAGATAACTCTCTAATATGTTTATCGCCTTCTGACTCAATTTTACTTAATGTTTCCTCAACAATTTTTTTTACTTTATCATTATCTTCAATTCTTTGTTTTTCATCTAATCCTTTTTTTAAATATTCTATTGCCATAATTATTTTTTATGAATTAATTTAAAGATATCAATACCTATTTGATCAAGTATGTGTGCTATATCAATTGGTACCCAATTTTCCCTAATAAGTCCTTCATGATGTAAATAAAAATCCATTACTCTCATTGTTATTTTTTTATGAGTTGGTTCATACCCTAGCCAATCACTAGATCCATGGACACATTGGATACTATGCCAACCCCCAGTCATAGAATAATTTCCATCTCCAATTTCAATATAATGACCGATTTTCCAATAATCTCTGTCCTTAAATGTAAGTCTAAATGGGAGTTGGTGATGATCAACAAAACCATCTAAACCTCTAGCTGTGCCTATACCACTTGGTCCATACCACATCATTTTTGGATGCCAATAATCTTGTTGAGGATGATTAATTAATTTTTCTCTTATTTGATCTTTTGTAAGACCTGGTTCAGTCTCGGGTTTAATATTTAAACTTCTTTGCATAGTTAAATCTTGATTTAAAGATTGAAGAGATAATTCCTTATCTAAATTTTGATTATTTTCTCCATCACCTGTGATAGGAGAAGGCCACATACCCTCTACACCAAGAGAATTATTAATGGGCCAATGACCAGCCTGACGAATAAAATCTACAGTATCAATCAATGTGTAGGATTTTATTATTTTGTTATTAGTTATTTGATGTGCTTCACATGTTCGAAGATGAATTGTTTTGTTTGTTGGTTTAACGCCTAACCATTCATTTGAAAATGTTCCAGTTAAATGACTAACAAATGAAACAAAAACTTTATCTCTGAATGCTCCACCAATAACAAGATTATTTCTTCTTTCAAGATCAGGAAATGCTTTCTTTAAAGGTATTAAATATTTATTTTTTATTTCTTCAATTCCCTTAATTTCATTAACTGGATGAAAGCCATTAAGCTCTGCATCTACGTGATATAAATTTTCAAGATTATCTTCTAAATCTTCAATAGAACATTCAGCAATTTTATTTAATAAATTTTTAAAATATATTTTGTTTTCGATATTTATTTTTGGATCAAGATCTAAATGAATTATTTTTGAGTTACCTTTTTCACCTGTATCAAAGTTTTGTATTTTATTTGCCATAATAATTTAATAACACTATTGTTAAATAATAATTGATTTATTCATTATTTTGAATAATATTCAAAAAAAATGAATAAAAGATCATAACAATATGTCAATTAATATTACATCTAGATTAGCAAAATTCGATGAACTTATTCCTAGTAATATTCCATTTGTTGAGGGAAAATTAAAAGGCCATCAAGATAGAAAAAACTATTCAGTAATTGGCCCTGGTGTCAGTGAAGATGCTAAACAAAACGTTAAAATACCTGAAGAACATGGATTTAATATTGGTGCGGTAAGCGCTGCTCCAATGAATGGTTCTGGTTTACATAGTCATACAACTGCAGAAGTTTTTATTATTCATTCAGGTGCTTGGCGTTTTTACTGGGGCGTTGATGGCACAGAGGGAGAAGTGATCCTAAAAAAAGGTGATATTGCTTCTTTTCCTACAAACATGTTCAGAGGTTTTCAAAATGTAAGTGATGAAGAGGCGCTAATGTTTGTTGTGTTAGGTGAAAATGATCCAGGTGTTATTACTTGGACGCCTAAACTTTTAAAAGATGCAAAAAAATCTGGCATGGTATTAATGAATGATAATTCTTTAATTGACACGGAGAAACAAAAAATAACAGATGAGACTAAAATTATTCAACCACTAAAAGATAATGAATTAGAGAGTTTCGATCATTACTCTTCAGAAGACATAGAAAAATTTGTTATTCGATTTAATGATAAAGATAAATACTTTGTTGATGATGATCACTATCAATCTAATAAAATTATTAACTATATTGATCAGTTTCAAATTCATGATAAATCTTTTACTCCAAATATACCGCATTCAACAGGTTTTAGCCTTTCACTTCTGAACGGCAAGAGTGCTCATATACATGAATACAAACTAGAGAAATCAGAAGTGTATCATTGTTTATCTGGCGAATGGGAAATAGATTGTGATGGAGATAAAGTAGTAATTAAAGAAAAAGATACCTTTTCAGTACCAAAAAATTCACTACGTTCAATCAGGCAGATAAGTGATCATGATGGTAATTTATTTATAATACGGCAAACTAATTAAATATTAATTAAATGAAAGGATTTGATGCACAATTCAAAGATTTTCCTGATTATATTTTAAAGATCACATATCAAATTTGGGAAAACAATGATGTTGAAGCAATAAGAGATTATTATGCTGATACTCCAAATGTAAGCCTCCCCACACCTACAAGATCTCCATCTGGAGTAATTTATGGTGCAGACCCAGTAATTGAAAGTACCTATGCTAGTAAAAAACTATTTCCAGACAGAACACTTTTAGGTGAAGATGTAATTTGGACAGGAAATGATGATGAGGGATATTTTTCATCACATCGCATTTTATCAACTTCTACTCATTCTGTTGATGGGATGTATGGGAAAGCGACAGGAAAAAAACTATATTACCGAACTATTGCTGATTGTGCATGCATGAATAATCAAGTTTATGATGAGTGGCTTGTGAGAGATCAAGGAGCAATTGTGAGACAAATTGGAATTGACCCTAAGAAATTTGCAAGTAATCTAATTAATGATGAAGGCGGTCCTGAAAAAGCTAGTAAACCCTTTGATGAAAATACACCTGTTAAATCAATTTATAAATCTCCTGTATTAGCATCTGGTAACATTGGAGAATTATATGCAAATATCTTAACTTCTATTATGAACATTAATTTAGACAAAACAATAAATGATAATTATGACAGAGCCATACAGCAATTTCAACCAGGGGGAAATACTCACCATGGTAGAGATGAGGTAATAAAATTTTGGAAACAATTAAGAGATGCTTTTCCTAAAGCATTGTTCTCAGTTGAGCACATTGCTTTTTCTGAAGAAAAATATGAACCTAAAAAAGCTTCAGTTCGATGGTCTTTGGTAGGTAAACATGAAGGGGATGGTCTTTTTGGGAAAGCCTCTAATTCGAAAATTTATATAATGGGTATTAATCATGTTGAATTTGGAGAAAGAGGTATTAAAAATGAATGGGTTCTCTATGATGAAACTATGATCTGGAAACAGATTTTATTAAAAACAGGTTAATTTAATGTCTAATATTTTGACAACACATGTTGGAAGCCTTCCTAGATCAAAAGAACTTTCAGATTTTTTATTTGCAAAAGATAAAGGAGAGAAATTTAGTAAAAGTAGTTTTGATGAAGTATTAAAAAATAACGTAGAAAGTATTGTTAAGAGACAACTTGATGTTGGAATTGATTTTATCAGTGATGGGGAGATGAGTAAAATTAGCTACGCTACATATATTAAAGATAGAATTGATGGGTTCTCAGGTGAAAGCGAAAGAAGAGCACCTGCTGATCTTGACGATTTTCCAGAATATAAAGAAAAGATTGCTAAAAGTGGTGGCACACCAACTTATACCAGGCCATGTTGCACAAACGAATTAAAAGTAAAAGATGAAACTTCTCTTCTACAGGATATAAATAATTTTAAAAATTCACTTGATAAACTAAATCACCGACATGCATTTATGAACTCAGCATCACCTGGTGTCATAAATGTTTTTATGCCAAATAAATTTTATAGCACAGAAGATGAATATTTGGATAAATTATCTAATATTATGGCTAAAGAATATGAGCTAATAACAAAATCAGATATCCAAGTTCAATTAGATTGCCCAGACCTTGCTTTAGCAAGACATATGAATTTTAAAAATTTATCTGAAGATGAGTTTATTAAACGTGCAGAACTACAAATTGAATGCCTAAACTCAGCATTATCTAATGTAAATGTTGAACAAACTAGAATGCATATATGTTGGGGTAATTATGAAGGACCCCACACACACGATATTGCTTTGGAGAAAATATTACCTATTATTTTAAAATCAAAGATAAAATACTTTCTCATTGAATCTTCTAATCCTAGACACGCACATGAATGGAAAGTTTTTCAAGATATAAAGTTACCAAAAGATAAAGTCCTAGTACCTGGCGTAATCGACTCAACCTCTAATTTTGTTGAACATCCAGAAGTTGTTGCAGATAGATTAATTCAATTTTCTACAGTCATTCCAAAAGATCAATTAATGGCAGGGACAGATTGTGGTTTTAGTACATTTGCTGGTTTTGGAAAAATTGATGAAAAAATTTGTTATGAAAAGCTCCATGCATTAGTTGAAGGTACTAAACTTGCCTCAAAAGTTATCTAATTACTGATTTAAAAATTTTGCTCTTTCTAAAAGATCCACTCCTAGTTTTTTTAAAAAATGTAAATGATCAATAAAGATCCAGTTTTCAGCCAGCTTATCTCCATCTCTTCGATATAAATCTACAACTCTCATTTCTGATTCAATATCACTTGCATTTGTTAATCCTAAATATTCTCCTTTAGGTTTCATAATTAAATTTGGCCAACCAAACCAACCTCCAAGATCATCTTCAGAGCTACTAAGTATGTGTCCATTGAAACGAACAAACTCTAAACCATCTTGAAATGGTTTTGTGTGACCTTTTTGATAACCATCAATAGTATAAGAAGCTCCAATACCTCCTGGTCCCCACCAAATCATGTCATTATGCCAATCTAATTCTAATTCTTCTTTATAAGATTGCATTTTGGATCCTTTAACAAGTCGATCGCGCATTCTATGAATTAAATCTAATGTTTTTTGACTTTCACTTTCACTAGAAATATCAAATTTTAAACCTTTATGATTCTTTGGTCCAGGTGTTACACAAACAAGACCTGTAGATTCAGGAATTATAGAAAGACCTAGTTGCTGCATTAAATTCATTACATCTAAAAAAATAGCCCCTTCACTAATTTTGTTATTTTCCACTTTGTAAAATTCTGCAAATCTTAATAAAATTGATTTATTATTTGGTTTAAGGCCTACAAACGGCTTATTGAAAACACCCATGAAATGACCCATACTGGAGATCCATTTCCCTTTATTTTTATCTAGTGAATTTATCCCAGCATAAAATATATCTAATCGACGTTGTATAGGTGAAAATGAATCTTTAATTGGTTTCCAAAGATTATTAGCAACAAGATCTATACTACCTAGTTCGTTGAATGGGTGGGTACATTTCATACTAAAATCTTCTGATGCGTATTTGGATATAACTTCAGATAATGAATCAATGTTGCAACTATCTAACTCATTTAAATAATCTAATACTAATTTTTTTTCTGCTTGGAGATCAGTCATTTCATTTTGATTATATTAATAAACTAAAAAAGACAATATTCATTTTTTTGAATAAAATTTCATTGCTTTAAAAAATTTTTAAATGTATCTCATTACAAATACAAATTATGAAATTTAATAAAATTACAGATAAAAGACCAGAACCCCTCCAAGATAATCATATGCCTAAGAGTTATGATATTTCATTAAAAGTATATGGAGGTGGAGGAACAGCTAAATCATTAAATCCAAAACCAAAAAAACTTAAACATCAATCAATGAAGGGGTTTGAAGATCAGTATAAAAATATAATCGATTATATTGTAAGGATTACATATCAAATCTGGGAAGAAAAAAATATTGGCTACATCTATGACACCTACAGTAAAGATTGCAGAGTTTGGGATGAATTTGGTCTACAATTTGGATCTGAAAAAATTGTAGCTGATACTGTACATACAAACAACGCTTTTCCAGATATTCGATTATTTGCAGATGAAGTTATTTGGGCAGGAGATGAAAATGTAAGTTTTCATACTTCGCATAGAACAATTATTACTGGAACAAATACTGGATTTAGTAAATTTTCCAAACCAACTGGTAAAAAAGTAAGATTATTTTGTATTGCGAATTGTGTAGCCAAAAATAATGAAATTTATTACGAAAATGTTGTTTACGATACAGCAGGTTTAATTAAACAACTCGGATTAGATGTAAATCAGGTTGCCAAGCAACTTGTCGATGAGGGAATTGCAGGACCCTATTCCCCTCATTTTAAAAACTCCAAACCAACAAGAAATATTACTAAATTAAAACCAATTAGTTTTGATATTCCAGATAAAATTACAAATGTAAGAGAGTTTGTTCATGCAGTTTATGATACAATTTGGAATAGGCGAAACTTTTCTGCAATAAATAAAGCATACTCGAGTAAGGTAGAATTTGAAGGTTCAACTGGTCGTAAATTTAAAGGAGTTTTGCAATTAAGAAAATTTATAATTTCACTTTTAGCTTCGTTCCCTGATCTTGCACTCAGTATTGAAGATCTATACTGGATGGGCAATACAAAAGATGGTTACTTAGTATCGGTTCGTTGGGGCGCTGTAGGAACGCATAAAGGTAATGGCTCATATGGCCAACCAACTAATAGAGAAGTGTATTTGTGGGGAATCACTCAATGGGAAATTAAAAATAATAAAATTACTAAAGAGTGGACTGGTTTTAATGAGCTTGCAATACTAATGCAAATTTTAGGAGATAAAAAATGACTTTAGATGAAAGTAAAAAATTATTAGCTGATATGTATGATGCACTTAATGCTCAAGATCTAAATGCACAACATAAGTACTGGCATGATGATATGGTTTGGCACGGTCCTCCAGGTTTTGGTGATATTCATGGTATAGAAAATTTTAAATATAAAGTTCTAAAACCTTTTTATGAAGCATTTCCAGATTATCACGTAAAAAATGATATTGTGGTTGCTGAAGGTGAGTGGATTAGTGCAACAGGATTTTTAACAGGCACACATAGTGGAACATATCTTGGAGTGGAGCCAACAGGCAAATCTATCAAAATGCAATTTTCAGATTTTTGGACCATTAAAGATGGAAAATTTTTAGATAATTACGTTATGGTAGATAATCATGGTGTCTTCGAACAGATGGGATTAAAATTTAAGTAAATTATTTTGTAGTTTTTCTTTTTATAAGTCTTCCCTGTACAATATGATTTATAGGCTCAAAATCTGGATCTTTAATATATTCATTTATTAATTGAGTTGCTAGTTTTGACATTTGTCTAATAGGTTGTCTGACAGTTGTAAGGTTATATGATTCCCAAGCTGACATTGATATATCGTCATAACCAATAATTTCTAATTGAGAAGGTGTTTTTAATGAAGTATTTTTTTTAATATAATCTAAGCATCCGAAAGCCATCGTATCATCAGCGCAAAATATTGCACTTATCTTTTTATTGAAAATTTTTTCTGTTGCTTGATATCCACCTTCGTAAGTAAAAAAACCTTTTTCAATATTTAATTTAATTTTTTTATTATTTTTAAGATAATTTTTAAAACCTTTGCATCGCTCATCACTTACAAAAGATCCTTTTGGCCCTTCAATGATGCCAATATTTTTATGATTTTTCTTTGTAAAATATTCTGCAACTAATTCTCCTCCGTTACGATGATCACACGCAACGGAACTTATCGTTGGTATATTCCAACTTCTATTATAAGCAATAAATTGTATTCTTTTTTGATTGCAATCTTCAACAAATTTATCAGTAGGTTTTGTTGCTGATATTATTGCAATGAGTTTTTCTTTTAAGTATGGCTGTATTAATTTTTCATCTAATTCTTCGCCATCATCAGTCGTAATTAATAAAATTCTAAAGCCTCCATTTCTAAGTGCTTCATGTAACTCAATTAAAACTTCTGGATAATATCTGCTCGTAACATAGGGTAAAATGACAGCTACCAATCCACTATCATCATTAGATGCTAAATTAGATGATGTGTAGGGCGCCTTATACTTTAATTTCTTGGCTGCTTCTAAAACTCTTAACTTTGTTCTACTAGAAATGCTGGCACCTTTAGTAAAGCATCTTGAAACAGCTGATTGGGATACTCCTGCTAGTTTTGCTACGTCCTGTGATGTCGCAGTCTTTTTAAAACTCATGAATTATCCCCCCATTTCAATATTCAAAATCTTGAATATCAATTCATATTATTGCATTATTTTCTAATACCAATATAAAGGATTTATACTTAAATGTGAATTTCACACTTTATTAATAAGGGGAAATATATGAAAAAACTATTAATAGCTCTATTGTTCACATTTGTTAGCACAAGTGCATATGCCGGTGGGCACTCACCTTGTGGAGTAACAGATGGATCAATAAAGATTCTAGCAAACGAATTTACAACATACAGAATTTTCATGGATGAAGTAAAAAGTTGTGCAGGACCTGATGCGGATTTTTCTGTAACACATTCCGTTGATCATAATAAATTACAAGTTGCAGCACTTTCAGCTAACCCAGCTGAATTCTCTGCTAAACTTGTAACTAATGGTTCAATTACAACTTTAATGAATGATAACTTAATTCGTCCACTTGATGATTTAGTTGCTAAATACGGAAGTGCATTACAAGACAACCAAAAAATTGTGATTGATGGAAAGATCTATGCAATAGCTTTTATGGCTAATGCTCAACATCTTTGGTATAGAGAAAGTATTCTTAATGATTTAGGTATCGCAGTTCCTTCAACATACGAAGAAGTAATTGCAGCTGCAGAAAAAATTAAAGCATCTGGCAAAATGGCTAACCCATACGCTGGTGCTTTCAAATCTGGATGGAACCTAGGTCAAGAGTTTGTAAACATGTACCTTGGTCACGGAGGTGATTTCTTTAAAGCTGGGACAGCTGAAGTTAGTGTAAATAACGCTAAAGGAGTAGCTGCTCTTAATATGCTTAAAAGATTAACAGAAGTAAGTAACCCTGATTTCTTAACTCAAGATACAAATGCAGTTAAAGAAGAATGGGAGTCTGGTAATGTAGCATTAATGCATATCTGGAATTCAGGTGCAGCTTCATTGTTAGATGATGAAGGTGATCAAGCAATTAAAGCTGATACTAGATTAGCTCCTTCTCCATCTGTAGGTGGTGGAAGTAAACCAGCAACAACTCTTTGGTGGGATGGTTTTGGAATTGCAACGAATACTTCTGATGCAAATGCAGAAGCATCATTTAGAGCTCTTTTAGGTGCAGCAACTTCAACAGAAATGGCAAATGCTAATCCAAATGCAACAATTTGGTTGATTGATGGTTATTCACCAGGAGATACAGCAGGACCAGTTGTTGACGCTGCTAACAGAGGTGCAACACCATACCCAAGCTTACCATATATGAGTCTATTACATGGTGCTTTGAGTACAGAACTTGTTGAATTTCTACAAGGAAATGAGTCTGCTGAAAAAGCATTAGCGGATGTAGAAGCTGCTTATGTAGCAAAAGCTACTGAGCAAGGTTTTCTATAAACCGTATAAATATTTATGATAAAGTGGAACATTATTATGTTCCACTTTTTTTTTAGTAAGAAATAGATGCCCCACAGAACATTCTTTTGGTTCTTCTTTCCAAGTGGATTGGCAATGTTATTATTTATTGGTCTTCCAATTATTTCTAGTTTTTTTCAGTCTCTTCATATCGAGCCTGAACAAATTTTAATGGAAGTAGAAAAATGTGATCCATTTGGATGTAAAACGGAAACAAAAGTTGATATTGAAGCTACAACAAAATTACAAGAAGAACAACCTCTTGGAAGGTTTAATGGTTTAGGAACATACGGCGACAGAAACCATTTGGCTTTTGATGAAATTAAAGAAGCCTGGACTAATTCCTCATCGATAGCAGAGTTTACAGATATTTTACTAAATTTACCTTTTTACAAAGCACTTTTATTTACACTCACATTTTGTTTTGCAGTTACACCACCAGTTGTAGTTTTAGGTTTCATCGTTGCTTTAAGTGTAAATACAATTACAAAAAGCTTAAAAGGCCCAACCATTTTTGGTGTTATACTGCCTATGATTGTAACACCATTGATTGGATCTCTCGTTTTATTTTGGATGATAGATGCTAAAGGAATATTAGGTTCATTTATTCAATTCTTATTTGATGATCCAAATCTATCACTAAAGTCTTCCAGTCAATTGACTTGGATTACTTTGATTATTTATGGTATTTGGCACAATACTCCATTTGCATTTGTTGTTTTTTATGCTGCATTACAAACTGTTCCTCAAGATCCAATTGAAGCAGCGATCATAGATGGCGCCTCAAGATATGAAAGAGTCAGACACATTGTTATTCCACATCTTTATCCGGTAGCAACATTTATTATATTAATTTGTCTAATGGATAATTTTAGGGTTCTTGAGCCAATAATTGGGTTCGCTGCTGAAGGAGTTGCTCAATCACTTTCTTGGATGATTTATAACGACTTAAGAAGTGAAAACAAAATGTTATTTGGGTCCGCAGGAGCAACATCTATGTTAACTATTATTGGTGTAGCAATTCTATTAACACCAGTACTTATAAGAACATGGAGAGAATTTAGGACAGAAAGATAATATGGAATCAAAAATTAACAGATACTCAAAACAACTAATTTTATTAAATAGTTTTTTTATTCTTGCTTGGTTAATTATTTCTGTGTTTCCTTTTATATGGACTTTTTGGGGATCATTTAAAGTAAAAGCCGACTTTTTCTCAAGAGCTGATTGGATGTTTGCAGTCACAGGAGTTAATACTTTGATAGAAACAGGAGATACCTCTACAGTTAAGGCATATGTAGAGTCTTGGACAGAAGGTGAATTTTGGAAAGCAACAATGAATACAATTATTATTACAGTTTCAGTTGTTACGATCTCTTTATTTTTAGGAACATTAGGTGCTTATGCCTTGTCTAGATCGACATATAAATATACTTTTTGGATTTTAATAGCTGCCTTGATTTTTAGAGCGATGCCACACATTACATTAGTTTCTGGTTATCTGTTTCCTTTCTTCCAATTGAACGTTTGGGGCATACTTCCAACTACCATAATTGTTTTAGTTGCAATCAATCAACCCTTTACATTATGGTTACTCTACTCTTTCTTTAAAACAGTTCCTAAAGAGTTAGATGAAAGTGCACTAATTGATGGCTGTTCGTATTTTCAAGCGTTTCGCTTTGTTATAATGCCTGTTATGTGGCCTGGAGTTGTTACAGCAGGTTTATTTAGTATGATGTTAGCCTATAATGATTTTACAGTTACTTCACTTCTATTAAATCAGCAGAATTATACAATGGTTCCTAAAATTAATGCTTATTTAGGTACAATTGAACATAGTGGAAATTATATGTGGGCAGTCTCAAGTGTTGTTTCTGCAACTGCACCACTTTTTATGATAATCATGTTTTTCCAAAGACAATTAATAAGTGGTTTAACTGCTGGAGCAGTAAAAGGTTAATAATAAATTTCTAATCTTATGAAATATAAAGCACTTCTATTTGGGTCTATCGGGACACTAATTGAATCTTCTAACATTCAACGTAACTCATTTAATGAAGCTTTTAAAGAAGCTGGCCTTGATTGGTATTGGGACGAGCAAGACTATAAAATTTTGTTAAAAAAATCTGGTGGGACAAAAAGAGTGGAAGATTTTGCTGAAAAAAATAACACTAATGTAAATGCTTTACAAATTAGGAATAGAAAAACAGAAATCTTTAGCTCGTACATTATTCGGAATAAACAAAAATTAAGGAAGAGCGTTGGTGAAATAATTAAGTATACAAAAGATAATAATATTAAACTTGCTTTCTCAACTTCTACAACTTTAAATAATGTCGATGCAGTATTTGAAAGTCTTTCCGGTCAAATTTCAAAAGAAGAATTTGACTTTATTGGTAATAAATCATTTGTTAAAAATGAAAAACCACATCCAGAAATATACAAAGTCACATTAGACAAATTAAATTTACAGCCAGAAGATTGTCTTGCAATAGAGGATACTGAAGAAAGTAGTAATTCTGCCGTAAACGCTGGAATTAAATGCATTGGGTTTCCAGGTGATTACCACCTAGAAGATGGTTTTCAAATGTGTATTAAAAAAATGAATTTATTAGATCAATCTATTTTTTCATTGTAAATAATCAGATTAAATGTTTCTAAAAAATTTTACTGTAAACAACAAAACTGCTCTTGTGACAGGGTCAGGCAAAGGCATAGGTAAAGCATGTGCTATAGCGTTAGCAGAAGCAGGTGCAAATGTAATAATTCTTAGTCGTACAGAGAAAGATCTTTTAATTGTTCAAAACAAAATTAAAAAACTCAAAAAGAAATGTAGTTATTATGTGTGTGATATAACTAATTTAAAAGAAATAAAAAAAATATTTTCTGAAATCAAAAAATTAGACATATTAGTAAATAATGCTGGTACAAATAGACCTGAATATTTTACCAAAATCAAAAGAAAAGATATGAGTGAAGTGGTTGATCTTAATATTAAAGCATCATTCGATATTGCTCAATTAGCTACAAAAGTTATGCTTAAATCAAAAAATAGAAAAAACATTGGTGGATCAATAATAAATATCTCTTCTCAGTTAGGTAAAGTAGGAGCTCCTCTTAGAAGTGTTTATAATATGACCAAGTTTGGTGTTGAAGGTCTTACCAAAGGTATGGCTATTGATTTGGCTAAGCACAACATTAGAGTTAATTCCGTTTGTCCTACATTTGTAGAAACCCCAATGGTCAAAAAATTTTTTAAAGATAAAAGTTTTAAAAAATCTGTAATTGAAAATATACCTTTAGAAAAAGTAGCAACAGAAAGTGATATTGCTACTGCTGTGGTGTATCTTGCTTCAGATGCTGCATCAATGATGACTGGTTCTTCACTAGTTATTGATGGAGGATGGACAGCCAAGTAGTTTAAAATTAATTTTCTTTATTAATAAAATAAGTTGCTAAGATCACAATTATACCACCAATTAAAGTAATTAAAGTTGGTATTTCATAAAAAATTATAAATGTTAACAACACACCAAATACAGGAAATAAAGCGTAAAATGGAAATACTCTATTAACAGGATACATCCTATATAAATAGAACATCGACATGTGTGCAGCAATTGAAACAAAGATGCCTGAATGCAATATTAATAACCATGACTGTAAACTAATATTTCTAATTTCGTTTATTGTTTGTCCTTCATAAATTGATGATGAAATAATTAGTAATATAAATCCTACTAATCCCATTACTGCATTTGTAAGTGTGACTTCTAAATCTTTCAAGTATCTAGAAAATACTTGTGCACTAGCATAGAAGAATGCCATTAACGTAATTAAGATTAAAGCAAAAATTTCATTTCTTATTAATGGATCAAAACCTAATAAAATTATGCCAAAAAAAGAAATAAATATAAACACCCATTTTTTAATACTTACTTTCTCTTTTAAAAAAAATGAGCTTAATAATATTGCAAATGGTACAGCTAGTTGAGAACCAATAATGATTGGAGAAACTATATTTGCTTCGTTTAAAGATAATGTCATAAAGACATTTGCTAAAAAACCCATAGAGATTGAAAAAAAGAGAAGTGGTAGCCAGTATTTTTTTTCAGGTATTCTAAATTTCCAAAAGGGTAAAAGGCATACAAAAACTACTAACATTCTTAAGCTTCCCATTAATAATGGAGGTACATTTTCATTAAAAATAACTTTTTGAACTGGGTAGGCACTTCCAAATAAAAAAGTGATTATTAAAATTAAAAAGTAATGTCTCAATAGCATTCGAGTTTAAATTTATTTATTTATTTATTTGTTATTTGCAGCAACGATAGCTGCCATAATTGATGCAAGTTTAGAATTTTTACTATCAGCTCTACTAGGGACTACAACTGGTACTTTACCACCAATTACTATTCCTGCAGCACAAGCATTCATAAAATAAACCATTATTTTAGATAAAGAATTTCCAGTTTCTAAATTAGGTACTAATAATACATCAGTATCACCAGCAACATCATTTTTGATACCTTTTATTTTAGCTGCGTCCTCAGACACAGCATTATCAAAAGCAAGTGGCCCATGAACAAAAGCATTAATTTTTTCTTCTAATGCAAGTTCCATAACTTTTTTGGCATCAACTGAACTTGGCATGCTTTCTATTGGATCTTCTGTACCTGATAAAATTGCAACTTTTGGTTTGTTAATGTTTAATTTATTACAAAACTGAACAGCATTTTTGAGAATCTGTAATTTAATATCAACTCTTGGTAAAACATTCAGGGCGCCATCAGTGATAAAAAGGGGTTTTTTAAACTGCGGTGTAGTCATATGCCAAATATGACTTAATCGTCTACCATCAAGTAAATTAAATTCTTTTTTTAAATAAGAGCGCATTAAAATATCAGTATGAAGATTCCCTTTAATTATGATTTTACTTTTATTTTCATTAGACATTTGACAAGCAATTAAAGCACTATCCTCTTCATCTCTAGCATCTACAATATTAAAATTTGAAATATCCGAACTTAATTTTTTCGCTGTTTCAGCAATTAAACTTTTGTTTCCAATTAAAGTTGGATCGATGAGGTTCATATTTTTACCTTCAATTACAGCTGATAATATGCTTTCTTGATTGGGGCACACAACAGCTGCGGGTATATTAGGTGTCTCTAAAGCTTTACTTTTAAGATCTTCTGGTAATGTGCTCATATTTGGTATTCTCTCTATACCACTGCTACAATTTTTCCTATGATATTTCTTTATTGTGTAAGAAATATTCTTTGATTTATCGATAATTTCATATACTCAATCTCTATTAAGGAAAAAAATGGACTTAGAAAAAAGAACTGAAATACCTAATTCATTAGAAGAACATTGGATGCCATTCACATCTAATAGAGACTATAAAAATAGTCCAAGATTAATGGTTAAGGCAGAAGGTGTTTATTATACTGATCATTATGGAAATAAATTAATTGATGCTAGTTCAGGATTATTTTGTAGTCCAGCGGGTCATTCAAGACCAGAAATAAGAGAAGCAGTTTCAAAACAATTAGAACAATTAGATTATGTTCAACCATTCCAACAAGGTTTTGGTGGTTCATTTGATTTAGCTAGAAAAGTTTCAAAACATACACCTGAAGATTTAAATAAAATATTCTTTACTATTTGTGGTTCATCAGCTGTTGAAACAGCAATTAAAACAGCCATAGCATATTTTAAAGCAAAAGGAGAAGGTCATAGATCTCACATAGTAGGAAGAGAAAGAGGTTATCATGGAATGAATATTGGAGGAATTTCTGTTGGTGGAATGATTGCTAATAGAAAAACTTTCTCAAACATTCTCATGCCAAATGTACATCATCTACGACATACTCATTTACCTGAAAATTTATTTGTAAAAGGCGAACCTGAAACAGGTGCTGATCTAGCAGATGATCTTGAAAGAATTGCTGGTAACATTGGTGCAGAAAATATTGCTGCATGTATTGTTGAGCCAGTTGCAGGATCAACAGGGACTTTAGTTCCGCCAAAAGGATATTTAAAAAGACTAAGAGAAATTTGTGACAAACACGGAATTCTTTTAATTTTTGATGAAGTTATTACTGGCTGGGGAAGAATGGGCGCTCCATTTGCAGCCCAAGCTTTTGATGTATGTCCTGACATTATGACAATGGCTAAAGCAATCACTAATGGTGTCGTACCTTTAGGAGCAGTAGCTTCACGTGATCATATCTATGACACTATTGTTGATGCTTCACCTACAGGAGCTATAGAATTTTTTCATGGTTATACTTATTCTGCTATACCTGTTTCAATGGCAGCAGGATTAGCAATGCAAGATATAATCGAGAAAGAAGATTTATTTAATAGAGCAAAAGATATGTCTCCATATTTCTTAGATGGTTTATTTACTTTGAAAGACTTAGATATCATTACTGATATAAGAGGATATGGAATGATGGGAGGAATTGATATTAAAATGGATGAGCGTTTAGGCAAAGCTGGATATGCTTGTTTTAAAAAATTATTTGAAGCAGGCTTAAGCTTGAAAGCAACAGGTGATTGTTTAATTGTTGCACCTCCATTTACTTGTGAAAAAAAACATATTGATGAGATAATTGAAAAATTAAGAACAGGTATCTCAAACTATATGCATGACAGATAATGAAAATAGGTGTTCCCTCTGAGATTAAAGCTCAGGAGTCTAGGGTTGGACTTACTCCGCAAAGTGTTAAAGAATTAGTAAAGAATAAACATACAGTACTAATTCAAAAAGATGCCGGTATTGGTGCTGGATTTTCCAATAGTGATTATGAATTATCTGGTGCAAAAATTGTAAATTCAGCTGAGGATATTTTTAATGATTCTGAAATGATTGTAAAAGTAAAAGAACCTCTAATGAATGAAGTAGCAATGATAAGAGAAAACCAAATTTTGTTTACTTACTTACATCTTTCGGCAGCTCCAGAATTGACAAAGGGTTTAATTGATTCAAATTCAATTTGTATTGCTTATGAAACAGTAAGTGATCATAATAATAAATTACCACTTCTTGCACCTATGAGTGCTGTAGCCGGTAGAATGTCCATTCAAGCTGGTGCGTATTCACTTGAAAAACATAAGGGTGGAAGTGGTTTACTCTTAGGGGGTGCGCCTGGGGTTCAACCTGGAAATGTCTTAATTTTAGGTGGAGGTGTTGTAGGTGAAAATGCAGCAATAATTGCTACCGGAATGCAAGCAAAAGTTTTCATCGTTGATAAATCAGAAAAAAGATTAGAAGAATTACAAGAAAAATTTGGTGATAAAATAGAACCACTACACAGCGATAAGATAAATCTAAATGATTATATTTCCGAATGTGATTTACTAATTGGTGGCGTACTTGTTCCAGGCTCTAATGCTCCAAAGATTATAACTAAGGACATGATAAAAGAGATGAAAAGTGGATCTGTAATTGTTGATGTTGCAATTGATCAAGGTGGTTGTGTTGAAACTAGTAAACCAACAACTCATGCAAACCCTACATATGTTGTTGATGATGTTGTTCATTATTGTGTTGCAAATATGCCAGGGGGAGTTCCTAGAACTTCCACTCTTGCTTTAAATGCAGTCACTTTGCCATTTATTCAAAACATAGCTTCTAACGGTTTTAAAGATGCTTTAAAAAATGATAAAAATTTTATGAATGGTTTAAATATTTTTAAAGGTGCCGTTACATATAAAGCTATTGCTGATGATTTAAATTATGATTATGCTAATCCAGAAACTTTAGTACACTAAAAACTATTAGAAGCTTCTACCATTATCTTTAATTTTATTTTTGCCAAATCTCGAGGTAAGTGACCAAGGCCACAATCAGGAGCGACAATTAATTGTTCCTTATGAATAAACCTTAATGCATCATTTATTCTTGAGACAATTTCTTCTTTAGTCTCAACTTGAGAGCTTGCTATTTTTACTAAACCAAAAATAACTTTTGTTTGTTTAAAATCTTTTAAAAAATTTAAATCATTATATCGATGAGCATCTTCAATAGAAACTGTATCTATAATTGATTCATCTAAAGCTTTACTAATTTTACTGTAAGAATCTAAAGGCGCTTTTGGATAATCTACTGCATCTAATTTATCAGGATAGCCGCAACAAATATGAGTAATTTTTTCAATACTTTGATTATTAATATCCTTAAAACATCTTTCTAGGTTTCTGATTCCAAAATTAAGAGCATTTTTTGGTTTTCTAGCAAACAACGGTTCATCGACTTGAATATATTTACATCCTGCATCAACCAATCTTTTAATTTCTACATTAATAGCATCAGCTAAGTCTTCACCCATATGTTCATCTGAATCATAAAATGTATTTGCTATGGTATCTGTTATAGTCATTGGTCCAGGAATAGTAATTTTTAAATCTTTATTGGTTAAACTCTGATTTTTTTTCCACTCTTCAACTAAAAAAGATTCTTTTGCTTTAACTTTTGAAGTTATTGTTGGTAACCAGCATTTATAATTCCCTGTCCTGGCAATTTTTTCTGTGAGATTTGCAAAATCAATTCCTTCTAAATATCTACAATGATAGTGAATATAATTTTCTCTTCTAACTTCACCATCGGTTAGAATGTCAATACCGCATTCTTCCTGATCGCTAATTATTTCTTTGGTAGCTCTATTAAATAACTCTTCAACATTATCGCCCATTTTTTTTATTTCATCTTCGTAAAATTTAGTTGGATATTCTGTGTCTGTACCACCAGAAGCATTAAACCAATCAGTTATTTTTAAGTAGCTTGGTTTTGGATAGGCGCCTATAACAGTCGTTAACATATCTTTATTATTCCATTTTTCTGCTAAAGGGCCCAGAATTTGTATTAACACCTGAGCTGGAAAGTTTAGTGTTTGATAATTGTCGCTCCTGATGAATCATGCGGTGACTTAACAATTTTGATACTAGTTCATGTTTTATATCTTGAAATTGTCTTAAGACTGATAGATCATTTATTTCCTCAGGATCTTTTTCTAAATCAAATAATAAACATGGCAATGAAGGAAAATGAACATATTTCCATTTATTATTTCTAATGACCGATAGATTACATTGTTCGGGTGCTAATTTTTTATCTTTAACAAATGAAGTACTTTCTCTAAAATCATAATCAAAAACAACATATTCTTTATTAGGTGATTTTTTGTATTTATGATTGATATTGTGCATCAGTGATTGACCATTCCAATCAATGGGGATTTCACCACCAAGCCATTCTAAAATTGTAGGAGCAACATCTACAGATTCTGTTAAATGGTTAATTTCTTTTGGATTGTTTTGAGGCAGATAAATAAATAATGGAATTCTATAAGAAGAGTCCCACCAACCTAATTTCCCCCATAAATTATTTTCATTTAACATCTCTCCATGATCACTAGTAAAAATTATCATTGTATTTTCTTCTTGCCCTGATTCTTTAAGAGCATTCAAAATTTTACCAATATTAAAATCAACTTCTGCACACATAGCAAAATAGACACTCATAATATTTTTGATATCTTGATCTTTTAAAAGATTATAATTAATTTCAGAGAAATTTTCTTTTAGTAAAAATTTTTTACATAACTCTTCAAGTAGTGGATGTTTTTTTGATAATTCTTTCAGTGAAATATCATTTTTAGATAAGTTAATACTATCTGGATTAAATTTACTAAACCATGGATCAGCTACATGAAAGGGTGGGTGTGGTTTTAAAAAAGATACATGCATAAAAAATGAACCTTTAACTTTTTTTAAATCATTAACGACTTTGTCTGCTAAAAATGCAGTATCGGAAAATTCGGTTGGAATATAATATGGTTCATAAATATATGCTTGATCATCTTTAGGCTTTCTTCCTTTGTATAAATCTTCTGCTTTATTAATTTTAAAACCATTTTGATTGAGATGGTTAGCCCAGAGTTCAGGTTTTCCTCCTGGTAAAACACAACCATCATCAAATCCCTCCATTGGTGATTCATAAGTAAAATTTTTTTTATCTTTTGGATCTAAGTATCTTGGATCCCAAGATGTATCTGTATACCCGTAAAGATTTGGATTATAATTTAGTTTACGAACTTCTTTAGCGATATTTGTAAATCTTTTATCAAGAGGCGCACCATTATATACTGAACGATGTATAAATGGATATAGGCCTGTAAGCATTGTAGTCCTAGATGGTCCACAAGGAACAATTCCGGCAAAATGTGATTTAAAAACAACACTTTTTTTAGCAAGTTTGTCTAGGTTAGGTGTAAGTACATATGGATGATTTAGGAAGCTAAAGCAGTCGAAACGCCATTGATCAGCACATATAAAAAGGACAGATTTTCTCATTCAGAAATTAAAAAAGCCTTAAATTTAGTAATTTTTAGTAACAATTATAAAACTATATTTAAAAATTTAATAAATTCATAATATATTTTTTGTATTTATTGAATTATCGTTTAAAAATTATTTATTACTTAATTTATTTAGGAGGAAAAAGTATGTTTAAAAAATTATTTTTAACATTAATATTTTCTTTTTCAGCTTTAACGATGAGTTTTAATGCAATTGCTGCAGACTGCTCGGGTAAGAAAGTTGATGGAGGAGCTTTCCCAATGCAGTTTGAACTTTCTGAATATGAGAGTTTAGCTGGATGTACAATGAGCTTTAAAGAAAATCCCAATGTTGCTTCTATCAATGCAACAATTAGAGGTAATGGAGAGCTAGGTAGTGTGGAAAGTAGATTACCTGATGAACCTCTTGTAATTTCACCTTATGATTCTATTGGTTCATATGGTGGAACATTCAAAATGTTATCAAACGCCACTGAAGCAGGAACATCTGATTTATTATCAACTAGACATGTAAATTTTGTGCGTTTCAGTGATGACCTTCAGCAAATTGTTCCTAATATAGCAAAATCGTATGAATGGAATGATGATTACACACAGTTAACTTTTGTTTTAAGAAAAGGGCACAAGTGGTCAGATGGAGCTCCATTTACTGCTGAAGATGTAAAATTTTGGTATGACCATCTTATGATGGATTCAAACATAAGAGAGAAACCCTATGGATATTTATTAGTTGGTGGAGAAAGAATGACAGTTGATATTATCGATCCTCAAACTGTAGTATTTAATTTACCTGCACCAAAACCAGGATTGACTGCAATGTTTGCAAATTCTTATTGTCAAGGATTTGCTCCAAAGCATCACTTAGGTCAATTCCATCCTGATATTAACTCGGGAGCTGATGCTCTTGCTCAAGCCGCAGGTTATGAAAATGGATATGATGTATTGAAAGCATATTATGGAAATTCATGTTGGACTGATACACCATCACCACTTTTAGCAACTCCTGACAAAGTTGCTAATCTTCCTTCTGATGTTTATCCATCTCTAGAATCTTTTATTACTATTGAAGATACTACAGAAGGTAGAAAGTATGCTGCAAATCCATATTTTCATATGGTAGATACTGCTGGTAATCAACTACCTTACATCGATTATCAAAATGAGAGATATATTAATGAAAACGAAATTAGAATCTTAAAACTTGTTAATGGAGAAGTTGATTATAAAGCTCAATCTTTAAATCTTGAATCTGTTCCTCAATTAATGGATGGATCAGAGGCTGGAGAATATAATGTTCAAATTAAACCTGGTGTTGGTTCAGCAGCTTTTAGTTTAAACTTGACTCATCCAGATGAAGCAAAAAGAGGTTTATTCCGTGACCTTCGTTTCCGTCAGGCAATGTCAGTTGCAATAAATAGAAATGAAATTAATGATGTTATTCATTATGGACTAGGAACACCTCAACAGTACATTGGATTTTCTCCAAGACCAGATTTTGTCGATGCGAAATGGTCACAACATTATGCTCAATATGATCCTGATTTAGCTAATTCACTGTTAGATGAAACAGGAGCGGTAGATAGAAATGGTGATGGTTTTAGAGAGTTACCAAATGGTGAACCTCTAGTTCTAAATATCGATTTTGCTACGCAAGGTATTGGTGGTGGAGAGGTAGAACTAGTTGCACGTTATTGGAATGAAGTTGGTGTTAAAACTAATTTCAAAGAAATAACTCCAGACGAGTACAGATCATCTCAATCAGCAAATGAACTTGACGTTGGTGCTTGGAAAAAAGGTATGCCATTAGCTCTTATTATGGGAGAGGGTAAACTTTTCGTTCCACCATACGAAGATTATTTTGCTCATAGAAACGCTATGCTATGGTCTGAGTATATTGATTCTAATGGCGACTCAGGTGTTCAACCTCCAGGATATGCCTATGAAATGATAGAAGATATAGCTGCATTTCAAGCATCGCCTATTGGCTCTGAGGAAAATAAACGTTTAGGAGAAAAATTAGTTGCGACAATGACAGGAAATCTTTTATTTATTGGAACTGTTGCACCTCCTTTCCCCGTTTACCACAGAAATGTTTTAGGAAACTTTACTGAGTTTACTACTGCATCTTATGAGTATTACAGAACATATCCTTACCTACCACAGCAATGGTATTTTTCTAATTAGTCAAGGATAATTATCTTATTAAAAGCGGCAATTCTTATTGCCGCTTTTATTTTTTTTAATTAAAAATATTTAAGAATGATTAATTTTATTCAGTTTACTTTAACACGAGCATTATTAGCTTGCTTAACTCTTTTTCTTGTTAGTCTAATTGTTTTTTCTTTAATGGAATTTGTTCCCTCGAATTGTGCTGAGAGATATTTAGCTTTTAAAAATACACAAGGTTCAAATATTACTGTAGAAGACATCGCAGCTGAAGAGAAAAAATTAGGTTTAGACAGACCATTTGCAGTAAGGTTCTCTAGCTGGATATCAAATATTGTTTTAAAAGGGGAATTTGGACAAAGCTGTATACTTAGAATGGATATTAATGAACTATTAAGTGGAAGATTTATGCTATCATTATTGATTTGTATAACAGCTCTACTTTTTTCTTACGCAATAGCAATACCTGTTGGTATTATATCTGCGACCACTAAATACAAATCTCTTGATAACGCATTAAAATTTATAAGTTATTTAGGAATCGCTCTACCAAATTTTTTAGTAGCACTTTGTATAATGTTGTTTATGACAATTTATTATGGCGATACAATGACAGGTCTTTTTTCAGAAGAATTTGAAAATGTTCCTTGGTCATCCGATAGGGTAAAAGATTTTTTGAGTAGAGCTTGGTTACCGATTTTTGTTCTAGGTTGGAATGCTACGGCCTTTGCATTACAGACCGTAAGAGCTTTAATGCTTGATGAAAGCGATAAACTATACGTGATGGCTGCAAGAGCAAGAGGAATCTCTGGAATGAGTTTATTACTTCGTTATCCTGCCAAGCATTCATTAGGTCCTGTAATTAATTCTTTAGGTTTTGATTTAAATAGAATCTTTAGCGCGCTTCCAATAGTTGCTCTAATCTTAATTTTAACCGAATCAGGCGCACTGTTAATAGAGGCTTTAGCAAGGTCAAATGATCAGCAATTAGCTGGTGCAATAATTTTCTTACTTACTGCAACAATTGTCTTTGTAAATTTTGTTACAGATATAATATTAGCAATAATAGATCCAAGAATTAGAAAAGGAGTGATGGGTGGAGGTTGATTTAAAAAAGAAGGAAGCATATTTCACTGCAACTCAAATGCAGTTAGTAAGAAATAGATTCTTTGGAAATAGAACTGCAATGATTGCGGGTTCAATTTTAATCTTTATGATAGTTACCAGTCTTTTTTCTGAATTCTTGTCACCGTATGATCCAACAATAGCTGGAAGAGACAAAGATTATGAAAACGGTGCCCCTCAGGTTCCTATGTTTTGGGACGAAAATGGTTTTTCTCCAAGACCCTTTCTTTATGGAATGACAAAATACAGAGGAGCAGATACAAATTTTAGATGGGTTTATAAAGAAGACAAAGAGAAAAGACGTTACGTACAATTTTTTGTAGAAGGTTGGGAGTATAAAGTTTTTAATTTTAATATAAACTTACCAGGAGAAGCTCTTGATTTTAAAATTCCAGGTTTTACTTTTAATACTCATTTATTTGGTGTTGATGAAGGTGGTATACATTTATTTGGAACAGACAAAGCTGGCAAAGATCTGTTCAGCAGAACTTTAAATGCAATCTATATTTCTCTTGCTGTTGGAACTTTAGGTGTTTTTATTTCATTTGTATTATCTTTAATTATAGGAGGGATTGCAGGGTATTATGGAGGTTGGATAGATAGCCTGCTTCAAATGTTTACAGATGCAGTAAGAACTATTCCTCCAATTCCATTATTTATGGTACTAGCTGCTTTTGCGCCAGATACTTGGAGTTCAGAAATAAGATTTTTTTTTATAGCTTCTCTATTAGGTTTTATTGGATGGCCAACATTAGCAAGAAGAGTAAGAACTCATTTACTAAGTGAGAGAAGTCAAGAATATATTTTGGCTGCACAAATGTGTGGAGCTTCTTCAACTCATATAATTATAAGGCATTTGCTACCAAGTTTTACAAGCTATATAATTGTAGATTTAGTTATCAGTTTTCCTTACATGCTTCTTTCGGAAACTGCTTTAAGTTTTATTGGATTGGGTTTACGAGAACCAGTAAATTCCCTTGGTGTATTATTACAAAATGCTACAAAAGCTGACGTTTTATTAAATTATCAGTGGTATTTTATACCTGTAGTATTTTTAGTTGTTCTTATCTTATCATTTGTTTACGTTGGAGATGGTCTCCGAGATGCGGCTGATCCTCATAAGGTCAAAAATTAAATGAGCCATTTATTAGAAGTTAAAAACTTAGATGTAAAATTTGATACTGATGAAGGTAGAATTATAGCAGTAGAAAACATTTCTCTTTCCCTTGACCAAGGGAAGGTACTTGGTATTGTTGGAGAATCAGGATCAGGCAAATCTGTAACTGCAAAATCAATAATGCAACTAAATCCTGGAAATACTTTTTATAATAACAATGCAGAGATAATTTTAGATAATGAAAACGTATTAAAATTTACATCTAAAGAAGATCTAAAAAAAATAAGAGGTGGCAAAGTTTCAATGATTTTTCAAGAGCCTATGGCAAGCTTCGCTCCAGCTATAAAAATTGGAGCTCAAATGGTCGAGCAATTATTAATTCACAAAAAAAATATGAATAAAAAAGAGGCAAAATCTTTATCAATAAATATGCTCAATAGAGTAGGAATAGCTGATGCAGAAAAAAGATTTAATCAGTATGCTTTTGAATTATCTGGAGGAATGCGTCAAAGAGCAATGATAGCTATGGCTTTGTCTACAATGCCAAAATTATTATTAGCTGATGAACCCACAACAGCTTTAGATGTAACTATTCAGGCTCAAGTTATTAATTTAATAAAAGATATTATTCAAGAGTATCAAATGGGTGTTATTTTTATTACTCATGACTTAGGCGTAATAGCTCAAATTGCAGATGATGTTGCAGTTATGTACCTTGGGAGTGTAGTTGAAAAAGGACCGGTAAATAAAATTCTAAAAAACCCAAAGCATCCTTATACAAAGGGATTATTAGAAGCACTTCCTGATGTAAATAATTTAGACGCACCGTTATCCCCAATACCTGGAAATATTCCAAGTCCATTAGATAGACCAACAGGCTGTGTATTTAGAACTCGATGCCCTCATCATAATCCAGAAGGAAAAGATGGTAAAATAGAAATGAAATTAGTTGAAGTTGAACAAGGTCACTGGGTTGATCAATGCGGAATTAAGTGTGGTCAAAATGAGTGATAATTTAATTTCAGTAAATAATGTTTCAGTAAATTTTGATTATCAAGAAAATTTTATTTCAAAAAAACAAAAAATACATGCTGTAAATAATATCAATATCAAAATTAAAAAAGGATCCTTTTTTGGTTTAGTGGGTGAGTCTGGTTCAGGAAAAACTACTCTTGGTAGAGCAATACTTGGGGCTAATAAAATTAGTTCAGGAAATGTTATTTTTCATGATGATGAAAGAGATTATGATTTAACTAATATGAACAAACAAGATTTAAAAGAATATAGAAAAAAAGCTCAACTAATTTTTCAAGATCCTTATGCTGCTTTAAGCCCAAGAATGACTGTTAGGGATATTATTGCAGAACCTTTAGAAGTAATGAAAATAACAAACTCAAGACAAGAGACTGATGAAAGAGTAAGAGATATCGCAGCTAAATGTAGACTAAATATTGAGCATTTACGAAGATTCCCTCATGCATTTTCTGGAGGACAAAGACAAAGAATATCAATTGCAAGAGCCTTAGTAAGTAATCCAAAATTTATTGTAGCAGATGAAAGTGTTGCTGCTTTAGATGTATCAATACAAGCAGATATATTAAATCTTTTAAAACAACTTCAAACTGAACTTAACCTTACTTACTTATTTATTAGTCATGATTTAAGTGTTGTTGCGCATGTATGTGATGTTGTTGCAGTTATGTATTTAGGGCATATAGTTGAAATGGGCCCCTCAAGAGAATTATTTAAGAACCCTAAACACTCCTATACTAAAGCATTATTATCTTCTATTCCTTCAATTGATCCAGAGAAAAGATCTGAAGCTATTGAACTAAAAGGAGAAATACCTAGTGCATTAAATCCACCTCCAGGTTGTGTATTTAGAACAAGATGTCCTCATCCTGGTGTAGATTGCAAAGGTGGCGAGATAACAATGGGCCTTACTGAAGTTGAACCAGGTCACTGGGTAGACCAGTGTTGTGTTTTATAAAAAAGTATCTTTTAAAAACAAATAACATTTTATGAAAAGTAATTTATTTTTAGCTGTTATCCTATCACTTTCAGGTTTGTTCTTATTAGATTGTATGGGCATAGCGATAAAGTTTTTGCGAAACGATTACCCAGCTGCTCAACTTTCTGTTTTTCGAAATTTATTTGGGATGATCCCATGTGTCATTGCTTTATATTTTTCACAAGATTGGCACCGAAATGGTAGACAAATAAATATAACGCAATGGAAGTTAGGATTATTTCGTGGAGTTTTTGTAGCCTTAGCTCAATTGTGTCTCTACACTTCTTATGCTTACTTCCCTTTTGCTTTAGTTGCTACCATGGAATACACAGGACCTATGATGGTTACTCTTCTTGCCATTCCTATATTAGGTGAAAAATTTGGTTGGTACAAAATGAGTGCTGTAATTTCTGGATTTGTGGGTATCGTTTTAATTATGCAGCCTTGGTCATCAGACTTTAATTATATGTTATTACTTCCTATCCTTGCTGCTTTTGGATATTCATTAGCAAGGGTAACATCTTTAAGTTTTGAGGATCATGTTCCTTCACCTCTTATTAACTTATACGGTCAAACAGGGACAATCATAGTTGCATGTATGTTAGTAATGTTTTTCGGTATGTGGGAAAATTTTAAAAGTATAAAAGATTTCTTTATAGTTTGTGTTATGGGAATTGCAGGAGGATCTGGAACTTTATTATTAATCTACGGTGCTAGAAAAGCAGAACTTAGTAAAATTATGCCATTTGATTATATTGAAATATTTTTTGCACTTATTTTAGGTTGGATATTTTTTGCAGAATGGCCAGTTGACCAACTTTTTCCAGGTACTTTTTTCATAGTTTTAGGTGGATTAATCATTTATCTTCAACAAAGAAAAAATAATTTTCAAAGATTAAGAAAAACATAATGGAATATAGAATTAACAAACTTCAAAATGATAAAGGTTTAGATATTGATGTAGTCAATATTATTAATTCAAATAATTACAGTTTTAGCTTTTATACATATGGTGGTTATATAAGTGAAGTATGTATCCCAACTTCTTCTAATGACTCTGAAACAGAGGACGTATTATTAGGTTATGGTAATTTAGATGATTGCCTGGAAGCTCATGGATATTTTAATTCTATTATTGGAAGAGTTTGTAATAGAATAGGACAAAGTAAATTTAGTCTTGATGGAGAGGATTATAATTTATATCCTAATACAGCGCCTGATCATCTTCATGGCGGAAAGGAGGGTTTTAATAAAAAGATTTGGCAAATAGCTGATATTAATAAAACGAGTAAAAGCATAAAAGTAGAGCTCACATACTATTCTAAACATTTAGAAGAGAATTATCCAGGTAACTTAGATTGTAAAACTATTTACGAGCTAAATGATAAAAATGAAATTTTAATTTCTTTTCATGCTACTACAGATCAAGATACTATTATAAATATGACTAATCATAATTATTGGAACTTTCATGGTCATAGAGATAATTACAAAAATATTACAGAACATGTTGTCAAAATATCATCTAATCAAATTTGTGAAACTGATGAAGGCTCAATTCCTACAGGCAAGTTATTAGATGTAGTTAATACAAAATATGATCTAAATAATTCGTTTGAAATAAATAATATTTTTTTAGATAGTGGTGGGATTGATCATAATTATGTTCTTAAAAATCACTCAATTGATAAATCTATAGCTTCCATTTACAGTAAAATTACCGGCATGGGAGTCGAATACGCAACTGATCAACCTGGAATACAATTTTATACTGGTAACATGATGAAGGAGTCATACAATGGAAAATATGATAGAAATTATGGTTTACAATTTGGAATGTGTTTAGAGACACAAATCTTCCCCGATGCAATTAATCAACCAAATTTTCCATCAACTATATTAAAAAAAGGTGAAGAATATACTTCAAACACTAAGATAAAATTAAGAAATAATTTTAAATAAATTAAGTTATTGTTTAATCATTTTATATCTATAGACATCAAAAAAAAATGAAAATTAGTAAAAAAATTATCGATAATTTAAAAAAAGGTGGAGTAGATTTTTACTTAAGTGTTCCATGTAAGTTATTAGCTAACATGATTAATATTCTTGAAAAAGATAAAGATATTTACTATTCTGCTGTACCACGTGAGGAAGAAGGTATGGGGATCTGCGCTGGCGCCTATTTAGGAAACAAATTTCCTTGTATATTAATGCAGAATACTGGCATTGGAAATTCAATTAATGCAATTACTTCATTATTACAATTTTACCAAATACCAGTTGTTTTTCTTATTAGTTATAGAGGTACAGCAGGTGAGCCTGTAGGAGCTCAAGTGGGAATGGCCAGAATTACAGAAGATCTCTTCAAAATACTTAGAATTCCAATTTTACATTGCTCATCAGAAAAAGATTTAGAAAAAATTTCCACATTTAGTAAACATGCCAAAGTTGTTGAGTCACCAATAGCTATTTTATGTGATTTCAATTTAATGAAAGATGATAAATGAATCGTTTTGATTTATTTAATAATATAAATAAGATTCTTAAAGATAACTTAGTTATTTGTAACATTGGCCTACCATCACAGGAACTTTATAAAATAAATGATCAACCAAATTATTTTTATATGTTAGGTAGTATGGGACTGTCCTCTTCTATTGGTTTAGGCCTATCATTATCACAAAAAAAAAATGTTATTAGTATAGACGGTGATGGTTCTATATTAATGAATATGAGCACATTAGCCACAATTGGGAACAGAGCTCCCCCAAACTATACTTTGTTGATAGTTGATAATGGAACATATGGTTCAACAGGAGACCAAAAAACATTCACTAATGAAAACACTTCTTTAAAAAATGTGGCAATAGGTGCCGGTTGTAAGAATGTATTGGAATGTTCTGGTGAAGAAACAGCAAATGTATTATCAAGAGCTATTGAAGATCAAAGTAATTCTTACGTAATTATTTCAAAGATAAAGCCAGGAAATACTTCAACTATTCCAATTCCTCTCAACCCCATCTTAATTAGAGATAGATTTAGAAAATTTATTGGTTTAGTTCCATTTCTATAATTGAAATTATCAGTAATTCTTTACTTAATAAATTTTAGTTTGTTTTTGTCATGGTGCAGAGCATTTCAAAAGCTATCGTTGCTGCAACATGTGATGTCATGTTATTTGTATCAAAAGGTGGCGAAACCTCAACTACGTCACCTCCAATAAATTTTAATTTATTTAACGCTCTTATTATTAATTGAGCTTCTCTTACATTAAAACCACCAACTTCTGGAGTACCAGTTCCTGGTGCAAAAGTAGGATCAATGCCATCTATATCAAAAGTAAAATAAGTATCTGTGTTACCTAAAACGGTATAGATTTTTTCAACACATTTACTAAACCCCATCTCATAATATTCATCTATAGTAATGATGGTTACACCTTGTTCTCTAGCCCATGTTAAATCATTTGGATCGTATAAAGCACCCCTTAACCCAAGTATTACATATTTTTTAGGATCAATAAGATTTTCTTCAATTGCTCGCCTAAAAGGTGTGCCATGAGTATATTTGAATCCTCCAAAATATGTATCCCAAGTATCAGAATGAGAATCAAACTGAAATAAACCTATTGGTTTTTCTTTTGCAATACCTCTTAAAATTGGTAAGCTAATTAAATGATCACCTCCAATTGATAATGGTATTGTTTTAGAATTATAAATATTTGAATAAAATTTTTCTATTTTATCTAAACTATCATTTAAGTCTGCTGGGTTTACAGGACAATCACCAATATCTGCAATATTAAATTTATCATAAGGACTCTTAAGTGAAACAGGGTGATAAAGCCTTACAAGTGATGATGCATTTCTAATTTCTCTTGGCCCATGTCTAGCTCCCGGTCTATTAGTAGTTCCCCCATCCCATGGTACACCTGCAATACAGTAGTCTAATTTATTTAAATCTTTCACAACAGGTAAACGAAAAAAAGTAGCAACATCAGCAAAGCGAGGAGTTTCTATACTAGACAGAGGTTTAATTTGAGTCATAAAAGTATCTTATGGTATATAGAATTGGATTATACAAGATAAATTAGTATGGATTATAGCAAATTTCCTAAACCGCAAAATGATGGAAAAGCTGATCATCTTTTAAATAAGTTTTTGCCGGATATTTCTCTTAAAAATCAACAGGGTAATCTATTAAAAATAAAAAGATCTGACACTTTTCGTTTAATATTATATTTTTATCCTATGACAGGTAATCCAAATGAAAGTTTACCTAAAAATTGGAATCAAACTCCAGGAGCCATTGGCTGTACTGTGGAGACCTGTAGTTTTAGAGATAATTATGAAGAATTAATCAAACTTAATGCGCTGCCTATAGGAATATCAACTCAAACAATAGATTATATTAAGGAAATGACAGATAGATTAGTAATTCCTTATGATGTTTTAAGTGATTCAGAAAATATTTTGCTCAACTCATTAAAAATGCCACATTTTGAAATTGAAAACAAAATTTATTTTAAAAGATCAACTCTTATTGTGGAAAAAAATATTGTTAAAAAAGTATTCTACCCTATTTTTCCTCCTAACAAACATATAAATGAAGTTCTACAATGGCTAAAAGAAAACTAACTATTTTTTTATTTTCTGTATTTCTGTTTTTTTCTAACCTTTCAATAGCTAATCCAATTATAGATCAATGGCTAGAGTCAGATAAATCTTATAAAGATCTTATTAATGAAGGATTTGAAGTTAAAAGCTACGCTATAAGTGACATAGAGGTTGGAAATGATTTAACAATAATCTTATTTGTTACAGTTCTCCAAAAAGATAACGAAGTATATGAGTGTCAGGAATATCAAACTATAGATAAAAATGTTGAGACTTTAGATATGAACTTAATATGTAAAGAATTAGTTCAACCTTATGAAAGAGGTATAGGAACTTAAGACTGTTCAATATTTAAAAAAAACCATTGTAATGCTATTAGTGTAAGTCCATTTAAAATTTCTTTTTTATTCATTTTTGTTTTTACCTTATCAAAACTATAACTTTTAACTAATATGTCCTCATTTTCATTCTCTAGACCCCTTATAATTTCTTTGTCTGGAGCAATTACCTCACCTAAAAAAAGATTGTAAAAAGATTCGGATGATCCTGGAGCAGGAAAGTAACCTTGTATAGATGTAAGATTGCTTATTTCACATCCAGTTTCTTCCAAGCATTCTCTTTTTGCGGTATCTTCTGGAGTTTCACCAGAGTCAATTATTCCAGCAACTATTTCATCTAGATAATTTTGATTATCTCTAGAAATTGTCCCTGGTCTGAACTGTTGAATTAAAACGATTTTTTTATTTATAGGGTCATATGGTAAGACTGCAGATACTTGTGCACCACCAAATAACTCCCTTTTTATTTCATTACTCCAATCTCCATTATATTTTTTGTATTTAAGAGTAACTTCATTCATTTTAAAGAAACCGTTGTGAATATTCTTTTTATCTAAAATTTTAAATTTTGGACTCATACAAATTGATATATTTTATATTACATATATATTTATAAATATGGAAAAAGCATTATTTGGGGCAGGTTGTTTCTGGGGTGTGGAAGAAACATTTTGTAAAACTCCAGGTGTAATAAATACCTTAGTTGGTTATTCTGGAGGTGATACTATTAACCCTTCTTATGAAAGTGTTTGCCAAGGAAACACAAATCATACTGAGGTTGTTTTAATTGAATTTGATAATTCTAAAATATCTTATGAAGATCTTTTGAAGGTTTTCTGGAAGTGTCATGATCCTACAACTTTAAATAGACAAGGTCCTGATATTGGAACACAATATAGATCAGCGATATATTATTATAACGAAGATCAAAAAAATAAATCTATTCATTCAAAAAATGAATATGCTAAAAGTGCAGGAATAAATATCGTCACTGAAATATCAAAAGCTAAGGAATTCTATAAAGCTGAAGAATATCATCAAAAATATATCCAAAAAACAGGTTTACACTGCGCTATATAGATTAATTCTTTAGGGAACTTATGTCTGTCGATTTTTACTACGCATTTTTAACAGGTTGGGTAATACTTTTATTATTTTGGAGTACCATTGTTTTCTTTATATATTTGAGAAAACCTCCTAAATCCAAATTAACTAAAAGTTTTGTGATCAAATCCTATCTGTTTTTTTTGGCACTATTGTTTATAATTTTATTTTTTCGATAAACCGATTCGTTTTTCTTATAAATTATGTATCAACATATAGTAGGTCAAAAAGATTAAGATACTAACATATTGATAATTAACAACTTTTTTATATTTAATGTTGAATACTGGTTTTTTCATAAATATAAACTACTTCGAAATTAATAAATATTATGTCTATATTAAAAAACTATTTTAAACAAAACAGTGTGATGCATAGTTTCTCAAGTTGCCAATGGCCAATCGGAGATCCACAAGAGAAAGATTTTCATTTTTGTGAAGCTGATACCGTTGCCGGAAAGCCTTATTGTCAGAGTCACTGTGATGTTGCGTATATTGACGAAAAAGAGCTTAAAAAAGAAAAAGAAGCTCAAAAAAATCGTCGCATTGCTGCTTAAGTCAATCTCTACAAATTATTTTCTCATCAAATGTTAATAATTTAGAGTTATTGACATAAGTGACGTTTTTCTTAAAATAAAAAAACATGTTATTTAGTGTATTGAAAAAACTTAACATTGATGGAACATTAGAAATCATAGATTCTAATGACAAGATTTATAAATTTGGAAATTCAAATCCACACGTTTGTATAAGATTAAAAAACAAATCTATTGAAAGAAAACTATTCTTAAACCCTAATCTTCATATAGGTGAAGCATATATGAATGAGGAGTTAGTTATTGAAAAAGGCACTATAGAAGACTTTCTTAATTTAATAACTAATTGTTACGATGACTTTATTTCTAACAATAAGTTTTATAAATTTTACGAATATTTATCTTCTATTTTTATGCCATTTCAGCAGATTAATCAGCTTGTAAATTCAAAAAAAAATGTAGCACACCACTACGATATAAATGAAGATTTATATAAATTATTTCTTGATCAGGATATGCAATATTCTTGTGCATATTTTCACAATCCAAATATGAGTTTAGATCAAGCACAGAAAGATAAAAAAGAACACATAATTAAAAAACTTCAAATTACAGAAAATATGGATGTTCTTGATATTGGGTGTGGTTGGGGAGGAATGGCAATTGAAATAGCCAAATCTACTGGCGCCAAAGTTAAAGGAATTACACTTTCAGAAAATCAATTTAAAACTGCATCTGAACGCGTACAAAAAGAAGGTTTAAGTGATAAAGTTTCATTTGCATTACAAGATTATAGAAATGAAACTGAAAAATATGATCGTATAGTATCAGTTGGAATGTTCGAGCATGTTGGTGTTAAATACTTCAAAACTTATTTAAGTAAAGCGAATGATATTCTGAAAGAAAATGGTGTTTTTCTTTTGCATACTATTGGTCAAAGGGGTAAACCAACAGCTACTAGTCCTTGGATAAGAAAATATATTTTCCCTGGTGGTTATATTCCATCATTATCTGAAGTAATGAATGAAACACAAAAACTTAATATAAATGTAACAGATGTTGAGGTTTTAAGACTACATTATGCTCACACTCTTTCAAAGTGGTATCAAAATGTTATCGAAAATAAAGATAAAATTATAAAGATGTTTGATCAACGCTTCTTTAGAATGTGGGAGTTTTATCTATTGGCAAGTAAGTATTCCTTTGTAAATATGGGTAATGTTGTTTTTCAAATACAAATAGCAAAGAATATTAACAATCTGCCTCTCACAAGAAATTATATATACAACTAAACAGTCAATATTTATTGAATTTCCAAGATAGGTAATATAATCTTTTATTTATGGCACTATCCTTAAATAATTACATAATTAGAGGATCAATATTCTTGGTTGCAGTATTTGTTATTGTTGTTTTATTATACCCAGTTTTACAAAATGCTTTTTTATCAAATATCTTCATTAACATTATAATATTATTGGCTTTAGTAATTGGTATTATATTTAATTTTTTTCATCTCATTAACTTGAATTATAAATATATATCTTTCTCGAACTTTAATATTACAAATTCTATAGAAGCATTCTCTAATTTAAGAGGGCAAGACAAAAATATTTCTCTTGAATTAAAAAATCTTGACGGAAAATTTGTTTTTAAAAGTTCATCAATAAATAGATTGATAGAGAATTCTGATATGACTTTGATAAGCATAAGAGAAACTTCTCGTTACCTGGTAGGCTTGCTAGTCTTTTTAGGACTTCTAGGAACTTTCTGGGGACTTCTAAAAACCATTGGATCTGTTGGCAATGTTATCAGCGGCCTAGGCATAGATGATACAAATGTTGCCGGTTTTTTTAATTCTCTTAAAGATGGATTAAATGCTCCACTAGAAGGAATGAGTATTGCATTCAGCAGTTCTTTATTAGGTTTAGCTGGCTCTTTAATATTAGGATTACTTGATTTAAATCTTGGACAAGCTCAAAATAAATTTAGTCAATACTTTGAAAAAATCCTTAATAGCAATTCTTCTCCAGATTTTTCTAAAGTAGAAGATAAGCCTACGGGTGAAGCAATTCAAAAAATCTATGATAACTTAGAAAACCTCCTAAATGCTTTTAAAAAATCATCTGACAATCAAACTAAAATTTCAAATAATTTAGAGAAGTTTAATGAAATACTTAACAAAATTAATTCCAACTCTTCAAGTCTTGATAAACAATTATCAAATTTCTTATCTTCACAATTAAACACACAATCTATACTAATGAACCTTACAGAAGCTTTAAGCAAAAATGGAATATTAGAAGCAAAAAAAGTTAAAGAATATTTTCAGAAAATTGAAAAAGAACTAAAGAAAATTAAAAAATAATAATGTCTACTAGGTCTTTAAGAAATAGACTTGCTGATACAACAAATATTTGGCCGGGTTTTGTTGATGTTCTAGCTACTCTTTTAATAGTAATCATATTTGTGCTAATGGTTTTTACTGTTTCGCAAATCTATCTGAGTGATGCTATATCTGGCCGAGATAAGGCGCTTCAAGATTTAAGAACACAAATAAATGAATTATCTAAAATACTTGTTATTGAAACTAAAGATAAAGAAGAAGCTCTTTCAACTCTTTCTGAAACAGAGAAAAAGCTTGAAGATACAGAATTAAATTTACAAAGTGAGCAATTATTAAGTGAGCAATTACAAACTGATGTTGCAAAAAAACGATCAGAAATATTTGTTCAGGAACAAAATATAATAGCTTTATCCGAGCAAATTAGTAGTCTTTTAAAAGAACTGAGAATAGTTGCAAATGCATTAGAAACTTATGAAGAACAAGAAATTACTTTACTTGAAACTGAGGGGCTCGGAGAACGAATCAATAAAGCACTTGCAACAAGAATTGATCAACTAAAAATACTTAATCAAGAATTAGATAATGCTAATTTTAGACTACTTGAAAGTGAAAAATCTCTCGAATCTACAATAGCAGAATTAAATAAGAAAAATGAAAATTTAATGGCCATTAACGAAAGTCTGGGTTTAGAGGATGGAGGAATTGAAGAGCAGTTACTTGCAATTAAAAATAAAAATGAAAAGCTTCTAAGCTTAAATGATGAATTAGAAAAAACTAACATTGAACTATCATTGAGAGATGAAGAACTACAAAGTCAAATATCTCAATATCAAGAACTTATGAATGATCTTTTAGAGATTAATGATAGTCTAGGTTTAAAAGATGCATCACTTAATGAACAACTTGATGCAATTAGGTTTAAAAATGAAGAATTAGCAAGATTAAATAAAGATTTAATTCAGAAAGATAGTACAATTTTTAATTTGCGAGGAAAAATATCTGAACTAAATAATGTTCTTTCTTTGTCAGAAGATAAACAAAAACAACAACTAGAAAAACTTGAGTTACTTCAAAGTCAAATTTTTTCATTAGAACAAGAAAATCAAATACAAAAAGAAACATCACTTGAAGAAATTAAAAATATGGAAATACAAGCTTCAAAAACATTAGAACAGGTAGAAATTCTCTCTAATCAAATTGATGCTTTACAAAAAGAAATAGCTTTACTTAATGATGCTTTAGAAGCAAGTGAAAGCCAGGCTTTGATTAAAGATTTAGAAATAGAGGTGCTAGGTGAAAAGTTAAACAAAGCCCTTACATCAAAAGTATTTGAACTCCAAAAATATAGATCTGAGTTTTTTGGAAAATTACAATCTATTTTAGGTGATAGAAAAGACATTAAAATTGTAGGAGATAGATTCATTTTTGAATCAGAACTATTATTTGATTCTGCTTCAGCAGATTTACAACTATCTGGCAAAGAAAAGTTAAGTGAAATTGGCCTTACTTTAAAAGAGACTACTAATGATATTCCCTCAGATATTGACTGGATTATCATGGTAGAAGGACACACTGATAAAAAACCCATACAAACAATTAGATATCCTTCTAACTGGGAATTATCTTCAGCTAGAGCTAATACAGTTTTAAAACTTCTTCTTGATCTTGGTTTTCCACCAAATAGATTAGCATCTGCAGGATATGGAGAATTTTATCCTATAAGTGATGGAGAAACTGAGAGTGATCTGCAGCAAAATAGAAGGATTGAATTAAAACTCACTTCACGCTAAGTTGCCTTAAATTTAACATAAACTGATCATAAAAAATCGATATGAGATATTTAATTTTATTCGCCTTAAGTTTATTTAGCTCATATTCTTTATTTGCTGCATGTAGTGATCAACCAGCAAATGAGGTTGATTGGACTAATTGTAATTTTGTAGAAAATCTCGATCTTTCTGGTACAGGTTTGGCTAATTCTCAAATGTCTGGAGTTAACTTATCTTTATCTAATTTTGAAAAATCTCAGCTTAATAATGCAAATCTATCAATTGGTAATTTTATCTTCTCAAATTTTAATAATTCAAATTTATATGCTTCAAATTTACAAGGTGCAAATTGTAACAATGCTAATTTTGACAATGCAAATCTAGCTAAAGTAAACTTTGAAGGCTCAAATCTGTTTGGAGCAACTTTTAAGGGTGCAAATTTGTATGAGGCAAATCTACTTGGTGCGAACATTTCAGGTGCAATTTTTGATGAAGCAAACTTATCAAATGCTATTTGGATTGATGGTAAAAAATGCTCATTAGGATCAATAGGTACTTGCCAATAATATTTGTTTACCTGCTTTTAATAGGTTGCAAAATGTCTACAATATCTGAGAAATTTGAAAATAACGACAACAAAGTAAATTTTAAAATTTCTGGATCAAAAGATACCGGTATTCAGATAAATAAATAAAATACTAATTTACTTTTAAGCAATTTAATGTTTTGAATTGTTTTAAATGAGTAAAAGTACATATATCTTTGCATTTATTATTGTTTTTCTAGCAGGAACTGTTTGGAGTTTTGGCGCACTTACCGTAAGATATATGATTGATAGTCACGAATATGTATTTCAGTACTTATTTTATCGTGGTTTTGCAATCGCGACTATTTTAATTGTATATTTATTTTTTAGAGAAGGATTTTCTTTTTATAAAAATTTTTTAAAAATTGGATTCTCTTCAATTCTTGGAGGAATATTTTTAGCTACTGCTTTTACTGGTTTTATATTTTCAATTACTATGACTTCAGCTGCCGTAACTCTATTCATGTTAGCTGCAATGCCTTTTATAGCAGCTATAGTAGGATACTTTATTTTGGGAGAAATACTTAAAAAATCTACTTTGATAGCAATGGTAATAGCATTTTTTGGAGTTTGCATAATGATACTAAATGATAGTATCTCTGGAAGTTCATTAGGTGCTTTTATTGGATTTATTTCAGCAACTGGATTTGCATTGTACACAGTTACAATTAGATGGAAGCCAGAAACGCCAAAATTTACTACTGCAGTTTTAGCTGGAATTTTTTGTTCTATATTTTCTTTCTTTGTTTTAGGTTTTTCTTTTGATCCTTTTGTTAATATGCCAGATATTAATTCTTATCTTAGTTTACTTCATGGTTTAATAGTAGCAACCGGATTAATATTATATAGCATTGGAGCAAAATATCTTCCCTCTGCTGAGTTAGCTCTGCTATCATTAATGGAATGTGTTGGTGGTGTTATATGGGTTTGGCTGCCAATATTTGGTATAAACGAGGTACCTAGCTTAACAGTTATACTTGGAGGCTCAATAATTACAGCTGCTGTTATTTATTATGGTTTTGCATCTAGTAAGACAGAGACAAACTAAATATCCTATAATGTTGATGCTTTATTAATATTTATTCTTGGTAACTTATTTTTCGTCCAAACTTTATCAAGAGATTTTACCATCTTTTCTATATGCTCCTTTCTGTGTTTAGGAGTTACAGTAATTCTTAATCTTTCAAGACCTTTTGGAACTGTTGGATAAAATATTGGTTGAGCATAAATTTTGTGATCATCAATTAAGTCTTGAGATACTTGTTTACATAAAAAGGGATCATTAACTAATACAGCAACTATGTGGGAATTAGTGTCTATATAAGGTATGGCAACAGAGTCTAATAATTGTCTTATGTAAGATGAGTTTTCTTTTAATCGAATTCTTAGTTGTTCGGCCATTGATACAATCTCTATTGATTTTAAAGAACCTGCTGCAATTGATGGACAGATTGAAGTTGTAAAAATAAAACCTGGCGCAAAACTCCTAATATAGTCAATTATTTCTGAGCTAGCTGCAATATAGCCTCCCATTTGACCATATGCTTTTGCTAAAGTTCCATTAATAATATCTATTTTATCTTCAACTCCCATTTCTACTGCAATACCTTTGCCTTTTTCACCATAAAGTCCGACCGAATGAACTTCATCTAAATATGTCATAGAGTTATATTTTTTTGCTAATTCTACGATTTTAATTATTGGTGATCTTATACCTTCCATAGAGTATAAACTTTCAAAAACTATTAATTTAGGGTTATCTGGATTTGCGTCTTTTATTAATTGCTCTAAATGATCTATATCATTGTGTTTAAATATATGACATTTTGCTCCACTATTTTTAATACCTTGTATTAAAGATGCGTGATTTAATTCATCAGAAAATATTTCAATATCTTTAATTTTTTTTCCTAGAGTCCATAATGTTGATTGGTTTGCCGTATATGCAGATGCAAAAACTAATGCCGCCTCTTTATTATGAACATTTGCAAGTTTTTTTTCAAGTTCGGTATGATAAGTTGATGTTCCTGAAATATTTCTTGTTCCACCTGAACCAGATCCATATTCAAGTAGTGTTTTTACAATTTCATTTACTACCTCTGGGTGCTGACTCATGTTGAGATAGTCATTAGAACACCAAACCTCTACTTCTCTTTCTTTATTTTTGAAACTTTCATCTGC
>CACAAZ010000001.1 GCA_902530685.1 uncultured Alphaproteobacteria bacterium | reverse complement strand
ATAAATTATAATATCTGGCTTAATAGTATTCAAACATTTATCTAATGTATCTTTAAGTATATTTAAATATTCTAGATCATTTAAATTATCATCTAATTCAACATCTAAATCACTTTTAGTTTTTCTAAAAGGAAAATTATTTTTACAGTGTATAGAACAAGTAAATATATTTGTGTCATTTTTCAATATCTCTGCAGTTCCATCACCTTGATGAACATCTAAATCTATTATTAATATTTTTTTAACTATTTTTTCCTTTATCAAAGTTTTTGATGAATATGCAATATCATTGAAAACACAGTACCCTGATCCAAATGATTTGTGTGCATGGTGTGTCCCCCCAGCAAGATGATTTGCAACACCATTATTTAATGCTTCTTTACAGGTTAATAATGTTCCATTTACAGCTAGAAAAGACCTGTTCGATAATGTCTCTGACCATATAAATCCCAATCTTCTAATTTCTTTTTCAGAAAGTGTGCCATTCTTAATTTTTAGAATATAATCTTTATCATGAACTATTTCCAAATCTTCAACCTCAGCTTTTTCAGGTTGAAAAATATTTGCATTAGAGTATAATTCTCTTGATTTCAGTTCATTGAACAAATCTGAAAATTTAGTTGCCGTAAATTTGTGATTTTCTGGCAATATAATGTCGTATTGTGGGTGCGTTATCCAACTTATTTTTTTCATAATATTGCCTCTTTTAAACTCAATTTTAGTCTTATTTAAAATATAGTATTGGTTTGTGGTACCGATTAAACATTATATATTTAGTTCGTAAATGTATTCTATCCATAAATATCTGTACCACATTTAAATATGGAAACTGTAATAATATTTGATCTCATAATTATAAGCTTAGTTGGATTATTAATTATCCATTATTGTTGATTTAATTACAGTCTTTTACTATGATATTTTTCTTATATGATGAAAGACGAGTACAAACAAAATGGCTTTTATTCTCCATTAGTTTTATTTAGTTTAGAACAGGCAAAAATTTATAGAAATTATTTAGAAGAAGTAGAAAATAAAATTGGACCACTTCATTATTTTGCCAAAACCTATACTATGATGAGGTGGGTTTATGAAATTGCAATAAATAAGATATTATTAGACTTTGTGGAAGATTTAATTGGCCAAAATATTTTGTTATATAATGCGACATTCATAATTAAAGAAGCAATGACTAAAACTCATGTTAGTTGGCACCAGGACCTTACTTACTGGGGTTTCGATGATAATGAAAAACAAGTAAGTGCATGGATAGCGTTATCTAATGCTGATGAAACTAGTGGGTGTATGCAAATGATTCCTGGTTCACATAAGAAAGGTTTTTTTGATCATAAATCTACAAATGATAAAAATAATGTTTTATCACGAGGACAAACAGTTAATAATGTTGATATAGACAAAGCTGTTTTATGCCCTTTACAACCTGGAGAAGCTTCTTTTCATCATGGTTTAACACTCCATGCCTCCAAGCCAAATAATAGTAAAGACAGAAGAATTGGATTAAATTTTCAATATATTACCCCTGATTTAAAGCAATTAAAAAGTAAAGACGATAGTGCTTTGTGTGTTAGAGGAGAGGATAATTATAATTATTATAAAAAAGATGTAATTGCTAAAGAAAATTTTGATATAGAAGGGCATCAAAGACTTATTGAACGAACAGAACACTATAAAAAAACTATAAAACAAGATTAATTTATTATGAAGTACAGAGAATTTAGTAATTTAGGATGGAAGGTTTCTGAAATAGGAATAGGGTGTTGGGCAATTGGTTCTGAATGGGGTGATGTTTCAGAAAATGATGCTAAAGATGCTCTTCATGCATCATTAGATAATGGCATTAATTTCTTTGATACTGCTGATGTATATGGCGATGGAAGAAGTGAAAGAATAATTGGAGAAGTATTAAAAAATACTAAAGAAAAAATATATGTTGCAACAAAAACTGGTCGAAGATTAAACCCACATAATGCAGATGGATATAATTTAAAAAATATTGAAAGTTTTATTGATAGATCTCTTATTAATTTAGGAGTTGATGTAATTGATCTTGTTCAACTTCATTGCCCTCCATCAAAGATATGTGGAAAAAAAGAAACATATGAAATGATGGACGAAATAGTTAAAAAAGGAAAGATAAACTACTATGGAGTTAGTGTTGAAAAAGTTTCTGAAGCTTTAGATGCTATTAAGTATCCAAATGTAAAAAGTATTCAAATTATATTTAATGTTTTTCGTCAAAAACCAAATGAAATATTTTTTAAAGAGGCAAAAAAAAATAATGTGGCTATAATAGCTCGAGTTCCATTAGCTAGTGGTTTATTAACAGGGAAAATGAATAGTCAATCTTCATTTCCAGAAAATGATCATAGAAATTATAATATAAATGGAGATGCTTTCGATGTTGGGGAAACATTTTCAGGTATAAATTTTGCTAAAGGATTAGAAGCTGTTGAAGAATTAAAAAAAATAAAACCTAGTGATTTTTCATTAACTGATTTATCTTTAAAATGGATATTGTCTCATCCTGAAGTAACTGTAGTTATACCAGGTGCTAAAAATAAAATTCAAGCTGAATTAAATGTTAAAGCATCTGAACTTGATGAAATAAATTCTATAAAAGATAATATTAAAGAAATTTATAACAAATATTTTAAAAAAGAAATTCATTCTAATTGGTAAATGTATGATAATAAAAGAATCTTGGTTATTTAACTTTTTAGGAGAGTGATATGATAGAGAACTTTAATGGTATTTTTAATTTAATTTTAAATATTTTAATTTTACTACTTTTTGCTGTTTACACTTTCAGAATTTTATTTGCACCTGCAGGTATTGTGAAAGAATTTAATGTAGATAAAAGTGGTATTTTTATTATTAGATATTTAGGATGTTTTGCACTCAGTGCTTTATTATTAGGGTTGTGGATTTTATTTCGCCCTATGGGTCCAACTGGAACATGGCCATATTATAATTTTATATTTCTAACTGCGATGTTTAATTTAATTTATGATTTATCTTATTATTTTAAATTAATTGATAAAGACATTGGTGCAAAGAATTCTCGTATAGATTTGGTTGTGTCTACATTTTTAACTGTAGGTTCTGCAATTTTGATCTTAAACTTATCTGATAAAATATATTTATAAAAAAACGGGCCTAGAAGACCCGCTATATTTAAGATTTTTTCCAAGGCCCAAAATCTTTTTGATCACTTGTAAATTCATATGAAACAAATTCATCATCACTTACAATCCATCCATCATGTCCTGGTGCTAAATAATATGCATCTCCTGCTTTAAAATTATCTTCTGTACCATCGTCATGCTTTACTTTCATTTCACCTTTAATAACCACTCCTACATGACCTGCTTGACAACTTTCAGTACCAACAATTGGTTTAATACAAGAGCTCCAACTCCACCCTGGTTGTAATATTGTTTTGCTCATTGTAATGTTACCAAGCTTAACTGTTGATGAATGTGCTTTATCAGGTGTTTTAATTTCCCCTTCTTCAAAGGAAACTTTCATTACATTAGACATATTTTATCCTTTTATTTAATTTTTATGATTTAATGTGACTTCACCAGTTTTTGTATCTACAACATCAAAAGTATTTTCATTATTACTCATTCTTTTTGATCTAGCAGCTGATGCACGCTCCATTGCATCATTATCGGCATATAGAGAAACTGCTATTACAGTTGTATCACTTGCACGTATTTGCAATAATTGTTTTGCTTCTGGAAATTCACTTGGTGCTTTTTCTGAATAATCTTCAATTGATTTATCAGCATCTTCTTTATTTTTAAAATTAATTGTTGTAATTCTTGCTACAGACATTTTCCCTCCTATAAATTAAGAGTATTATACTATTAATTTCCTATAAAACTTAAAGATATTTTTCTTTTATGAGGATCATATCTATGTTCAAAAAGATATATACCTTGCCAGTTTCCAAGAGTTAGTTGTTTATTTTTAATAGGAATCGTCAAAGATGTTTGGGTCAACATATATTTTATGTGAGCTGGCATATCGTCATTTCCTTCATATCCATGTAAATATAAAGATGAATCTTCAGGTACTAATTTTAGAAAAAATCTATTTATATCCTCTTGTACATCAGGACTCGCGTTTTCCATAATTGTTAACGATACAGATGTATGTTGAATAAATAAATTTAACTGACCTTGAGTAATATTTTTTTTAGAAACCCAGTTATTAATATCATCTGTAATTTCATACATTCCCTTACCATTTGTAGAGTAAATTAAATCTTCAATAAGATTAATCATTATTTTTATTTTACTACACTAGAACAGTAAGTCCATATGAAGATGTGGCACCTACAAGGAGAATTATGATAATTAATAATGAAATAAAAAAAAGAACTATTCTTTTGATCAGTGTCACAAGTTTATTTTATTTGTAAATAATGTTTAAATATGGATATAATTAAGGATAAATTGTGATATCGATTCTTAGGAGGTAATTTTGATTAAGTTAACAATAATTGGAGCTGGTAGTGCGGTATTTACAAAAAATATTGTTGTTGATTTAATGCACATATCTCAATTTAAGAAAATGCACATATCTTTAATGGATATAGATGAAAGTAGACTTAAGTTAGCAAATGAATTAATAGATACGGTATCAAATAAACTTAACGCTAATCCTAAAGTTACCCTGCACACTGATAGAAAAGAAGCTTTACGTAATGCTGACTTTGTCCAGACTACAATTCAAGTTGGTGGTTATAAACCCGCAACAGTAAGAGATTTTGATATTCCAAAAAAATATGGACTTAAACAAACTATTGCAGATACACTGGGAATAGGAGGCATTATGAGAGGTCTTAGAACAATTCCTATTTTATTAGATATTGCCAAAGATATAATAGAAGTTTGCCCAAAAGCTCTTTGGTTACAATATGTAAATCCAATGTGCTCAAATATGATTGCAATTAATAAAAAATTTCCAGAAATAAAATTAATAGGTCTTTGTCATTCTGTTCAAGGAACAGCTGAAATGTTAGCTAAAGATTTAAATGAAGATCTAGGCAATATCAATTTTACTTGTGCAGGTATTAATCATATGGCCTTTTTTTTAAAATTTGAAAAAAAACAAAATGGATTAAATATTGATCTTTACCCTAAATTAAAAATATTAGCAGATGAAATAGTTAGTGATAAAAAAATTTCATCTCGAAGTAAAAATATATATTATGAATCCAATAAAATACTTCATGAAAAAGTTAGATATGAAATACTGCGTCGATTTGGTTATTTTGTAACTGAGTCAAGTGAACATTTTGCAGAATATGTTCCATGGTTTATTAAAAATAATAGGAATGACATAATTGAAAGATATAAAATTCCAATTGATGAGTATATAGATAGATGTGAGCACCATGCTAAAACTTGGCAAGAATTGGAAAATGATATAACTCCTTTAAAAAATGAGCCTTTAAAATTAAGTCATGAATATGCATCATACATAATAGATGCAGTAACAAATAATAAAAGTATTACAGTTAATGCAAATCTTATGAATAATAATTTAATTAATAATTTACCAAGTAATTGTTGTGTAGAAGTTCCGTGTTTAATTAACTCAAATGGATTTAATCCTCAAAAAGTAGGTAATTTACCTGAACAGTTAGCAGCTCTAATGCGCACAAATATAAATGTTCAAATATTAACTGCAGAAGCAGCTACTACAAATAAGAGAGAACATATATATCATGCAGTTATGCTAGATCCATTAACCGCTTCATATCTATCCATTGATGAAATTTATTCAATGACTGATGAATTAATATATGCTCACAAAGATTATTTACCTAAATATAACTAATTATTAAATACAGATAATTCGTCTCTAATTAATTTACTCAATAGACTATAACCAAGTACATTCATATGTAATGGATCTTCACCATAAAATTTCTCATAACCGGTTTCTAACATTGGAGAACATAAATCTATATATTTCCATTGGCCTAAATGATTAATAGCATTCTTTATTTTATTATTTGCATCTATTATAATTTCCAAAAAATCTCTTCTAAAAATACTTGGTTTTATAGATATAAAAAAACATCTGGTATGTGGAATTTTTTCACTTACTTCAGAAGTAAACAACATAAATTCATTAAGTAATTCATCAGCTGAAGTACCGCTTCCAATATCATTATCACCAGCATAAAATATCATTGTATCAGGACTATAAGGAACAACTATTCTATTGAAGTAAGTTCTACAAGAAACCAAAGTTGATCCCCCAAATCCTAAATTAGATAAATTATTTATTGATAAATCTAAATGTGCATTATTCCAGTCTTTAAAAGTAGAACTACCAAATAATACAGTTTTTTTATTTTCTAATTCTTTACTATGAAGATTAATTTCTAATTCCCTAACATCTGCTTCGTATTCTTCTTCTATAGGACTAACTAAATTAATATTTGTTTCAACATTTTTTAATTTTGTATTATCGTTAAAAATATTTTTTGCTAATTCAATTGCTTCTTCTACATACCCTCTAAATTTTACTCTATAATCAATTAAAAACATTTCTAATTCTTTTTTGTTCTTAATGTCTTTGATATAATCATTTATTTTTATAGGTTTTTGAATCACAGCAGAGTAAACAGTATTTGATATTGAGTGATCAAAATTTGCTAAAGCAATTGGAACAAGAAGAGGTTCTGGTTCAAGTTGATTGGCCAATAAAAATGCTCCTGGTTTAAAAGGTCCTGGTGAATTAACTGTAATATTATCATCTGTCTCACTTGTGCCCTCTGGCGCAATAACTAGTGGTCTATTTTGATCAAATATATGTTGTGTTTCTACGAATAATTTTTCTTTTCTTTTCTTTTTTTCTAAGTCAGTTTCCTCAAGTTTATCTGACTCAGGAGTGTGTACAAAAATATAATCGAGATTTTCATAATAATTATATCGCCAAAATTCAGTATTTCTACTATATCTTGCAATTCTTTGACCACCATCTCCATATTTTGGGAACAATATCTTAGCTGAAATAAAATGACTATCAATACTAAAAGAGTGTCCATTAGCTAAAGTATTTTCTTCAATACTTGAAAGATGATTATAAAAAAATATATTCGTAGGTTTTTCAGGCAAGTTTTCCATCCCTTTAATAACATATGGTACTTGATCAAAAGCTTTGATAAAATCTGAATTTGTAAGTTTTTGTAAAGTTTTCTTATTAACATCTTGTTGAGATGTTGCGACTCTATTATAAATTTTATTTAATTGATTAAAAAACCTATTTTTTCTTTCTAAGCCAGACATTGCGTCTATCATTAAACTTGCAATAGACTTCTCATTTTCGTTGCCTGATACTACAACTTCATAAATAATATCAAATGCTAATGAATGTGTTAAATGGTTTTTTAAAAGATGTGGTATGTTATATAATTTAGAATTTACAGGAATTCTTGAAGAATTATCATTTAATAGAAAATTAAATAATTCAGTTTCATCTTTAGCAGGATAGGTAGTTAACCCTGATGAACTTTGGATATACTTACCTAATTGCCATAATTGACGCTTTAAAAATTTTAATGCTAAGTCAGGATCTTTTTTAATTAAGTTATCAATGAATTCATTTGAAAACTTTATAATAGTAGTATCTCTAGTTGCTTTTATTGTATAGGGTGATTTTATTTCATGTAATCCTGCTGAAAGTGACAATGCCACCCCTGATCTTGCAATTGTTCTAGTGTTTTTTTCTAATTCGTTTTGCTTATAGCTGTTAAAAGTAGCGTCAACTTTCCCTTTAAGTAAAATATTAATACCATCAGATATTTGGCCTTCAGTAGTTATATATTCGTTTGCAGAAAAAAGTTTAATACTACTGTAGTTTAATAATTTTTTTAAATCTTGCTCATTTAAAAAAGCAAGGAAAGCTGTATCTTTTATTCTTTTTGTATTAACAATTTCCCCGCCAGTTTTAACTCCTTCAGAAATTATCAGACCACTTTGTAAATGACAATCATTCAAATTTCTTGAAGACCAAATTAAATTCATTGATTGAAGTACTAGATAAGAATAGAAAAAACTTGCATATAAAGGATCTTTACTTTCAACTTCTTTAATTTTATCTAAATCGATTTCAATATATTCAGAATTTGCTTTTACATAAATGTCAGCCATATATCTGCTTGGTGGATTTAGTCCTGAAACACCAAGTGGCACTCCAGTACCTTTTAATGTAGCTAATTTATATAATTCATTATTATGATCTTTTGTAAATTCTGCCTCACCACTCATTAGAATAAAAAGTTTATTTGCAATACCATGTTGTTTAGCTATTAATACTTCTTCTACTGTTTTTTCCAACTTAGATGCGTCATTAATTATTTTTTCTGTTTGATAATTAGGACTTAAATTAAAACCTTTATTAACTAAAATTAATGATATTTTTTCTGAAATATTCATAAATAACAATTAGAATAATTAGAATTTAATTTAAAGTAAAATTATCTTCTAATTAGTGATTTAAAAATATTAACAAAAGATAATAGTATAATTTTTAACCTGAATATACTTACTATTGATTGTGCTAAATAAGTTAATGCGGCAGCTCTTAGTACCGATCTGCATTGTTTCATATTCTTATTTGGTACATATTTCGATAAAATTTTTAGCGCTCTTTTACTGGCATCAAATTCAACAGGTAATGTGATTAGGTGTATCAAAACATTTGTAGAAAGGCAGCCCATAATAATAATTCCAGCAAGTAAAGTTATAAAAGGACTTTTAGTAAATGCAAAAATTGAAGGTAGTCCAATGATTAATAGAAAAGACCCTATTCTTTGCAGTACAAGAGTTTTTTCCATTAAAGATTGTCTTAATTTAAGAGGCTTGTAATTCACTTTATCTTGGATGGCATGACCTATTTCATGTGTAACAACTGATATACTTGTAATACTTTTTTTATTGATTTTATCCTCTGATATGTGAATTTTTTTTTCTAAAGGATTATAATGATCTAATTGTTTGATAGAATTGATACTTACGTAACTTATTTTCTCATCTTTTAGAATTCTGTTTCCTAATTCTTTACCTGTAAATGGCATATCATGTAAAGTTACATTAAATCTTCTTAAAACATAATTAACCCATAGACTTGGTAAAAAAAGTATCAAAAATGGTATAATATAATAAAATAATTTAATCATAGAAAAAAAATAGTAATAATATTGTTAAAAATCAATTTTATTAAAAGTAGTTTTTTTTCTAAAAATATTTATTAAAAAAATATGAAATCAAAATTTGAAAGAATTAATAGACTTCCACCATACATTTTTTCAGAAATAAATGATCTTAAGATAAAATTACGTTCAGAAAAAAAAGATATTATTGATTTTGGCATGGGCAACCCAGATATGCCAACACCTTTGCATATTAGGCAAAAGTTAAAAGATACTATTGATCGTCCTGGAGTAGGAAGATATTCTGTTTCAAAAGGTATAAATGGATTAAGAAAAGCCCAGGCTAAATATTATAAAAGAAGATTTAATGTAAATCTTGATATTAATAACGAAATTATTGTTACTATTGGTTCAAAAGAAGGATTAGCAAATCTTGCTCAAGCTATCACATCAAAAGGGGATAAAATTTTATGTCCAGATCCTTCATATCCAGTTCATCCCTATGGTTTTACAATTGCAGGTGCTAAACTAATTCCTTTAAAAACAATTTATAAAGGTGAATTTAACCAAAAAAAATATTTAACTAATATTGAGAAAAATATAAAAAAAAATTCTAAGATAAAAGCTGTGATAGTTTCTTTTCCATCAAATCCAACAGCACAAACAGTCGATTTAGATTTTTATAAAGAATTAGTAAAATTAGCAATAAAATATGAAATTTATGTTTTATCTGACCTTGCATATTCTGAAATATACTTTGAAAATAATCCTCCTCCATCAATATTAGAAGTTAATGGTGCTAAAAAGGTGGCAGTAGAATTCACAACATTGTCAAAGACTTATGCAATGGCTGGTTGGAGAATTGGTTTTGCAGTTGGAAACAGAACCCTTATTGAAGCTCTAACAAAGATTAAGTCTTATGTAGATTACGGAGCCTTTACTCCAGTCCAAGTTGCAGCAACAGCGGCATTAAATGGTTCTCAACATTGTGTTGAACAAATAAGACAAATTTATAAAAAAAGAAGAGATGTTTTAATTGAAACTTTTGGAAGGGCTGGCTGGGATATTCCTAAACCAAATGCAAGTATGTTCGTTTGGGCACCTATTCCAAATAAATTTAAAAAACTTGGATCAATGAAATTTGCAAAAAAATTAATGATAAATGCTGATGTAGCTGTAGCACCAGGACTAGCATTTGGTAAGAATGGTGAAGGTTTTGTTCGTATAGGTTTGGTAGAAAATACGCAAAGAATTAGACAGGCAGCTAAAAATATAAAAAAATTTTTAGACTAAATTTAATATTTATCAATTCCAGGTATCCAATTCGTACCTGCTAAAGGAACTCTTGCCATAGCGGCAGCTTCAACAGTTAAAGCACACAGATCTTCTGGTTCTAAATTATGCAAATTATTTTTACCACATGCTCTTGCAATTGTTTGAGCTTCTAATGTCATAACTTTTAAGTAATTTGACAACTTTTTACCAGCTTTTATTGGATCTAGTCTTTTTATTAATTTAGGATCTTGAGTTGAGATACCAGCCGGATCATTACCTTCATGCCAATCATCATATGCTCCAGCCTTTGAGCCTAGTTTATTATAATCTTTTTCCCATTTAGGATCGTTGTCACCAATAGCAATCATAGCAGCCGATCCAATAGATACAGCATCAGCACCAAGTGCTAATGCCTTTGACACATCAGCACCATTTCTTATACCTCCAGAAATAATAAGTTGCACATCTCTATGAACATTTAATTCTTGTAAAGCATCAACAGCTGGTCTTATACATGCTAAAGTGGGCTGACCTACATTTTCAATAAAAACTTCTTGAGTTGCCGCTGTACCACCTTGCATCCCGTCAAGAACAACACAATCTGCACCGGCTTTTACCGCAAGCGCAGTATCATAATAAGGTCTAGCACCAGCTATCTTTACAAATATTGGAACTTTCCATTCTGTTATTTCTCTTAGTTCAGTAATTTTTATTGCTAAATCATCAGGACCAGTCCAGTCTGGGTGTCTACTTGGTGATCTCTGATCAATTCCTTTTGGAAGAGTCCTCATTTTTGCAACTCTGTCTGAAATTTTTTGTCCTAGTAACATTCCACCACCACCAGGTTTTGCTCCTTGACCAATTACTACTTCTATTGCATCTGCCTTTCTTAAATCATCTGGGTTCATTCCATAACGTGATGGTAATACTTGATAAATTAAATTTTTAGAATGAACTCTTTCTTCTTTGGTCATACCACCATCTCCAGTAGTTGTTGAGGTTCCCGCAATTGTTGCACCTCTACCTAAAGCCTCTTTAGCTGGTCCTGATAATGCACCAAAACTCATTCCTGCAATAGTTATTGGAATTTGTAATTGTAAAGGTTTTTTGGAAAATCTAGTACCGAGTGTAACATTAGTACTACACTTTTCTCTGTAACCCTCCAAAGGGTATCTTGATATAGATGCACCTAAAAATAAAAGATCATCAAAGTGTGGAAGTTTTCTTTTTGATCCGCCACCTCTAATGTCATATATCCCAGTATTAGCAGCTCTTCTGATTTCTGAATTAGTATATTCATCAAAAGTCCATGACTGTCTTGGTTTTGTGATATTTTTCTTTTTTTTAATCATTTAATAATCAGATATATTATCTATTTTAAAATTATATAATTTTTTAGCTGAGCCATATTTTTTAAACTTGTTTGGTTTAATATTTTTTATATTTCCAATTATTAATAATTCTTCTATTTTTTTTAAATCTTTATTAGTTATTTTTTTTTCTTCACAATCAATACCAAGACTTTTTGGCTTGCCTGCAAGATAAATTATAGTTTCATAAATACTATCTCCTAATGCCTCTCCAGCATTACCGCATACAAGTAATGTTCCTGATTGTGCCATAAAAGCTGACATATGCCCAATAGAACCTCTTACTATTAAATCTGCTCCTTTAAGTGATATACCACATCTTGAACTTGCATTTCCATCAATAATAATATTTCCTCCATGTGCACTTGCTCCAGCTGATTGAGAGACGTTCCCTTTTACATGTATTGTTCCTGACATCATATTTTCTCCAAGTCCTGTGCCAGCATTGCCTTCAATTATTATGTTAGCATTTTTATTCATACCTCCACAATAATAACCTACGTGTCCCTTTATAGATACTTTTATATCTTCTTTTAGACCAGCACATATAGCATGATTACCATTTGGGTTTTTAATGACATATTCCCTCAAGTTTTTTTTATAATCAATATTTTGTAAATATTGATTTATTTGTCTTAATGTCTTTTTTTTAAAATCAAATATTTCTATTTTCCCCATGTATAAACAACTCCAGGATCAGGTTCATATATTTTTGCTTGATTAATTTTAGGCAAATGTGCAATAGCTTGAAATTCAGATGCAATAGCTACATAATCATCGTTTTCAGCAATAACAGCTGGTTTACATGCTATTTCATCTCTTAAAACTGCAAAACCTTTAATAGTCCCTGCTATAAATGTATAAAAACCATCTAAATCTCTTAAACAATTAGTTAATGCTTTTTTAATAGATTTATTATTCGATAATTCACTAGTTATGTAGCCAGCAGCAACTTCAGTATCATTTAATGAATCAAATTTTATACCTTTTTTTAAAAGATTTCTTCTTAAATTATTATGATTAGAAAGTGAGCCATTATGAACTAAACATTCATCTTGACCGGTAGAGTAGGGATGAGAGCCATCTAAAGTGATCGCACTTTCAGTCGCCATTCTAGTATGTCCAACAGCGTGACTTCCTGAAAAATTATTTAAATTAAAATTTTCAACAATTTTTTTTGGATTACCAACTTGTTTAAATACTTCAATAGATTTTCCATAACCAATTAAATTAACTTCATTAAAGTTATTCTTTAAATAAGAAATAAAATTTTTTGGCAATGTTCGTGTATTTACAACTATATGATCAGATATTACTTTAATTTTTATGTCATTAAACTCCTTTTTAATTGATTTTTCAAAATTTTTAAATTTAAAATCTTTGGGTATCGATATTGAAAATTTAAAATTTTTACTATCATTATTATATATTGCAAAACCAGCAGAGTCAGGACCTCTTGAAGACATATTTATTAACATTCCACTTAAATAAAATCCTAGCTTATCATGTAAGCTTTTCTTTTTAAGATATAATCCAACAATACCACACATAAAATAAGAAAGATTCTTATATAGATAATAAATTATTTATCTATTACCAGTATAATTTAAATATTACTTAAATATCCAGAATTTTTATATAATGTGATAATTTTAAACCAGCTTTCCAAGCGTCAGTTAAACCTTTTCCTATTGCCCAATCACCTGTTAGAAAAACTTTGTTGTCACTTGAGTTAATCCAACTCTTTTTAGATAGATCGTTGTAACTAGTTTTAGTTTGAGCATATAGCCACCTATGAGCTTTAATAAATATTGGTAATTGTTTAATATTAAAAGATTTTTTAAAAATTTTTTGTACGTAGTTTTCTAGATCTTTATAATTAATATTAATATTTTTTGATGTATAGTTAGAATTCATATTTATAACCCAATTTTCGTTTTTTAATTTTGGAAATTTAATATTTTGTTTCATATAAAAAGAAATATTATTATTTAAATTTAATCCTCCATCAACTTCAATATTATTATTTTTTTCATATGATAGCATTACAGTATAAATTGGATCATAAATTGGTTCATAATTATTTGATATATTTAAAATATTTGAACTTAATTCTTTTGCTTGTATGTATGGTATGCATATTAATACAAAGTTAAAATTTTTGTATTCATCTTTTTCAGTATAAAGATTAAATAAATTATTTTTATTTTTTATAATTTTTATAATTTTTGAATTAAAATAACTTTTAATATTTAAACTATTATAAATTGAATTAGGAATTGAATTCATTCCATTATTTCCGATAATTATCCTTTTTTTTGATATCTTATTTTCTTTAAAATTTATTAAAAAATTAATTTCAACTTCTTTTGATATATTCATTTGCTTTAACAAACCTCTTAATTGAGAAACATTATGATTTAATGAAATATAATGAGCGCCATGATCAAATAATAAGTGATCATGTTTTCTGGTTGATACTCTACCTCCAGGTCTCCATGATTTATCAAAAATTGTAATATTATGTTCTTGAAGATTATAAGCAAGAGATAAGCCAGTCATCCCAGCTCCAATTATTGCAATATTTTTCACTTAATTAATGTTAATTATTTGAAAATTTTTTTTAACAGAAGATTTAATTATTTTTAAACCAAATTTACTGCATATATTTTTGTATCTTTGTTTTGCAGGTAAGTTAATTGTTTTAAAATATATATTATCGTGACCAAACATCATTTTCTGACCGTTAATTTCATATAATTTTTTATAAATACTAGATTTTCTTCTGATAACCATAATTTAATAGAAAAAATATATAGTTAAATTTAAAGCAACAAATATAAAAACTATCGCAATAGCTGCATATATATTTCTTTTGTTCATATCTATTTATAATTAAAATTACACTTAAAAGTCAAGATACTAAATTAATTTAGCATTAATGACTTTAGGAAATCTAAGTTTTCAATTAATCTTCTTAATTCTTCTGGGTCTAATCCTTTTAAATTTTCTTTAAATAAATTTTGATAATCTAATGTATCAATACGATCGGTATATATTTCATTTAAAGAAATTGTATTTGAATTATCATAATCATAATTACCAATTAATATTTTTGATAATGCAGGAAAAATTAGTGATGTAGTTGTGTAAGTTGCAAATCCTATGTCTCTGTCTTCGTCTTGTCTTTTGTCAATAAATGTAAAATAAATTGCTATTCTTGCTGCACGTGTTAATTCTGCTACAGATAATTCATCATCTTGTGATACATCTAAAAATGCAAACGTTTCATTAATACAATTTGCAGGATTACTATTATTATTACATGTTTCAATTAATTTAGAATTCATTAAGTTAATAATTTCACCATAAATAATTTGAAATACACTAGGGATTGTTCCACATTTTTCATAAACGGAATAATCTGATGAATTTAAAAAAGAATAATCTATACCATCCCAATCATCAGGAGCAGTAACCTCAAGTAAATTATCACCATCTTTTTTTAAAAAATAATAATAACTTCCATCTAGTTCACCCCATTTATAAGCAGACCAATCCTGTACCTTTGATGTTTTTGATACATTAAATCCAACATATGTCTCGTCAATCCACATACTTGTGTTATTTGATATTATGAATACTTGATATTCTGAATCACAATCATCACTCCAAATACCTTGCATATCCTTTGGGAAATTATCCTCAAATATTAATTCTGCATTGACGTTAAATGGTAATAATAAAAAAATACTAAAAATAAATTTTACTAAATTATTCTTCATAGGGCATAACTCTTATTACATCTCCGTAGATAATTACAACTTTTTGACCATTTGGAAGTGCATTATCATCTCCTTGCACAAAAGCTTTTTCTTGATCATTTTGGCAATTAGAAATGTCAGTACCGCATTCATCAATTTTAACTATATATTGGAAGCCATTATGATTACCAATTTTAGCTTGTACTACTGAGCCCACAGCAGCACCTCCAATGGTTCCATATACTATTGCTATATCTTGACACTTTGTTCCTAATATTTCCTCTTCTCCACATATTTGAGATGCTAATAGACCTCCTATCATTGCTCCAGCAGTTGCTCCAATCCAATCACTTTCACCTTCAATTTTTACTGGAAGAGAGGTTTTAATTGTTCCATATTCAATACTAGTTACTTTTTGAGCATCAGATTTTTTTACCTTATTTGGAGATGTGGTATTACAAGATATTAGTGCAAAACTAATTACTGAGGGAATTACCAATAATTTTATTAATTTACACATTATTTATGAGTTATTATAATTGAAAATTGTTTAAAATAAGCAATTAAATTTAATAAATCATATAAATTTTCTAATAACTTACTATTTAAAGGTTAATGAAAAGTTTATTTTTAATACTTGGGAATCAACTATTTCCTCGAAAATATATAAGTAAATATAAAAACTCCACCATTTTTATGTGTGAAAGTTTTGATCTTTGTACTTTTCAAAAACATCATAAATTAAAACTCATTTTTTTTCTGTCTTCAATGAGATCTTATGCTGAAGAATTAAAAAAAAATAAATTTAAAGTAAATTATATTGATTTAAAAAAGGATTTTAAAATATCCTATGAAAAAAAATTAGAAAATTTTATAAAAAATAATAAATTCGAAGAATTGATTTCTTTTGAAATTGAAGATAAATTTTTTGAAAAAAAAATAATCACCTTATGTAAAAAAAATAAGATTAAATTAACTTTTATTCAATCACCCATGTTTTTAAATTCAAGAGATGAATTTAAAAATTATTTAAGTAAAACAAAAAAACCTTTTATGGCAAATTTTTATAAAATTGCCCGTGCAAAAATAGATATTTTGATGGAAAATAATAAGCCCAAAGGTGGAAAATGGAGCTTTGATGAAGATAACAGAAAAAAACTCCCTAAAGATATTAAAATACCAGAAATGATTACAGCAAATGAAACAAAGCATACAAAAGTTTTGAAACAACAAATAAACACAATTTTTAAAAATCATCCAGGTGAAGTTCATAATTTTTGGCTACCTACAACTTATGATGATGCTGTTAAATGGTTAGATTATTTTATTATTAAAAAATTTAATTTATTTGGTGATTACGAAGATGCAGTTGATACTAATAATAACTTTTTATTTCATAGTGTTCTAAGTCCCATGATTAATTTAGGTTTATTAACACCAGAACTAATAATTGATAGAGTAAGAAAAGTTGAAAATAAAATTAAAATTAATTCTTATGAAGGTTATATTAGGCAAATTATTGGATGGAGAGAATTCATTAGGGGAATTTACCAAAATTACGATCAACAATTAGAAGAAAATAATTTTTTCCATCATAAAAATTCTCTTACTAAAAAATGGTACGACGGTACAACTGGATTAGATCCTTTAGATCATTCAATTAAAAATGCTCAAAAATATGGGTACACCCATCATATTGAAAGACTTATGGTTTTATGTAACATTATGAACTTATGTGAAATTAGACCTAATGAAGTTTATAATTGGTTTATGGAAATGTTTGTTGATAGCTCTGATTGGGTAATGTCACCTAATGTTTATGGTATGGGGTTGTTTAGTGATGGAGGTATATTTAGCACCAAACCTTATATTTGTGGTTCAAGTTATTTTATGAAAATGATGAATTTTAAAAGAGGTAATTGGAATGACATTATGGATGGATTGTATTGGCGTTTTATTAATAAAAATAGAAAATTTTTTCAATCTAACCCGCGTTTAAATATGATGGTCAATATCTACGATAAAATGAATGCAGAAAGGAAAAATCATATAATAAAGAAAGCAAATCAGTTTATTCGTGATAATACCAATTAATGGATAAATTTGATGTTGTTGCAGCAATAATAATAAAAGATGATAAATATTTTATTGCGCAAAGAAATAGAAATAAACATATGGGATTAAGTTGGGAATTTCCTGGAGGAAAAGTGGAAAAAGGAGAAACTTTTGAAATTGCACTTAGAAGAGAAATAAAAGAAGAACTTAATATAGAAATAAATATTAAGAATAAAATAGGTGAAGAAAATTATCAAGATGACAAAATAAATGTAAAATTACATTATTTTATATGTTCTCATTTTAATGGTGAAATTATTTTGAATGAACACGAAAATTCTGCTTGGGTTAAAAAAAATGAATTTAAAAATTATAATTTTGCTGAAGGAGACAGTGATATTATAAACTTATTATAAGTCTAATTTAAAAATCCCTTAAAACCTTAATTTTCTGCTTTTTTTAAAATTTTATTTTATTTTATTTTAGTGATAAAGATCAACATCATTTATGAAAGTTGATAAAGACCAAATATCCGCATGGGGTGTTCATGCCTTCACTGGATCTGGAGCTATACTTGGATTTCTTGCCTTGATATCAATATTAAATAATGATCAAGTCGGTAGTTTTCTATGGCTTGGTATGGCCTTACTAGTAGATGGAGTTGATGGAACATTAGCTAGGAAAGTAGGTGTTGAGGAAAAAGCGCCAAATCTAGATGGAATTATTTTAGATTCCATTATTGATTATCTAAATTACGTTATCAATCCAGCATTAATGATTTACTGGTTTCAGATGGTGCCATCTGGCTTTGAAATGATTTTGCCCGCTCTAATATTTGGAGTTTCTTTGTACACCTTTATAAACGTTAATATGAAAACAGATGATTATTATTTCCAAGGTTTTCCTGCAGTCTGGAATGTTGTAGTTTTATATTTCTTTATATTAAATACAAATGAATGGATAAACCTAATTGTTATAATTATTCTATCGATATTGACATTCGTTCCATGGAAGTTTGTTCATCCATTAAGAGTGAAATCATTCAGAAATTTAACTATTTTTTTTACTGTTGTTTGGGCCGCAACAACACTGCGATTAGTAACAAAATCAGAAATAAACTTAATTATTAATGATACTATTGTTCTTTTAATATGGTTAATTTGTACCGGTTATTTTATTTATATTTGTTTTCTTCGATCGATAAAAGACTATTAAAAGAGTAAGTATTTCAATATTATTTTGAATATGCAAAAAATGCATACCAATTTAGCATGAAATTCATTTTTAAAAATAAATAAATTTTATTATTAAAAATTCATCGTTCATTTTGAGTTATTCAAAACGGAAGTAAACGAAAGTTGAAGGAACGCATGCAAGTTATTAAATCGTTCAATCTGTACTAACAGATCGGAAGTAAGCTAATGCTGAAGGAACGCGGAACTTATTATTTAATTTCCATAGCTAAGCATGAATTATAACGGATAAGAAAGGTTTGTTATAACTATGGTAAAAAGGTTTTGGGGTAAAAAAATATTTCTATTAAAACTCACTAGGCATGCTTGCTAATGTTTAATGAGATGTATCAATCTGAGTCAGTTATAAGAAATCATTATAACAATATTAATGATTGGTTGGATCAAATGACTTCAAAAGTTATTCTTGAAAAGAATGCTGAAGCTGAAACTCATTTTAGAAATATTGGAATTACATTTTCTACAAATAATGAAACTGCAAGAGAAAGAATTATTCCGTTTGATTTAATTCCAAGAATATTTACTTATACTGAATGGTTAAGATTAGAAAGAGGAGTAATCCAAAGAGCTAAAGCACTTAATGCATTTCTTGCTGATATTTATAATCAAGGTGAAATAATAAAAGCTAATATAATTCCTAAAGAAATTATTTACAAAAAAAAATCTTTTGAACCTTCAATGTTTGGTTTTTCCCCTCCAAGAGATATTTATAGTCCTATAATTGGTATTGATTTAGTTAGAACAGGTCCAAACGACTATTTTGTTTTGGAAGATAATTGTCGAACGCCAAGTGGTGTTTCCTATATGCTAGAAAATAGAGAAATAATGATGCGTATGTTTCCTGATTTATTTCATAACAATAGAGTAACACCAATAGATGATTATCCTACAAGACTTTTACAAACTTTAATGAGCTTAGCTCCTATTAAATGTGAAAATTCAGAACCCGTATGTGTCTTACTTACACCTGGTCCTTTAAATAGCGCTTATTACGAACATAGCTTTTTATCTGATCAAATGGGTATTGAAATGGTTGAGTCTACTGATCTATTTGTAGAAGGAAAATACCTTTATATGAAAACAGTTGATGGTCCAAAAAGAGTAGATGTTGTGTATAGAAGAATAGATGATGATTTTTTAGATCCTCTATGTTTTAATCCTCAATCTGTAATTGGTGTTCCAGGAATTATGGATGTTTATAGAACTGGAGGTGTCAATATTTGTTCAGCCCCCGGCTCCGGAATTGCTGACGATAAAGCGATTTATATTTACGTTCCTGAGATGATTAAATTTTATCTAGGTGAACAACCAATCTTAGATAATGTTGAAACATGGAATTGTGAAAAGGAACAAGAATTAAAATATGTTTTAGATAATATAAATAAACTTGTTGTAAAAGAGGTTGATGGATCTGGAGGATATGGGATGTTAATAGGTCCAAAATCCTCTAAATCTTCTATAGATGAATTTAAAACGAAACTTTCAACAAATCCAAAAGGATATATAGCACAGCCTTTACTTGATCTTTCATTTTCACCCACACTTATTAAAAATCAAGTTGAGGGTAGAAGGGTAGATTTACGACCATTTTGTTTAATTGGAGAGCAGGCTCAATTAAGTTCAGGAGGCTTAACAAGAGTAGCAATGAATGAAGGTTCGTTTGTTGTCAATTCTAGCCAAGGAGGCGGTGTTAAAGACACATGGGTTTTAGCTGAATGAGGTATAAAAATGTTAAGTAGAACTGCCGAATATCTATATTGGATAAGTCGTTATATGGAAAGAGCTGAAACGACAGCAAGGCTACTAGATGTTGGTTATAGAATGTCTCTTTTTCCAAATCCAAGTGGTTACAACAATGAGTGGGAATCAGTTTTATCTGCTGCTGGAGCAATTGATGGTTATAAAAATAAATATAATACAATTGAACAAAGAAATGTTGAAGACTATTTATTTTTTGATGAAAGTAATCCTTCATCTGTTTACAATTGTATTCTTAATGCACGAAATAATGCATTAGTAGTTAGAACTTCCTTTACACCTGAGTCTTGGTTAGCAATTAATAAAACTTATCAAGAAATGTTAAACTTAAAAGAAAAAAAATTTACTCAATCTGATTTACCTGACCTTACTGAATGGACCATAGAGCAAGTAAACTTATTTAGAGGATCGTTAAGTTCTTTGCTTAGAAATGATGGTTATAATTTTCTTTTTCTTGGTTTATTTATTGAGAGGGCAGATAATTCTGCCAGATTATTAGATGTAAAGTATTTTGTTTTATTACCTAAACCTCAATATGTTGGTGGTAATATTGATAATATGCAATGGAGTATATTGCTACGTTCTTTATCTTCTTTTAGAGCTTTTAGATGGGCATACGAGGGCAATATTACTGCAACTAAAATTGCTGATTTTTTAGTTTTAAATAATAATTGTCCTAGATCTTTAAGTTTTTGTATTCAAAATATTGTCAAACATTTAACTAATCTAACATGTAGTCCATCTAAAGTTGAAAGAATTTATAATAATTTAAAAGATCTAAATACTAAGATTCAAGAAGAAAAAATAGAAACTATTGTTGAATATGGTCTTCATCAATTTGTAACACAATTTATTAGAAAAATATCTAGTGTTGATAACGAAATACATCAGGAGTTTTTTAATTAATATGGAACTAATCATTGAGCATACAACTAAGTATGAATATAAAAATCCAGTTTCAGGATTAATTCAAACCACCAAACTTCATCCTTCAGAATATAATGGTCTTAAAATTCTTGAATGGAACGTCCATAACGACTCTGCCAAAAAATCTAAAATTTATCAAGATGGTGAGGCTAACAATATTCAAAGCTTTACAAATACAAACAAGGTTAAAAAAATACAATTTACTGTTCTAGGAAAAGTTGAGACATTTGATACAAAAGGAATCTATCATAGTCCATTTGATAAAATAGATCCATTAGTTTATCTAAGAGAGTCAAATTTAACAAAAGCAAATACTGATATAAAAAATTTGGCAATTGAAGCTAAAAATGGTTTTAATGAAAATGAAAATTTAGAAACGTCTCATAATTTGATGAATTTAGTAGCTGAAAAAATTGAATATAAACCTTTAACTACGAATAATCAAACAACAGCAATTGAAGCATTTAAACAGAAAAAAGGGGTATGTCAGGATCAAGCACATATAATGATTTCAGCTGCAAAGACTATTGGTATACCAGCAAGATATGTGAATGGCTATATGCATAATAATTCTCATTCTTCAGAATTTCAATCTACTCATGCTTGGGCTGAGTTTTATATTAATGATTTAGGGTGGGTGGGATTTGATCCCACAAATAAGTGCAGTCCTGATGATAGGTATATACGTGTTTCTTGTGGACTAGACGCAAGTTATGCATCACCTATTAAAGGTGTTTTTTATGATAATATAAATAATGATGTTGCTATAGAAAACTTGGATATACATGTACAAACCTTAGAAAATAATTCTCAACAATAAACTGACAAAATAGCCTTAATATATATAAATAAGTAAATAAATTTATTTATCTTTATTTTATTAATTTACTATCTATTTATAAATAATGGAAATTGAAAAAATTTTTAAGAATTTAATTTTAGCCGATTTTATTGTCATAATTTTAATGGTTATATCATCTATGTATCAACCATCTGAAATTTCTAATCTTTATGAAAGTTTGAATGATGGTTTATTATCTAATTTTGAAAATTTTTCTCGAATAATATCTATTAGTTTATTTTTTTTATACTTACTTACTTTAAATTTACTTTATCGCTTTATCTCTTATGGTAAGCCACTCTATTTATTTTTAGTAGTAGCTGGTATAGTTGTAAATTTTTTTAGTGGTTCTGTTATCTATACTGCTTTTAGTGGTATGCTTGATCAACTTGGTGGATTGATTAGTGGCTCAATACTGATACTTTTATATTTTTCACCAATTAAAAATAATTTTAAATAAAAAAAACTAAGTTTTCTGCAAACAAATCAATATTTATATATTTTTTGTTGAAAAATTGTTAAATTATATTTTAGGTTGGTCAAAACCCTATTAAAAAAAAGACCATAGTTTTTTATTATGGCAAAGATATTAGCTAAAATTACAATTGGTATATTAAGTATATGGGCGTTAGCATTTATAATTGCAGAGATTATGGGTGTGACTGTCTATTTTCCATACACAATAGTTGAAAGACAAGAAATACCATATCATAGAATTGCTTCAGTCAGATTGGCTGTATTTTTAACTTTTGCCTACTTTGGTTTCAGATATCTTTTTCTACAATCAGAAAAACTTTATCCTATTCAATTTTTAGAAATTTATATTAAATCTTTAACTGTCTGTTGTTTATTTGTTTTTTACAATAGTGAAGTTGAATATAGAGAATACTATTTTTTTTTATTTTTATTTATTGTCTCTTTAATTTTACATTACGCATCAAGAAATAAAATAAGAAGTTATTTTAATTAAAACAAGCGGTTATTAAACCGCTTGTAATTTATTAGTAACCCTCAAATATAGTTCTAAGAATAATTATAATTAATCCAACTAATGGAAACATTACACCTCTTATATTTGGAGTAATTCCATAGTTGTTTACTAGATTAAAATACCTAACTACTGAGTTAATTAAAGCTATTGCCATAAGCATGAATAAAAATGAATACCAGAATTTATATTGTACTACATTTTCTTCATAGGTATTTCCAGTTACATCAAAAGTTAACAATACAGACATTAATAGCATTGTAAGAAAAACTGCACCTAAAGGTCCTCTAAAAACCAATTTAGGCTCCTCATTGGAAAAACCTAATTCGTTGAAAAATTTATCATTAAAATAGAACTGATAAATAATAAATAAATTAAAAAGCATGAATAAAACATGGAATGTAAATGCCATTGTTCCTCCTGCTTCTAGAATATATTCAGCCATAAAATCTCCTTTAGTATTAATTATCAAAATATTAATGATTCTTATCTAAAAAATTGGTTAATTAATATTCCATTCTTAGTCTTTACTTGATTTTGACCAAAGATTTATATTTTCTTCTTTTGCAAACTTATCTATTTCTTTTAATTCATTAGAAGAAAATATTAAATTATTTTGACTATCTAAACATTCATCTAGTTGATCAACAGTTCTTGCTCCAATAAGAGCTGAAGTCATATTTTTATGTCTAAGAACCCAAGATAATGCCATTTGAGGTAATGATTGATTTCTTTTTTTAGCTATTTTAGTTAATTGTTTAATTTTAGTTAAATAACTTTCGGTAATCATTTTTTTATCTAGTGATGAATTATCGGAAATTCTAGAAATTTTAGGAATAGATTTCAAGTATTTTCCTGATAACATGCCTTGAGCTAATGGTGAAAAAGCAATACATCCGATTCCTAGTTTTTTTAATGTTTTTATTAAATCTTTTTCAATCCATCTATTAATCATTGAATACGAAGGTTGATGGATCAAGCATGGTACGCCTCTTTGTTTTAATAATTTATTCATTTTTAAGGTTTGCTTAGAAGAATAAGATGAAATTCCAACATATAAAGCTTTCCCTAGCTTTACTGACTGAGCAAGTGCATCTGCGGTTTCTTCTAAAGGAGTCAATGGATCAAATCTATGAGAATAAAATATATCAACATAATCTACCTTCATTCTTTTTAAACTTTGATCAAGACTAGCTAAAAGATATTTTTTTGAACCCCATTCACCATAAGGTCCAGGCCACATATCATAACCTGCTTTAGTTGAAATGATTAATTCATCTCTATATTTTTTTAAATCTTTATTTAATACTTTCCCAAAATTACTTTCAGCTGAACCATATGGTGGTCCATAATTATTTGCTAAATCAAAATGGGTAATTCCTCTATCAAAAGCACGAAATAATATTTTTTTTGACTCGTTAAGCATACTATTTTTTCCACCAAAATTATGCCATAAACCTAAAGTTATTGGTGGTAAAAGTAAGCCACTATTTCCACATCTTCTATATATTAATTTAGTATATCTTTTTGATTGTGCTTTATAAGTCATCTTAGTTTATAGTTTATTTAAATAAATTTTTTCATCAAGCTTAAAAATTTCAATATGATTAAAAAAATTATACACATTTTTACATTAAAAAAAATTCCACATTTAGAATGGAGTTCAAATGATGAGCTAAACTTAAAACCTAAGTTTTTGACCATTCTTTATTTAATAATTGGACTATTTTTATTTGGTATAGGGGAAACTTTACTTGTAAAAGCTAACATTGGAGTTAGCCCTTGGTTTGTTCTACATCAAGGCATATCATTTATTAGCGGATATACAATTGGTATTACTACTTTTTTAGTAAGTGTTATTGTATTAATATTTTGGGTGCCATTAAAACAAAAGCCAGGTATTGGAACTATAATGAATGCTATAATTATTTCTATAGTTTTAGATTTTTCTTTTCCTTATTTACCAGGCCCTAGTAATATTTATTTACAACTAATTCAGGTATTATTTGCTATTATACTAGTGGGAATAGGAAGTGGGTTTTATTTGGTGGCAAATTTAGGACCAGGACCTAGAGATGGATTAATGACAGCACTACAACAAAAAACAGGAATGTCTTTTACATTAATAAGGACTCTTTTAGAATTAAGTGCGGTTATTTTAGGTTTTTATTTAGGTGGAATAGTTGGCATAGGTACAATTTTGTATGCTGTTGGAATTGGTTTTTCAGTTTCATTTGGTTTATATTTTGTAGGAAAGTTTTTTTAAATAGTTATGAATAAATATTTAAAAAAAAATAGAATTACTTAATTTTATGATGAATGATACACAATTGTATATTTATTTTGCCGGTTGTGCTTTTTTTGTTATTGGTTGTTTTTTTTATTATTTAAAAAGTAATAAAGAGTTATTAGATAAAAAGAAAATAATTATAAATAGAATAATGAATATTTTTTTTGGTATTGCTTTTTTATGTGTCATCTTATCTTTTTTTTAATCCAAAAAATGAATTTTATTTTATTATGCGTCCGTAGCTCAGATGAATAGAGCAATCGCCTCCTAAGCGATAGGTCATAGGTTTGAATCCTGTCGGACGCGCCAAGAAATTAGCGGCACATTAAATTGTTTTAATTTTTCCTAAAAATTTCTTCTAATTCAATCCATCCTTCATCAGTATTTTTGTTTTCCAAAGGTTTAAACATGTGTTCATGAAATTTTTCCCATTCTTCAAATTTTTTATTATTTTTCATTTCTTTAGAGTCTTTATCAAAATTGTCGCCGTGATATTCAAAAAAACTAAATAGTTTATCCCCACAGGCAAATACAGAGTAATTTTTTATTTTGCAGTTAGTAATTCTTTCTAATATTTCAGGCCAAATATTTGAATGTGTCTTTTTATATTCTTTTACATATTCTGGTTTTATCGCTCTAACCATACCTTTTCTAATCATATCAACCTCCAAAATCTTTATCGATAATTAAAAAATTAAATATTTTTAGTTATAATTTTATAGACTTTTTTATTTTTCGAAACTAATTAAATAATGATGGATACTAAATTAGATTTAATTAATATAGATAAATTAGCTCACTTATCTATTAAAAGAGGAGTTGCTCTTAAAAAAGGTCAAAATTTATTAATTACCGCCCCATTGGAATCAATTCCTTTAGTCAGAAAAATTTGTGAACACGCCTATAAAGAAGGTGCTGGAATAGTCACACCTTTATTTACAGATTCCAATATTACGTTATCACGTTTTAAATATGCTCATGATGAGTCATTTGATAAAGCTGCTAGTTGGCTTTACAATGGAATGGCAGAATCATTTGATAATAATACAGCAAGAATGGCAATCGCAGGTGATGACCCGATGCTTTTAGCAGACATGGATCCTGATAAAGTATCTAGAGCAAATAAGGCTAATGCATTAGCATATAAACCTGCACGAGAGAGAATAACTGAATTTAAAATTAATTGGAATATTATTTCATGGCCTGGAACAGCTTGGTCAAAAAGAGTTTTTCCAGAATTAGAAAAAGATGAAGCAGTTAAAAAACTTGGAGATGCAATCTTTCATGCATCTAGAATTTTATCTGACGATCCAGTTAAAGAATGGGATAATCACAATAAAAATTTGCGTGAAAAAACTAATTGGTTAAATTCTATGAATTTTCAATCTCTTCATTACTCAGGTCCAGGCACATCTCTAGAAGTTGGTTTAGCTCAAGATCATGAATGGATGGGTGGCGCCTCTGAGTCTCAGAATGGTATAATATGCAATCCAAATATTCCTTCTGAGGAAGTGTTTACTACACCCCATGCATTAAATGTAAAAGGAACGGTTTGTTCAACTAAGCCACTTTCATATCAAGGTACATTAATTCAAGATATCGCAGTCGAGTTTAAAGAGGGGAAAATTGTCAATGCTAGTGCTTCTAAAGGAGAAAGTGTTTTACACAAAGTCTTAGACTCAGATGAAGGATCAAGACGATTAGGAGAAGTAGCTTTAGTTCCTCATAGTTCACCAATTTCACAGCTAGGTATAACTTTTTATAATACTTTATTTGATGAAAATGCTGCCTCTCATATTGCATTAGGTCAATGTTATTCTAAATGTTTTAAAAGTAAAAAAAATTTAAGTAAAGAAGAAATTAAATCTAGAGGTGGAAATTCAAGTATGATTCACATAGATTGGATGATTGGTTCAGATAAAATTGATGTTTTAGGTAAAGATCAAAATGGAAATATGATTCCAATTTTTAAACAAGGTGAATGGTGCAATTAGATTACTGAAGTAATAATTTATATAGTTAATAATTAAACTTGTAATTATTTAAAAAGAAATAGTATCAGGATGATGCTATGATTTTTTCATTATCAATAATTTTTAAATCTTAAAAATTAATTAAATTATTAATTATTTTTCATCCTTCTTCATTGCTTCTTGTAAAGACATACTATCATCTTTTACAGATGTATTTTGCTCTTTAATAGGTTTTATTTTATCAGATAATTTAATATCTCCACTAATTTGACCACCTAGTTTAATTTGTAAATTTTGATATTCAATTTTCCCCGATGCACTTCCTTGCTCTTGAATTGTAAGCGTTCCTGATGCCTTAATATCACCATCAAATTTACCCCAAATATCAGCATTATGAGTTTCAATATCGCCTTTACATTCTCCTGTTACACCAATTACCAAATTATCAGTTTTCATTGTTACGTCTGCCTCTCCATCTATCTGAACTTCATCGGCTTTCTTTATTTCACCATTAATAGATACACCATTGCCAATTACTACTTTAGCAGATCCTTTTGTCGGTCTAAATACATCGGCAGTAAAACTTGAATTATCTTCTTTTTTTTCAAACATTTTTTCCCTCCATCTTCAGTTTTGATTATGCAGGTTGCTGTTACTGCTATCGTTATTAAAATTTAATATAATTCTAATAAAATTTAACCTTTTTTTCAATAAATATTTATTTTTTTTGGTGATTTACAACGTCTACCAGTATGGCAATTACTAAATTTAATATTGTAATTGAGCATATTGTAATGAAGCTAAAAAAATAAATCCAGCTCCACCAATAAATTGCTTGCATTGGAAGCATAACATTTTCCCAACTTGATAATGTTAAAACTTGAAATAACGTAATAAGTGAAATACCAAGATCTGCCCATCTTGCTGGGTCATTTTCTCCAAATAAAATTGATCCCATTGTTGCATAAATATAGAGAATTATAAAAAGAAGGAGACTAACATAGAAAACTCTTTTGATTGATGCAAGTATTGCTTCAATTATTTTTTTTAATTCAGGTATTACTGAAATTAATCTTAAAACTCTAAATATTCTAAGTAAACGTAAGACTAGGTAGCTTGAATTATTAGGAATAGGGATAAGTGAAATTGCAACTATAATTGTATCAAATATATTCCAACCATCTTTAAAAAAGTTTTTTTTCTCTTTTTCACCAATAAATCTAATTAAGATCTCAATAACAAAAAAAATTGTTATTGCATAATCAAGAAGATGTATGAAGTTTAAAAATAAAGGTTCTAATTCATAAGTAGTGGCTCCAATTAATACAGCATTAAGAATTATAATGATTACAACAGTAAATTGGAATATACGATTATCTCGTAACTTAGAAAAAAAATCTATCACCTTCTACAATCCATTTTTTGTTTATTCTAAAACAAAAATAGTATTATACCTTATTTAATGAATAACAATATTAAAGGATTATTACTTATTATATTTGGAATGTTATTTTTTATTGTTCATGATACTTTAATCAAGTTAACAGTTAATGATCTGTCATTACTTCAAATATTAGCTTTTAGAGCAATAGTAGGATCTTTAATTTTAATTTTTTATTTACTTTATACAAAACAGAAGATTGTCTTTAGTTCTTCATATCCGTATGTTGCTATCTTTAGAGGTGTATCATTCTTTTTTGGTTTTTTATTTTTTTTTATTTCATTAAGTAAAATTGGTCTTGCTGAAGCAACGAGCTTATTTTTTGTCAGTCCTTTTTTTATTACAATATTTTCTTATTTTATTTTAAAAAATGAAATTGGTATAAATAGAATTTTCAGTATTATAGTGGGTTTTTCTGGAACACTATTAATTATTAAACCTGATTTTACAAATTTAAATATCTATATGACATTTCCTATTATTACAGCGTGCAGTTATGCTCTATCCATGACATTAGCTAAAAAGACTTCTGATAAAGATTCATTATTTCAACAAACTTTTCATATTTATATAGGTTCATTTATTGGAGGAACTGTAATAAGTGCTTTGATATATCACTCAGATATAAATTTTAATATTCTTGATAATTTAAATAATCCTTGGATCCTTAATGACATTCAAACCGTTATCTTTATTTTATTCATTGGAGTTTTAGGAAGTTTAGGCATTATATCTTTAATAGCAGCTTATAGAATAGGGTCTCCATTAATAAATGCCCCTGCAGAATATGTTCATTTAATTTTTGCAGTAATTTTAGGATTTTTAATTTTTAATGAACTACCAGATTTCTATTCCTTTATGGGTATCATTCTTATTGTTGTAAGTGGTATTTACATAGTTTTTAGAGAGAATAGAAAGAAATCTTTAGTCGTTGCTAAAACAACACTTAGAACATGATTAATATTTAATTTTCTTTAGGATGTTTTACTTCCCATGGGGCAATCCAATTACCCTTAACTTGTAAATTTACATTAGCATCTTCTTCGATTACTTTGCAAACTGTCATTTCTCCAGCTTTGTCTCCGTAACGATCTTTAGCTTCTTTAAATCTCTCATGAGCAGCATTAGTTAATTCTGCTCTAGTTTTATGTTCATTAATTAATTCTTGTATTAAATCCAAATCCTTTAATGCTAATTCTACACGAAAAGATGGATCATAATGACCAGCAAATATTGATGGCACATCATGATGAAGAACAAAGCTATCTGCTGCACCACCTTTCATTACTTCCCACCAAACATCTGGTTCTAATCCTGCTTTTTTAGCTAAGACCATTGCTTCTCCAATAGCTGAAGCATGAATCTTCCATAATTGATTGTTAACAAGCTTTGCTACGTATCCATTGCCATATTTTCCAACTAATCTTGTTTTGCCAATTGTGTCTAAAACTTCCTTTGCTTTTTCTAAGGCAATTTCTGATCCCCCAACAAACATAATCATATCTCCGCGTATTGCTGAGTCTAATGAACCTGTAACTGGTGCATCAACTGTATACCCACCAGCATCTTCAAATTCTTTTGCTAAACTTCTCATTAGAGTAGGGGAACTAGTTGTTAAATCTATCCAAACTTTATCTTTGCAAGATGTTTTCAGCATACCGTTTTGTCCTTTTAAAACATCTTCAATTTCTTTTGGCCCAAAAACCATAGAAACAATAATATCAACTTCACTTAAAAGTTCTTTTGGGGAGTTTGTAACTATACCGCCATTATCTATTACATTTTTGCCAGCTTTTTTATTAATATCATAGACATAAAGAGGGTAGTAAGCTCTTAGAATATTGCGTGCAACTGCACTACCCATATTTCCAAGACCTATCATTCCAATTTTTTTCATAGTTTTAATCAGTTAAATTATCACTTCTAACTTTTGTTTGTTTATGAACATCAAGTGTCTTACCGTAAAGCTCTTCTGTTCTGTAAGAAGATCCAATAACGTTTTCTTTTTCAGTGTATGTAAATACAACTAAATTTCTTGTTTTATCTCCTTCAGCTCTGGTTGCTCTGTGAAGAGCATAACGACCTTTAAATAATTGAAGATCACCTTCATTAAGTTTTATTTCTTTTATTTTAGATGTATCTCCATGAAGAAGTTTTTGAACTTCATCATAACATTCATCATCTTTATTCCTAATGTTAGGAACGTATTGAAAAATACCTCCTTGATCACAATCCTGAACTAGCATTGTAACTGTAAATTCATTTGTATCATAATGCCAAGAAAAACGATCGCCTGGTTTATTTACATTTATTGTTAATGAAGCTAAAGGATCAGCATAGTGATACATTTTTACTTCTAAACAATCAGCAATAAAATTTTTAAGTATTTCAGAATAATATAAATCTTTTATTTTTGAATTTTCAGGAAATTTATCACCTGAAACAAATCCATTACTTCTTTCCATAAAAAATCGACGTGGATGATCCTCAGGATAAGATGGGTCATCCTTGCTAAAATATACATTAACTTTATTTGATGTATAATGAGCTAATTTTTCAATTCTTGTTGCTTCATCTTGCATTTCTTTAATAGCATCAGCATTAACTATTGATTGTAAAACATAACAACCATCAAATTTTAGAGCTTCTCGAGCTTCTTTGATAACAGACTGATATTTTTTACTTTCGGGATCATGAATTGGATATTTATCTAAATTAATAAAATAGCTAATATTTTCTTCGATCATTTTTATTATTTAATCTTAGCATCTTTATTATTAATTTGAAAATACAAGAATTCAAAAAAATTCTATCAAAATTAATAATTTTAAGTATAATATTTCACATCAAGATAAAGGCTTTTATAGCGCTGCCTTGAAAAGTAATTTGCTTATTTATAGTCATGCAAGAATAGGAGTTTTTATGAGTGATAAAAAAGAAATAGGACAATCAACAAAAAGTATCTGGGGCGGAGAACAAGAGCATGAGCTCTATGAACGTTCCACACAAGTCCCCGTTGTTCATAGCGTATCTTTTGGATACAAAGATATTGATACGTGGCATCAAGCTGCTCTTGGTATGGTTGATGGCCACATTTATTCCCGAAATAGCAATCCTACTGTAAGAGCCTTTGAAGATAAATGTAAAGAACTAGAAAATGCTGAAGCAGCTACAAGTTTTTCCTCAGGTATGGCCGCTATAAGTAATTCTTTATTAACCTTTTTAAAATCTGGAGACAGAATTGTTTCTATTAAAGATAGTTATGGTGGAACAAATATAATTTTCAATGAATTTTTACCTCCGTTAAATATAGACGTTAGTCTTTGTGAAACCCATGATGATGAACAAATAAAAAATGAAATAGCAAGAGGTTGCCAAATTTTATATTTAGAAACACCAACTAATCCAACTGTTAAAATTACAGATATTAAAAAACTAAGTGCAGAAGCAAAGAAAGTAGGGGCTTTGGTTATTGTTGATAATACATTTGCTACTCCAATTAATCAGCATCCATTAACATTAGGTGCAGATATTGTTCTTCATTCTGCTTCAAAATATTTAGGTGGTCACGCTGATGCTCTTGGAGGAGTGATTTGTGGCAATAAAGATCTAATTAAGAAAGCAAATCACTACAGGGAGATAAATGGAGCAACTTTATCACCAATGGATGCTTATAGCTTATTACGTGGTATGAAAACTCTTAAACTAAGGATAGAAAAACAAAATGAAAGCGCAATGATTATTGCAAAACATTTACAAAAACATCCTATGGTTGAACAAGTTAATTATCCTGGTTTAGAAACTCATCCTGGACATGAAATTGCCAAAGAACAAATGCCTGGTGGTTATGGTGGCATGCTTAGTTTTGCTGTTAAAGGTGATTTAGATGCAATCAAAATATTTTTACCTAAATTAAAATATGCTCATATGGCAGCAAATCTTGGATGTGTAGAAACAGTAGTAGGGCCGCCCTCAACAACAAGTCATGTTGAGTGTAGTGCTAATGAAAGAGCTGCTGCTGGAATACCGGAGGGGCTTGTAAGATATAGTTGTGGAATTGAAGATGTTGAAGATTTAATTAATGATTTAGACCAGGCACTAAGTCATTTAAATTAAAAACATTCTAACTTAACAATTAACGAATAGTTATTCAAATCTTTTAAGTTTATTAATAAAAATATTATTGATCTTCATAACTTTTTAATAAAAAATTCAAATATAATTAATAAAGATTAAAAAGGAGGTTATTAAATGTCAATTTTTGTATCACTTGGTATATATTCTCAAAAAGGTGCAGATGGTATCATTAATGGAGACTCTGATAGAAAAGCAGCTATGGAAAAAATGGTAAGCAGTGTTGGTGGAAAATTAATTGATTACCATATTACAAGAGGGCAGTATGATTTTGTAATGATTACTGAAGCTGATTCTTTTGAAAGTATGGCAGCTTGTGCTCTAAAAGCAAAAGCAGCAGGTACTCTTACTGAGGCAGTTACTTTAGAGTCTGTTGATTTAAACAAAGTAAGAGAAATGGGAAATAAAGTAGATTTTTCTCCTCCTACTTCATAATTTAAAAAGCACTCTATTTAAGAGTGCCTTACCAACCTTCATTTGCTACTTTTTTTCTTAAAGTAGATAAGTAGTGTTTAAATTCTTGAGTAACATCAGAGAAAATAAACGTGAAGAATTAGTTATTCCTGAAATTACGCTTAGAAAATAATTTATTTACAAAAATTCTTTTAAAAATTTACTATTTTTTAAATCAGGACAGTTATCAAGTTCATGATTATAATAATCATCATTATTATAGTCTAAATATTTTTTCCCAGATTGTTTATGCATAATATCACTTTTATTATCAGTAACATGATAAAATTTATTATTTGTTGAGCAACTAGCAGGAAAGCCTAATGCATGAATCATTTCATGCAAAATTGTAGCTTCTGCATCACCAAAGACTTCATCATTCATATCATTTAGATGATCTTTGTGAGTACAAGAAAATATTCTATCATTATTTGATAAAATTACATCATCACCAATGTTTTTTTTAAATCTAGAATAAGTGTAGTAAATTGCAATATTGCCATTAAATCGTGATTTACCACATATGTCATAGTCAATATATTTTCTTTTCTCCCAACCTTCAAAAAAAATAATAAATTTCTTAGAAGAAAAATTATTAAAGAAATTACTATTATTATTAATTATCTTTTCAATTTTATTCGATACTTCTGTAATATTAATTGATTTATCTTTGTTATGTAAATCTCCAAACCAATCCATCGTTTTATTTACTCGTAAAAAAGTTATATCAATGTCACCATCAAGTTTTTTATCAAATCTAATTTCTTGATTTGATGTCTGTTCTCTTAACCATTTGTTTATTGCAAGAAGAGAAGAATTAATTTTATTATTAATATCATATTCGCGATCAACTCTTTCACATGGGAGTAAAAAAATTGGATGAAATTGATTTCCTTTATAGGTATCTTGTTCATCTTTAAACGATCTGTTTATTTTTTTATCATTTTCATAGATGATAAATTCAGTTTCAATATAGTTATCACAAGAATCAGGAAGAATAATTTTAGGAGCAATAAATTTCCAATCTTCATTTATGAATTGAAGGAAAAAAACAAATGCAGATACAATGGTAAAAAATCCAATAAATGGGATTAAAAAGTATCTATGCACAAATTATCTTATATAATTAAAATAAATGGGGCAAAACTCCCTCAGTGGAGAGGGCTTTATACCCCGGACTAATATATTATAATTTTTAATATTTTAAATAAATTTGTTGAATTATATAAGACGCTTCTTTTAAAAAGTTTTCTTCAGGTTTTTTAATTTTTTTCTCATTCTTTATTAGTTCAATAAGACAGTGATCAATGAGATCAATTTTAGCATTTAAAAATTTTATATTTTGCGGAATAGGGATGTGAATAGGGTATCCTTTAATAAACTCTACATGTAAATCATATCCACCCATATAAAATTCTTTTAAGATTTTCCCTTTATCTAAGAGATAATTATTTGTTGACTCATGAATTATAACACTTGCTTTGGAATTATTTCTTTCAAGAGACTCAAATAAAGTATTATTTTTTATAATTTCCATTGTGTAGGGATAGAGTTCCAATTTTTTCATATCACTAAAAGATAATTCTTTATTAAAAGGCGTTAATTGTAATGTTTCTAACCTTACATAATTGATAATTGCTGGTGCATCATCAAAAAGAGCAGCATAAATGCTGACAACAATCCTTGTACCCGTAAAATCAACTGTCGTAAGCTCATACCCGCACAAACTTACCTCATCTTGTTCATCAAAAACAACTAAAGGATCAAAATAAAATGTTCTTTTAGGATATTCTTTTGTTTCAGTAATAATAATTTTATCATTTCCCTGATCAAGGGGAAGTTCTTTTTTAATAAATTCTTTCGAACTTAATAATTGATCCCCTTTAGCAGCACCAGCTAGAAGGAGAATAATAATAAGGAGGGAAAATAGAAAAATTATAATTCTTTTGATAACTGGTGCCACTAAAACTTCTATAAAAATAAATTTTGATAAAAATGAGAAATGATTAAGGTAATATTAAGAACAAATCTTAATCTAAACATATTTTAAACCAGAATTTGCCTAAATTAATAAATAGAAATATTTCTGTGGCACTGAGTCAAAAAAATATTCATTATAAAATTAATCATTTCAAAACTCCTGTTAAGTGCCACACCTTTATTAGCTCATTACGAACTGCCAAGAGAGATTGACTTATATTGAAAATAAGAGGTCAACAATGACCTCTTATTTACAATATTATTTTTTTTGGGCTTTTTTTTAATATTACGCGGTTGTAATAAGTATAAATAAATAAAAAATGGTTAATAAAAAAAATTTATATATATCAGGTCAAAACGAACCTTTTAAACTTAGTCGAAGCAAGGTTGATCTTTTTTTACAATGTCCTCGTTGTTTTTACATAGATCGTTTAGAAAAATATCGCATTGCCCGTCCATCAGGACCAATGTCATATATTCCAACAGCTTTGGATAAATTACTTAAAAATGAATTTGATAAATATAGAAAAACACAAACTGTACACCCATACTGTAAAGAACATGAAATAGATTTAATTCCCTATAAACATGATGAAATTGAAGATTGGCAAAATAATCGCAAAGGAATACAGTACCACGATACTGATACTAATTTTCTATTATACGGGGCAATAGATGATTGTTGGACTGACAAAAATGGTAAAATTTTTATTGCTGATTATAAAAGTACAACAGTATCATATGATAAAAAAACAAATGAACCTCTAGATCCCTCATTAGATGAAAAAGGAGCCCCTCATAAATATTGGTATAAGAAACAAGTTGAATTTTATCAATGGCTGTTTAATAAAAATGGCTTTGATGTTTCTACAACTGCCTATTTTGTTTTTTGTAGTGCATATTATAAAAATATAGAAAACTTTAATGAAGAGTTAAAATTTAAAATTGATATTTTATCCTATGAAGGAGATTATTCTTGGGTTGATAAAACAATTTTAAATATTAAAAAAACATTAGATAATGATAAAATTCCAGATCAAAATCCAAACTGCAAGCATTGCTTATATCGTAACTCCGGTGTCTAATTAAAATGGCAAAATTAAAATTTATTGATCTATTTTCAGGCTTAGGAGGCCTTCATTTTGGTCTTGAACTTTTAGGTCACAAATATGTTTACGCATGTGAAATTGATTAAATGGATTTAAATTTTTTTCTAAATGCAAAGTATAGAGGTAGAAAACTTACCTATGGATCTGAAATGTTTATAAGAAATGTCTATTATCCATATTTAAAAGAATATGGATTAAACTTAATCAATCCAGAAACTCCCTTCGAAAGAGATAGTGGAAAAAATAATTTTATCGATTTCACAATAAAAACTAAATTAAAAAAATATGCTATCGAAATAGATGATTACGGAACTCATGGAGTTTTAAGTCCAGAACAATTGATTGATCAAAATGATAGACAAAATGTATTATCAAGAAAAGGTTATACAATTCATAGAGTACCTCTAGATGATATTAAACAAAAACCACATAAGTGTATTGATCAGTTAAAGAGATTATTCATAGCAGATGAGGAATTAAATGTTTATGCTCTGAACAAATATACTGATAAAAAAATAACTCCTTATGAGCCACAAAGGATTGCGTTAGATAAAATTGAAAAATCTAGAGCAAAAGGAAACAAAAAAGGAATTATTATTCACGCAACTGGTTTAGGAAAAACATACTTAACTGCTTTTGATGCCAAACGTTATAATAAAAAAACATTATTTATAGTTCATTTAAATGATGTTCTTGAACAAAATAAAAATGCATTCGATGATGTTTGGCCACAGAGTTCAAAAGGTTTTTATTATGGCAAAGAGAAAACAAAAGGCATTTTTTATAAACAAGTAATTTTTGCATCAGTGCAAACTTTGTCAAAAACAAAAAATTTAGAAATTTTTGATAAAAATCATTTTGATTATATCATTTTTGATGAAACCCATCATGTAACTGCAAAAAGTTATCAAAAAATATTAAATTATTTTAAACCTAGCTTTTTACTTGGTGTAACTGGAACTCCAGTAAGAACTGATGGGACTAATGTTCAAACAGTTTATGATGATAACGTCATTGATGATGTTGGAGTTCATGAAGCAATGGATAAGGGATGGTTAGTATCATTTAAATATATTACGCTTGATGATGATATTGATTACTCAAAAATTTACCATAACGGTTTTAGGTATGATGAAGACGACCTTAATAAGCTTTTAATAGTTGAAAAAAGAGATAAGGCTATAGTTAAGGAATATAAATACCATGCTTTAGGAAAGAAAACCATTGGTTTTTGTCCAAGTATTGAATATGCGGAACACATATCAAATGTATTTAATAAGAATGGTTTTAAAACTAAGGCAATTCATAGCGATGTTAGTCAGTTGAGTGCTGAGGATAGAGCAGAATTTACCGAGGGGTTTAGAAATAACGATTATGAAATTATTTTCTGCAAAGATGTATTTAATGAAGGTATAGATTTTCCAGATGTAGAATGCTTATTATTTTTAAGACCTACTGAATCAGAAGTTATATTTACTCAACAATTAGGAAGAGGGTTAAGAATATCTCCAAGAAAAGAGTCAGTCATAGTGTTAGATTTTATTGGTGAAAATCAATACAGAGCAGATCAATTAAGAAAATCATTAGGTATTAAAGATAAAAAAATAAAAGATACCTATTATTTTGATAATAATAATTGTGAAGTTCATTTTACAAAAAGATTACAAGAATTCTTTAATAGATCTGATGCGTTACTAAGTCAAAGAGTTAGAATTGAAAAAATTTCAGATGAATGGATACAATATGCAAAAGCAATAGAAGTAAAAACAAAAAATCAAGCTTTTTGTAAAATACAAAAACAAAATAAGAATATATTAGATCAATTACTAGGTTGCAAAATATTATATGAAAAACCTGATATAAAAGATGGAGAATTTAAAATAGAAATTAAAAAATACACAGAAGAATTCACAGCTGGAAGAAGAGGTCTTTTTTTATCAAAAATTTTAGGATTACTAAAAGAGGAAAAACACAATAAATGGGTTGTAACAAAAGTATTTGAAAAAATTTACTTAAGGGATTCAAGCTTAACTAATTTAAGAGTTATTAATAATATCATTACCGATCAAATAGAAAAATTATTTTATTTTGGAGGAATAGGAAGAGATACAGATATAAGAAAGGCGAAAGATACAAGGGTTTTTTTTACAGATTTTAAAAATTATTTTATTATGACGTTGTATAAAATAATTCTAGAAATAGGAAAAACAACGGGATCATACACGGTATCATTAGAAGAATGGCGATTTTTTATTATTTTTCTAAAAAATTATAATGATTGGGATAGCGCATATAGATTAATAATAAATTTTCGTGAAGAAGAGAATATTCACGATCTCAGAAGACTTTTGAAAGAAAAAACACCATCTGCATCTCAAGGTCTTGATGATAGAATTCCAGAAATATTCAAATATTCTAATCATTTAAAAATAAACAATACTTATATAAAAATACCTGATGAAAAAATTGATATAGTTAATAATAGAATAAATAAATTTGAAAATTTATTAAAAACCAAATCAATAATTTTATTTGATAAACATAATAAATCAAAATATTTAAATTATCTCCAATCTAATGATTTACACTGGAGATAAAATTTGAAAATTTCTAAAAATATTGAACCAAAAAGTCATCCAAAACATTATTTACTTCATAGATATTGGGGTAGAAAGCCACACAATGTAGTCAATGAATACATTAAAGCTTACTCAAAAAAAGGTGACACGGTATTAGATCCATTTCTAGGTAGTGGTGTTGTTATAATAGAATCTCTAAAAGAATCAAGAAATGCAGTTGGTGTTGATATAAATCCAATTTCATGTTTACTGACAAAAATTACAATAGAGAATATAAATTTAAATAGGCTAGAAAAAATATTTTATGAAATCCTTACAACAACACAATTAGAATATTCTAAATATTATAAATCATCTTGTATTAATTGTAAAAATAGTGGTGAGTTAATTAATTCAATATGGGAACAAGAAAAATTGAAACTTATAAAAGTGAAATGTAAAAAATGTGGTGAAACCAATAGAAAAGCTAATGATGAAGATATTAAGTTATTTAACCAAGCAAAAAGAAAATTATTTAAATTAAGTAAAGAAAATAAAATTTTTTACCCAAAAGATTTAATATTGCAATATGTTAAAAGGAGTGGAAAAACTAATATAGATCAACTCTATTCTGAAAGAGCATTATTAATACTCGGTAGTATTTATAAAAAGATTTTACTAATAAAAAATACCAAATACAGAGATTGTTTGATGTTGTGTTTTTCTTCAATGTTATCATCTGTATCCAAAATGATACCCGGAAATGAAAAAAATATTCGTGGTAGATCGGGGTGGGTAGTAAGTAAACTATGGGTTCCTAAAATCCATACTGAAAAAAATATATTTATTACATTTGAAAATAGATTCAAAAAAATGAAAGAAGGTAAAGAAGAGTTAAATCTCAACTCAAAAAATGCTAAAATTTTTAATAAAACTTCTGAAAAAATGAATTTTCTCAAAAACCAATCAATAGATTATGTTTTTACTGACCCTCCTTATGGTGAAAGTATTGCATATTTAGGCTTAAGTATGTTTTGGAATTCTTGGTTGCAAAAAAAAGTTAAATACAAAAGTGAGATAATTTATGATCCTTATAGAAAAAAACTATATGAAGATTACGAGTTAAGAATGACCAGTACATTTAAAGAAATCTATAGAGTATTAAAAAACAAAAAGTATTTTTCTTTTTCTTTTCATAATAGAGATATGAATATATGGAGAGCAGTGATAAATGCCGCTCTTAATTCTGGATTTAAATTGATTAATATTAATTATCAATCACAAGCAGTTAAATCAGGCACACAAGGTCTTAATTACAAAAATACATTTTATGGTGATTTTATTTATAATTTTAGAAAAGAGACTAAAAATAACCAAATCAAAATCCATAAAAATAATCTATCTGAAGAAAAGTTAGAAAAATTATTAATTAAAAATGTAACTAATTTAATTGAAAAAAATAATAATATTTTAACTCCTGATAAATTATATGAAATAATTATACCTTTTATTGTCAGTAAAAGTTTTTATAAATATAATTATTTTTGTATTAACAATCTTGATAAATTTTTATCAACTGCTTTTAATTACAAAAAAATATTAATTGGTTCAAAAAATATATATGGCTGGCAAAAAAAAGATATTTAATGTTATTGATCTCTTTTCCGGAGTAGGTGGTTTTTCAAAAGGTTTTGAACAAGCTGGTTTTAATATTGTTTCTGCTGTTGAGTTTAATAAAAGTATAGCAAATACCTACACAAAAAATCACCCAAATGTTAAGATGTTTTCTCAAGATATTATTAATATTGATATTAAAAAATTATCACAAAACAAAAAAATTGATATCATAATTGGTGGGCCTCCTTGCCAAGGTTTTAGCATGTCTGGAAGAAGGATTAGAGGTAATGGTAAATTTATCGATGATGATAGAAATCAATTATTTTATCAATTTTATAAAATTGTTAAAAACCTTAACCCAAAAGTTTTTGTAATTGAAAATGTGCAAGGGATTTTAAATTTAGAAAATGGTAAAATTAAAAATGAAATTTTTAACTTATTTAATAGTATTGGCTATGATTTGAAGGTTAAGGTATTAAAAGCATCTGATTATGGAGTACCTCAACAAAGAAAAAGAGCTTTCTTTATAGGTAATAATTTAAAAATTAATCCTGATCTTTTTTATCCAAAAAAAATAACAACATATAAAAATTCTTATGTTTCAATAAGTGATGCAATTATGGATTTACCTGTTTTAAATAATGGGGAAGGTGAGTTTGAAACTCAATACACAAAAAAACCCATAAGTGAGTATCAAAAAGCAAGAAGAAAAAAAAGTAATATTCTATATAACCATATTGCAAGCAGTCATGACGAAAGAATTATTAAATTATTAGAAATGATAAAACCTGGTCAAGGCAGAAATGATTTACCAAAAAATTTAAGGACAAAATCTATTCATAGTGGTTCATTTGGTAGAATGGAGTTAAACAAACAAAGCTATACTATAACAACAAGGTTTGATACACCATCAGTTGGCAGGGTAGTGCACCCTCTTCAAAACAGAGCAATAACAGCAAGAGAGGCTGCAAGACTTCAATCCTTTGATGATGATTTTATATTTTATGGATCTAGAGGATCAATTGGCATTCAAATAGGTAATGCTGTACCACCCATTTTAGCTAAATGTATTGGTGAACAAATCAATGAAATTCTTATAAAAAAACACTTAAATAAAGAAATAAAAAATAATAATTTTCAATTAAAACTTCTATAAAAATAAAATTTGATAACATAAAATATTCCAAAAATTTAAAAAATTAAATTTAAATTATGAACTTGATAAAGAAGTTAAGTATACAGATGAAGAATTAAGAGAGATAATTAAAGTTAATAATAGATTATCCGACGAGCAAGAAAAAGTTAAAAAATATTATTTAAGTTTTATAGTAAAAAAGATAGCTAAAAAATTTAATGAAGATGAAACAAAAATAGAAAATTGGGTCTATATAAAAACTGATCATTTACCATGGAAGGAAGATTTTTATAAAATAACTTCTAGAAAGGAATTATCTAAATTAGAAAAATTCTTAATTGAGGAAGCTAAAAAAGAATTTATATTAACTTTATACTTTTAAAAAATCAATATTAACTTTCTAATAAGTAAATTAATTTTAAAAACATTTTTAATTTAATTAAAAAGGAATATTTTTTTGAGGCCAACCAGAATTTCTACATTTCGTATCTTTATTAGGTGCGGTTTCACATAAGATTATAGCATGAGCAAAATGTGCTTGAGAATTATTCAATAACTGATCTGTCAGTTCATCACATCCAGACCAAAGGTCATCACATTTATTAGATTTTCCAATATTTGCATATTTCACATTTAGATCAGGGATATCTATATTTTCTGACGTAGCATCATCCATATAGTTTCGATAAGGACCAAACTTTATACGAATTTTATCTGCGCCTGCCAAAGTTTGACCATAGTAACTTGATACCAGTTTCCCATCAATCCATAAATGCAAGAAGCCATCATCTGCCCACTTAGCATTTATTATTAAATTAACCCACTTCCCTTTTAAGGAAATTTCATTTTGGTTAAGATCAAGAGAAAAGGTATTGTAATAATTCTGTCGACCAGTTTCATTATTATCTGTAAAAAATTTTTCTGAATTAAATGTCCATGAAAACCTATTATTTGAATAATTAAAAGTTGGGCCTACTCCTACTTCTGATTTACCTTTAATAGGCTTAAAATCAAAAATACTTAGATTATGTTTCTTGCTAAAATATTTTCCATCTAAAAAATATTCTACGCGGTACCATTTAGTTTGGTTTTTTTTGGCAACTTTTTTAAGTGGTTCCATTATCTGAAAGCGTTGAGCGTGCCCGGGATTACCCCATCTTTCCCAATCCAATTTATGACCTTCATCTGAATATTTAATATTAAATTCTACACCTTTTTCTTTGACACCAAATCTATCTTCAAATTCATCAAAAAAACTAACTAACCCCTTTTTTTCTTTGATATTTCTTATTGTGAAAACCATATTGCCTTCTAATTCACCTCTTAGAACATATTGATCATAATTTTTCTTTTCTTTTTTTTTCATTTTATCTTCGAATTTATTTCCAAAAGACAAAGAGGGTATAGATACAATTAGTAAAAAAATTAGAATATATTTCATGTGAATTTTTCCTTTCTAATATAGCCAACTTTAGTTGTTTTAAAGTGTCTGAAGGGAACATTAAGATCTTCAATTGCTTTAATAGTTTCATCCGTAATATTACCGTAAACTTCTATTTCAAATTTATCTGCTATTTCTTGATGTTTTTCTACATAAGCTACAACAGGAGGGTTATTAATGTGATGAACCATCGCTTCACTGGTACGGTAGACTTCACTCCAGGTAAATTCTAATGGATCTGTTGGATCTTGATCAAAAGTATGGATCAACATATCTGGTTCTGATGCATTAACGGCGTCATCAGCTTCTTTTGCTATCTTAAGATACTCATCAACCTTACCTTCTTTTACTCTTATTCTAGCTATTAAAATAAAAGGATTAGACATATTACAATATTAATTTCCACCTTCTAACATAATGAATGTTTGAGTTTCAAGGTCTACTCCTGCCTCTGTTCTTAATTTTACCATTGATGGTAAATTCAACATTTCTTGCATTCGCTCCATAGACTCAACCTGAAGAACAGTATAAATTTCATCTTTTTTATCTTTGGGATGTCCGTAAGCTAATACAGTAACCCCATATTCTTGTCTTAAACTTTCGTTTTCATCAAATGCTTGTTTCCAATGCTCATAACCTTTAGTTAATTTTGCGTGTGATATAATTTTCATAATTAAACTCCTTTCTTACAATTGAAATTTGTATTCTTTTAAAAAATTTGAGGGGAGTTAATCCCTTCTAATGAAATTTTTATAAAATCTATTTTTTCATTGCATTAAACATACTTAAAGTATCATCATAAGCGATAAACTTTGACAACTTATCATCTTTTACTTCCATGTAGTGTCCAAAAATTGTATCCATGCCTTCAGCAGTTGCTTTTGCATTTATAAAAACTTTATCACCTTCGCTGATCATTGATTCTATAGTAACTTGAAAATTGGTCCAGAGTTCAGGAGTTTTCATTAATTGTTGTTGAAAACCCTCTTTATTATGAGTTCCTGAAAATGGATGTTTATCACCTGGATATATCCAAATAAAATCATCATGTACTAAATCCATGAAACCTTCCATGTCACCTTTTCCAAATAGATCATAACCTTTTTGTACTATTGCTTTTGAGTCCATAATTTTTCCTTTCTTATTTTAATAACCATAACACTCTTTTGTTACATATTTTTTACTCTTAGATAAATGCTTTGGATGCATTATAGACATGAAATATTTATATAGCAGAGTCCATTAACAATCTCCTTAGTTGGTGGTGGGATAATCGTAATGAAAGAAATTCCTTCTTTTATTACCTACCAAAAATAATTTGCTACTACAAAATAAATTTTAAGTTTTTACAAATGCATTAAAAGAAAAACATCTTCGCTCGCCATCTTTACGAAAAGGATGAACATCATGCATTAAAAAAGCAGGAAATATATACATATCACCGACACGAGGTTTAAAGGTAATACGATGCTTTACCAAAGGAGGACTATTGCGTGGCATGGAGACACGACCATCAAAAAAAGAAAGTCTTCCAGCAAAAGCAATCTCTTTGTTATATTTAATAGAATTTGGAACTTCAAGATAACAAACTCCACTAACATTCCCTCTATGAATATGTGGTGGGTTAAAATCACCAGCAAATTGTCTAACAATCCACGCGCGATCAATTTTAATGGAGGAGGGCTTAACTTGAATGACGTTTTTGTAATAAGATTCAATAATGCGGTTAAGTTGTTTTTCTAAACCGCTAGTAAAAAGAAAATCTTTTGTTAAGCGAAATTGTTGTTGAACATTTCCCACTAATCTATGTGAGTGATCCAACACTTTACTTTTGTGTTTATTTTCAATTATCTTATTTGCAAAAGAATTAACTTTACCAATCATTGTATGTGATAAATTATATTTACCAATTGTTGGCCCAAAAGGTTTGTAGTAAGTTTCTTTCATACGTTTTTATTTAGCTAGAGTAATTGTAAAATCAATTAAAATTAGCAACTCACATGATCTGGTTTGACTAATCTGATGATTAGAAAATTTTATAAAATTTTTCGTTGATCATTTGATATTCTTGATTATAAAAAATTGATCACTAACTAAGAGCCATGATTACACATTATCCATTTGATACTCTTGGTGGTGCCAATCACGGTTGGCTTAATGCCAAACATCATTTTAGTTTTGCTAATTATTACGATCCTAAAAAAATGGGTTTTGGAGAATTATTAGTAATTAATGACGATAGAATTGCTCCTAATACAGGTTTTGGAAAGCACCCGCATGACAATATGGAAATAATAACTTTTGTTCGAAAAGGGGCTATTAGTCATGAAGATAGTCAAGGTAATAAAGGGAGAACTACTGCAGGTAATGTTCAAGTAATGAGTGCTGGAACAGGAATTATGCATTCTGAATTTAATCACGAGGATGAAGAGACGAATATCTTTCAAATTTGGATCATACCTAAATCAAGAGATATTGAGCCAAAATGGGGAAGTGCAGAATTTCCAACTACCTCTACAACAGATAAACTAAAATTATTAGTATCTGGAAATAATGATGCGCCGCTTCAAATTCATCAAGATGCAAGAATATACACTGGTATGTTTAAAGATAACACAACACTTAAGCATCTTATTAAAGGACAAGGATATCTTCTTGTTTCTAAAGGAAATATTAAGATTGGCGATATTGAAGCTTCAAAAGGAGATGGTATAGCCATAAAAAATGAAGAAGAAATATCACTTGAATGTCATCCTGATACAGAAATCATCTTAATTGAAGTTCCAGGTTTGGTTGAAGCTCGTTAATTATTTCTTTTTACCTATTTTTTTATAAGAAAGATAAATCATCAAGAGGGGACATATGTCCATTTTCGATCTCATCAAGTGTTTGTTGACCTCTTTCAACAAGTTTCATTGCATTATTTAAAGCCCAAATTTGCTTAGTAGCAATGTGAACATCAAAACTTTTATGTCCTAATTCAATTTGCTTTTGCTCTTCTTGAATTTTAGTAATGATATATTCTGCAGCACTAATTGCATTAAAAGAAACATTGGTAAGTTTAGAAGCTTTTCCCATAAATTCTTTTCTCATTTTAATTGTTTCTTTAAGATCAATTCTTTCTTTTCTTTTTGAAAGCCAGCCTTCATTTGCTGCTTGTTTTCTTAATGTAGATAAAGAATAATTGAATTCTGTAGCGATATCTTGAAGAGTAGGGTACTCATTTCTCTCTCATTTTATGTAATAATTACGTGCTTCAGTGTAATCAGGATGTTTTCTTGTCATAAAAACATTAATGCGAATGATTCTTTATAAAGAAAGTTATAGAAAAATTTTTTTGTTAAAAAAAATTTAATAACGTGAATAAATTAGTTTTTTAAATTGTTTAAAAGTAAGTTTTTAAATTCTTCAACAGCAACTGTTGCAGGCTTATGAATAGCAAAATCAAATTGATCTTGATTGCGTGATGGTTCTAGATTTAGTTCTACAGTTGGTTTTTGCATATCTTTGAACATAGAAACAAACCCAGCGGCAGGGTAGACCTCTCCAGAAGTCCCAATAGAGACAAACAAACTAGATTGCTCAGCTAAATCATGGATTTCTTCCATTTGCATTGGCATTTCTCCAAACCAAACAATATGAGGTCTTAATTGAGAATTACATTTAGGGCATTTATGGGTCTCATTGAGGTCCTCTAGCCATTGAAAAACATGGTTTTCATTCATGATACATCTAGCTTTATTTAACTCACCATGCATGTGAATAATTGATGATGAACCTCCAATCTCATGTAAATTATCGATATTTTGTGTAACTATATGAATTTTATATGTTTTTTCTAATTCATGTAGTAAAATATGGGCCCTATTTGGCTTAATTCCTGAGTTTAGTTCTTTTCGGCGTTTATTATAAAAATCGTATACAAGAGTAGGGTTTCTATAGAATCCTTCAGGACTGGCAACATCCTCAATCCTATGATTATTCCACAGTCCATCAGAGTCTCTGAATGTCTCAATCCCAGATTCTTTACTTATACCAGCACCCGTTAATACAAAGATCTGGGAATCAGCTGAAATCTGCGGTAATTGTTCCATTTGATACACTATATACAGTATTTTATTACACGTGAAAATCTATATCTAGTTTGTAATATTAGAAATTAAATTAGATAATATATATAAATTACTGATTTATAGTTATATTATTTATCACTTGACTATTATTTACGATAACTGTAATTATCGTAATGTATTATTTTATCATGGTAAAGATATTATTAAATGAAAATGTAAAGAAATTAAAAGAAAAATCTAAAGCCAAAAACACTCAAGATAAATATCAGGGAGATTGGCTTAAATTTATCGATTATTGTAAAAATAAGCATAATTGTAGTCCTTTAGAGGTTGATGATTTAGAAAGCGCTTATGCATTAACTTGTAATTACTTAGATTGGCTCCATGAAGATCCAGAAGCGAAAATATTGAAGGGAACAAGCAACATTCCAGGTAGAGAAAAAATTAATAATAACCCCTACTCGTCATCTGCTTATAAAGCATCTACAATTCAAAGAATTTTAGCATCAATAACATATAAATATAGGATAAACGGTTTTCAATTTGACAGAAAAAACAATAATATTTCAGAAACTATTGGAGCAATAGTTAGAAACGAAAAAAATAATAAATCGGGTCAAGCTAAAGAGTTATTAAGAAAAGATATTGAGCAAATTATCAATTCAATTCCAGATGATACTGATGATTATAAAAATATTAGAGATAAAGCTCTTATATTAGTTGGGTATTTTAGTTTTTGTAGAAGATCAGAATTACTGGGAATGAGATATGAACATTTAACTTATGATAATGGTGGAATTCAAATTTTAATACCATTTTCAAAAACTGACCAAAAAGGTGAAGGTAGAATAATATATTTGCAAAAAAGAGATGATAGTGAATTATATTGTCCAATTAGAGCTCTTAACAAATGGTTAGAGGTATCTATGATAAACTCTGGCCCCCTATTTTACAGAATTGACAAAGCAAATTCTATTATAAAATATGAATTAAATGACAATAATAAAAAAATTAGTTTAACAGATACAAGTTTTGTTTTAATTTTAAAAAAAAGAGCCCGTCTAGCCGGACTGAATGATTGTGATAAAATATCAGGACACAGTCTGAGAATAGGTGCAATTACACAAGCAAGAATGAATGGTGCATTAACTCACGAAATTATGAAAATGAGTGGGCACAAGACAGAACAGATGATCAATAGATACACTAAAATTACTGACATCAAATCAATAAGTGTTGGAAAGAAAATTTAATTATTTGAATTTAATAAAATGCAATTGCTGCTGCAATTAAAACTATTACTAACAGCCCTCTTCCACTCATTGTAGCTATTTTCATGATAGTTTTATTTGGAGGTAAATTATTTTTAGAAGAATTAAAAACGTGAAAATTTACAAAAGTAGATAGTCCTAAAAGAAAACCTGCTGCAATTATTTTGATTGTAAATGCACTATTAATAATAAAGCCGCCATAGAGATTAATTGATAGTATAATTCCAGATATCCATAAAACAATTAAGGATATTAGACCAATATAGCCAAGTAACTTCAATACCTTCGCTGTAGTTAAATCAGGAATTTGATTTGCTTTAGCATAAACAGATTGAATAACACCACCACCAACTAAAACTCCACCAGAAAAAACTATTGCAAGGTAGTGTACAAATTTAAATGTTATTATAATTGTCATTAAAATTAAATATTAATTATTTTATAATATAGTATTAATATTTTATTATGAAAATAAAACAAGGTGATAAAATAGAGGAAATTACTCTTCCTAAACCAGATGGTTCAATATTTAATTTATCTGAAACTAAAGGTAAAAAGGTTTTGCTGACTTTTTATAGAATAGCTGGATGCAGTTTTTGTAATTTAAGGTTACACGAATTCAATAGACGTTTCGGAGAGTTTGGTAAGAATTTTACTCATGTAGGCATATTCCATTCACCAGTTGATAATCTAAAACATTTTATGAGTAAACATGGTCCTCTACCCTTTACTGTTTTGGCTGATAATGATTTTAAATATTTTCAAAAATATGAGGTAGAAAGATCTTATTCTAAAATGTTTGCTACATTTCTATTTAAAGCTCATAAAGTATTTCCTGCTTTAATTAGAGGTTATATTCCAACGAGAATAAAAGGATATTTTGATATTGCTGTAACAGATGTTTTAATCAACGAAGAAGGCATAGTAGAAGAAGTATATTATGCAAAGAAGGATATTGCCGATCATTTTCCATTTAATAAAATTAAAGAATTTAGCTTAGGATAGATTGCTGGAATTAATCCAGCAATCTAATTTTTTATAAACCTATTCTATCTTGTAGTCCTATTATTAGAACAATATTAATAATAACAAAAACAATAGAAATAATTGTATCTTCTGTTTTATTAACAATAGTATAGTTTTTATCTATTATACCCATTCTATTTCCAAGATCGTAAAGTAGCTGATAAACTGTAGTCATAAGACCTAGAACAAAATATACCCACATATTTTCAATTGAAGTGAACATCAAATAAATCCCTACCAATACTAATGGCAGTATAAAAGATCCTATCAGTCTTATTGGAGCAATTGCTCCTTCACCAACTTGATAATCATTAATAATCTTTTTTGGATTCAAAATAGTTAAATAACAGTAAAATGTTAAACCTAATAGTTGAATAATAAAAAGTATTAGGTAAATAATACTTCCACCAAAATTTTCGACCATATAAGCCTCCTCTTTTTATTTATATACAATAAATTATAGATTCTTGGTAACATGATGACACATGTAAAATTGAATTATCTGCAAGATACTATTTGAAATTATTCGTCTAGATCTGATCTACTACTAAAGTAATCCATTAAAGCAAGTAACAAACCAGAAATAATAAAAATAGCATGGATATAGATCATTAGATAAATTTCATCAGCTGTTTTTTTAGATGTATCAACAAAAGCTTCTAGTAAACCTATTGAGCTAATTGCAATTATTGATGCAATAACTTTTAGTTTAAGATCTTTAAATCCAACTTTGCCTAAAAATTTTGGAGTATCAACTGAATCTTCAGCAACTTCAATTCTTGAAACAAAAGAGCTGTAAGAACTCATAATTAATATTAACACCAGATTAGCAACTAATGCCAAATCAACAATATGTAATACGAATATTAAAAGGTCATTAACAGTCATTTCAAAAATATGAGTAATTTCATATAAAAATTCTTGAACTGTTTTAACGCCAATAATTATTAAAGTTAAGACGAGTACAATATAGATTGGTGTTAGTAACCACCTAGAATTGAAAATAAAATTTTCTAAAAGACCTTCTAATTTTTTTAACATTTTACCTGAATATTTTTTAAATAATATTTGTCAATTAATTAAATTATTTTCCCCATTTCATTGAAATTAAATCATAGTCTTTAGCGATAGATATAAGTAAATTTTTGGTATGATCATCTAAAATTTTTATTGGATGTCTGCAATATGCTGAATTAATTACACCCCCCTCTTTCATAATTATTTTTGTTGCTTGAAAACCGCATTGTCTATTTTCAAAATTTATTAATGGTAAAATATTATTGTATTTTTCTCCTGCTTCTTTTTTTTTATCATTTAGAAAATCAATAATTACTGGTCTAATTTTATCTGGTAATAAGGCAGAACTCATTGAGCCAGTAATGCCTGCATATAAATCAGCCAATAATGTAATTGATTCTTCACCATCAAATGGCGCGTCTAAATTGTTCTTACAATTTAATATTAATTGTCTTATTTTAGAAGCTGCTTGAGCACTTTCAATTTTAAAACAAGTAAGATTCTCAATCTCATTAATCATTTTTGTAAGAAAAGGAACAGGTAACTCTATGCCCGATAGAGGAGCATCTTGTATCATAATAGGTATATCTATTTCGCTTACTTTAGAAAACTGTTTATAAATTTGATCTTGATTACCTTTTAATAAAGCACCATGATATGGTGGCATCATCATGACTATATTTGCCCCTAATGATTTAGCTAATCTAGCTCTTTCATAAACAATATCAGTAGCAAAATGAGAAATAGTAACTATAGATTTAATCCTTCCATTAATATGCTCTAAACATAAATTAGTTAATTTAAATCTCTCTTCATCAGAAAGTAAAAATTGTTCTGAAAAATTTGCTAGTATACAAACACCATCAACTTTTTGATCAACTATACAATCAATTACTCTCTTCATTCCTTCATAATCAACTTGGCCATCATCGTGAAATGGTGTTGGAGCAACTGGCCAAATACCAGAATATTTAAATTGATTGGATAGCTTAGTATTCATAAAATTATTTTATTTAATTTATATTCTTTTTTAAAGGTAAATTTAATAAAATTTAATTTTTGAGTGGCATAGAATTTTTTGCTATATCTTTTTTTAAGTAATTTTCCCTGTAAGTAATAATAAGAACGGATGAAAAAACTAAAATAGCACCAATCCATGTAAATAAATCTGGTAATGAACCGAATATTATAAAACCGAGCAAAGAAGCGAATATTAATTGGGTAAACCAAACGGGTTGAATAATTGATAAATCTGCTAATTTATAAGAGTTATTAATACAAAGATGTAAAACAGTACCAACAACTGCTGCCAAAAAACTATAAAAAATTGATGTAAAAGTTGGATTAGACCAATAGATAATAGCTAATGGTAAAGTAAATAATGATACAAATGTATATTGATATGTAAGTATTGTCATGGCAGAGTCAGTTTTTGACATAAATTTTGTAATAATAATAACAGTTGACCATAACAGTCCGGAAAGAAGTACCATATAAACACCAATATTAATTTCAATTATACCTGGTCGTAAAATAATTAACGTTCCAATAAAACCTAATATCAACGAAAAAGTTCGAATTAAATAAATTCTTTCTTTTAAAAAAATTACACTCAAAATTACGACTAAGATTGGACTTAAAAAACCAATTGCTTTTATTTGCTCTAAAGGAATATACATCAATGCAGCAAATCCTAAAATCATCATAGGAACATTTATTATACTTCGTGAAATATGAAGTTTTAAATTAGCAGTATTATAAATTTTAAATCTTGATTTTATTATAAATGGCAAAATAATTAATAATCCAAAGAAGAATCTCATAAAACCTACAGAGAATACATTTGCATCTTGTTGGCCCAATTTGAGAAAAACTGACATTAAGACTGCACAAAATGATGCTATTAAGGCAAGAAGTATTGCTTGAATATTTTTACTCATGGAAAACTATTAAAGAAAAGGTAATTCGCAAATTTTCCCTTTATGAATATTTTTATTACTTTTATCTATTAGATTTATTTCAAACTCTTGATCAATATTAAAATATGGTTTGTCTATCATGGCTATTCCAATTACCTTATCGAATGTTGGTGAATAGACTGCTGATCTTAATTCTCCAATAACTTTATTGTCAAAAAATAAACTAAGAGATCCGGTCATTTGAATTTCTTTAATATCTATAATTGCTCCCATTAATTTTTTTGATATTCCATTTTCTTTAATCTTTTTAAGTTTTTCTTTACCAAGAAAGTTAAAGTCATTATCGAGATCTACAAATTTATCAAATCCACATTCAAATGGATTATCATTTAGATCAATATCATTTCCATAGGATAGTAAACCACTTTCAATTCGTTCAATAAGATGAGGACAACCAGGTTTTACATTAAATTCATCTCCTATTTTAAAAAATTCATCATATAGTTTTAAACCAGCATCATCATCTTCAACATATATTTCAAAACCACCTTGTTTTGACCAGCCTGATCTTGCAACTAAATAGGAAGATCCATTAAAATTATAATATTTAAAATTATAAAATTTCAGATCTAGAATTTCTTTTCCAAAGACCTTGCTCATTAATGAAAAAGATTTAGGCCCCTGAACAGCCATAATATTAACATTAGGTTCAGAAATATTTACATGAAAATTCTTACCAATAGCTAAACCTTTTGCAAATAATAACAAATCTGAATCAGCAATTGATACCCACCATTTATTGTCATTAAATTTTAATATAACTGGGTCATTGATTAGGAATCCATTATCGTCGACTATTGGACAATAATAACATTTACCTTCAATTGATTTAGAGAGATTTCTAGGTGTCATTAATTGAATTAATTCACTTGCGTCCTCGCCTTTAATTTGTATCTGGCGTTCAGCGGCAACATCCCAAATCTGAACATGCTCTTTAAGATGATAATAAGAATCCTCTAATGAATCTGAAAAACCTGCTGGTAAAAGCATATGATTGTAAACAGTATAAGATTTCAAACCCTGTTTCTCAATACGAGATGAATATATGGTACTTCTTAATCTTCTTGATTTAGCTACAGTGGGAGCGTTCATTTAAAATATGCGCTATAAATATTAGAACATATCATGTCAAATCATCATATTGGTTATATTAAAATATTTAAATTAAATCTATCAAAAATCTAAATATAGATTGTAAAAGTAATATAAAGAAAATGCTACTAAAATAATTGCTACCCAAATAGATAAGTTGGTAAAGAGTATTTTGAAATTATTATTTGAATTCATAAAAGCAGGGAAGATTAACAAAAAAACACCTGCCATGTAAATAATTGGTATTAGTTTATCCATTAATATTTTTCTTTATCAATTAATTCACTAATCAATAAATCCCCATGACCACTTTCAACGGATTCTTCGTAAAATGTTTTAGCTATAGATGAAAACTTTTCTGCATTTGGAAAATCTTTTAAAAGATCGTTTATATATGTTAAATCTTTTAATGTATTTGATACGGAAAATGTATAACCTTTATAATCACCTGAAATAGCTTTTTCCGCTATTCTACCTAAAGCACCAGAATTACCTGATCCAAGTTTAGCAACTTCAAATAATTTTCTCCAATCAACATCAAGTTTTTCAGCTGATTTAAAATATTCAATGACAGTTGTAGTTGTTAATAGTGATAAAAAATTTGATAATAGTTTAGCAGCGCAAGCCTTTTCAACAGAGCCAAAATTAAAAACATTTTTACAAAAAGCATCTAAATATATTTTTGATTCTTCAAATTTATTTTGATTGCCACCCCATATCGATCCTAATATTCCTTTTAAACTTTCATTTTTTGAGCCCATTACTGGAGACACAACAAAAGAAATTTTAAATTTATCAAATATATCTTTCATTTCTTTAGTACCATTTTTATTATGAGTTGTTAAATCTATGACAAGAGTAGAGCTATCTAATAATGGACCTACTTGCTTAGCAATATTTAAAGCTATTGGAGTATTTGTTACACATAACATTAAACAATCCAAATTAAGATTAGTTATTTCTTCATAAGATTTAATTTCTATTGCTCCATCTTTTATAAGATTTTCAATATTATTTCTTTGTTTGTTTGCAAGGACATAAAGCTTGTTATGTTTTAAAAGATTATGAGACATGCCATGCCCCATGTATCCATTGGCTCCTATAAATAGTATTTTTTTATTCATAATTTACTTATAAATTAAAAGTAATATTTTTTAAGTTACATTTAGATTTTCTTTTTTATTAGTCACATAAACAACATAAAGCACAGCAAATAAAAGCGGTATACACATAATATTTAGAAACTGCCAACTTGTAGTGTAAAGAAGTATTCCCGCACTCAAACTGCCAGTTGCTTGAGTAGCAAAAATAATAAAATCAGCTGAACCTTGAGCAACATATTTATCTTCAATTTTATAAGAAAGTACTAATATAGCACTTGAGCACAAAAATAAAAAATTCCAACCTACGCCTAACAATATTAAACCAATTACATATCCTATATAAGTTTGAAAAAAAATGTTAGTAAAAATACTTGCAGATAATAAAAATACACCTGAAATTATAATTTTGTTATGTCCAAATCTTTTAATTAAATCCCCAGTAAATAAACTCGGAAGGAACATCCCGATAATATGCAGCTGAATTACTATTGAAGTTTCAAATATTGTAAATTCTTTAAATACATGAAGAAATAAACTTGAAGCTGTCATTATACTAGCCATGACGTAGTACCCTACTCCACCAGTAATAATTGATAAAATAATTTTTTTATTTTTTAGTATTAAATTAATTCTACTAAATTCAAATTTAGTTCTTTCTATGTTCATTTTTTCATCTTCATAGAAAAAAAGAAATAATATTGGCACTAAAGCTGTTATTGACAAAAAAAGAAATGAACCTGTGAATTGACTATCAGTTAAATCTTTAAAGAGATTTGCAAAATTAGACGCTAATAAAGCTGACACAATACCTAGTAGCAAAATATAAGACATAGCTCTAGGTACAAATTCCTTTTTAACAGTTTCTGGCACTGCAAATCTATATTGATGAACAAAAGAATGTGCAGCTCCAATTAGTAAGCAACCTATTGAGAATATATAAAAACTAGCAACTGTAATTGAATATGCACAAATCATAGCAGCAAAGCTACTTATAACTGTGGCAGTCATAAAACCTTTTCTTCTTCCAATTAAACTAAAAACCTTAGAAGCTATAGGTGCAAATATAAAAGTACCACAAATCATTAAAGACATTGGTAATGTACTTGCCCAACCGGCATCAATTAACTGACTTCCAATAATACCACTCAATAATACTGTAATTACAGGCGCAAATGATGCGATTGTAGAGCTTAAAAATATTATTATTAAATTTTTACTAAACATTTATTGATTACCTGTAAGACATACTTCGTATATAGTATTTATTACTAGACCGATAATCATAATTAAATTAATATTTGTAATGGTTTCCAGTCACGATTTTGAAGAAGATAAAAGAAATAAGGAAATTAAGATTTATATTAATGGTAAATATTATCATAGGGATAAAGCCAAGATATCTGTATTTGATTCATCAGTATTGTTAGGAGATGGAGTTTGGACAAGTGGAAGAATATACAATGGTAAATTTATTTTTCTTAAAGACCACTTAGATAGATTATACAAAGATTTAAAGCTTATAAGTATTAAACTTCACTTAAATAGGAAAGATATAACCCGTATAATAGAGAAAACTATTAAAATTAATAAAATGCAAAATGATGTACACATGAGAATTATTATTTCTCGTGGTTTAAGAAGTACCCCATATCAATCTGAAAAAGTCGTTGTTTCAAATCCCTCAGTAATAATTATACCTGAATATAAAAAACCAAACATTAATATTTATAACAAAGGATTGAAATTAGTTACTGTAAAAACAATTAGAGGCAGTTTAAATGCTCAAAACCCTCAAATAAATAGTCTTTCTAAACTGAATTGTATTTTAGCCTGTATAGAAGGTCATAAAAAAGGGGGAGATGAGTCACTCATGTTTGATATTAATGGCAATGTTGCAACAAATAATAGCACGCATTTTTTTTATATAAAAAATAAATGTGTTTATACCTCAAAAGGTAAATATCAAGTGACAGGTATTACAAGACAAAAAATAATAGATATTTGTAAAAGAAATAAAATTAAAGTTTTAATAAAAGATTTTAAACTTAAAGAAGTTATGCAAGCTGATGAAGCATTTGTGACTGGTAGTTTTGGTGGTGTAGTTCCAGTTAATGCAATAAATAATAAAAAATTAAAATTAAATAATAAAAATTTAACTTATCAATTAAAAAATTGGTATGAAAAATTATTAAGATAAATGAGAATATTTATGTGGTCTGGGCCTCGTAATATTTCAACAGCTTTATTACGCTCATTTAGTAATAGAGATGATACATTTGTATATGACGAACCTTTTTATTCATACTATTTAAAAGAAACTGGACTTAATCATCCAATGAGAGATGAAATAATAGATTTTTATCCCACTAAAGAAAAAGAGGTTATTGAAACAATATTGAATGATAAAAAAGGTATTTATTATCAAAAACACATGACACATCATATTTTAGATAAAACAAACATTGAATGGATGGAAAAAGGGACAAATTGTTTTCTAATTAGGCATCCATCAAAAGTTATTAATTCATACATAAAAAAGAATAAACTTTATAGTATAACTGATATTGGTTTTGATCAGATGTTTAGACTTTTCAATTATGTAAAACAAAATATATCAAAAAATATAGTTATAGTTAATGCTGACACATTATTAGAAAATCCAGAAATATATATTAAAAAATTATGTATGAATTTAAATATAGATTTTTCGACGAAAATGATGAAATGGCCCAAAGGTACAATAAAAGATTATGGAATTTGGCATTCTCATTGGTATCATGATATAATAAATTCTACCGAATTTAGTCAAACTACAAATACTATTATGAATGTTCCAAATGAATATAAAAAAATTTATGAAGAGAGTCTTAGTATTTATGAAAGTATGAATAAACTTTCAATATAATAATGAATAAACAACAAATAATAGAAGCATCTAAAATTTTATTTAATCATAAACTAAACAAAACTGGATTAGATGACCTTAACGGCCTGGAACCAAAAAATTTAATTGATGCTTATAAAATACAAGATGAACTAAAAATTTATTATCTAAGTTTGAAAAATAATATTTGTATTGGAAAAAAAATTGGATGTACCTCTAAAGCAGCACAGGCTCAGATGAATGTAACTGAGTCTTTTTATGGTAATTTATATAGTAAATATTCATCACAAAATGTAGAGAAATTAAATTCAAAATATTTTTTTGAGCCATATGCAGAGCCTGAAATAAGTTTTAGAATAAAAGACGATATAGATATTTCTAGGGCACCCTACTCATTGGATAATATTAAAAACTTATTAGATGGAATATTATGTTCAGTTGAGATTGTTGATTTCAGATTTCAAAAACCATTAGCAGATATTGGTGCAATTAATCTTATCTCTACTAATGGCGCATCAGATTATTGGATATATAATGATAAAGTATATAATATTGATGAAATTGATTTAACTAATTTTGAAGTTTCTTTTTTTATTGATAATAAGTTACAAGAAAAAGGTAATACAAATAATGTTCTTGATAATCCTTTAAATGCAGTTTTATGGTTAATTAACACATTATGTAAAAAAGGAGAACCGATGTTAAAACATCAATTTATTTCATCAGGTTCATGCACAAAAGCTTATAGATTAAATACCGGAACTAGAATTAAAGCTGATTTTGGTAAACTTGGATTAATTGAATTTGAATATATTTAACTTAATTACTATGTATGAACTGTAGAGTTTATTTTAATAATTCTTGTAGAGTATGTAAGTTTGAAATAGACCATTATAAGAAAATTACTAAAAATATAGATTGGGTTGATATATCAACTAATAAGAATGCAAAAAAAGAAACAAAAATGAGTGCAAAAAAACTTCTCAGAAGATTGCATGTTAAGAAAAAGAATAAAATTTACCAAGGAGTAGATGCTTTTATAGAACTATGGTCTGAAATACCAAGATATCGTTTTTTGGCTTTTTTAGTAAGAAAACCTCTTATTTATCAATTATCATGGTTTTTATATGAAATTTTTGCACTATTTCTATTTTATAAGAATAAGAATCAATTAAATAAACTAGAAAGATTGTAAATGAATTATAACTTTGAAATTTTAGAAAAAATTGTTCTATCAATTCTTATTGTCTGCACTGTTATTGCAATAGGAATGGAAATACAAGCAATGGTCATAAATCTTAAAGTTACACTTGCAGACATACTTTTACTTTTTATCTATATTGAAATCATTGGAATGATTAAGGAATATTGGGTTTCTAAAGTTATAAGGATGAGTTATCCATTATTTATAGCCATGACAGCTCTTGCAAGATTAATAATTATGGGAAGAAAAGATGTCGAGCCGTCAGCCTATGTTTATGAATCAGTAGCAATCTTAATTTTAGCTATAGCTATTGTTGTTCTTAGAGTTCGACACATGGAAATCTTAAATAGAAAATCCACAAACAAACTAGACGATTAAATACTATTATAATGTTCACTTCAAGTATCAGCGAAGCTGAAAATAAACTTATTTCTTATTTACCAAAAACAGGTAGCTATTATGAGAAAAAGAGAAATTATTCTGTTGATTTTGAAACAAATAAAAATACAACATCCCTACTATCTCCATATATTAGGTATAGGGCTATTTCAGAAGAAAATATTTTAAAACAAGTTTTAGAAACACATGGCTCACATAAAGCAGAAAAATATATCCAAGAAATATTTTGGAGGACTTATTGGAAAGGTTGGCTAGAACATAGACCAGATGTTTATACAGATTATATAATTAAAAAAAATAATCTTTATGACGAATTTAAAAATAAAAAATATTATTTAAATACTATTAATTCAAATACAAATTTATCCTTTTTCAATAATTGGGTGAATGATTTGAAAAATAATGGCTATCTTCACAATCACATTAGAATGTGGTTCTCATCAATTTGGATTTTTACATTAAAGCTTCCATGGCAACTTGGTGCTGATTTTTTTATGCAGAATCTACTAGATGGAGATACAGCATCTAACTTACTTAGTTGGCGGTGGTGTGCTGGAATTCAAACAAAAGGTAAGAATTATATAGCCAGAAAAGAAAATATAGAGAAATATAGTAATATAAAACTAAAAGATAACGAGCATTTGAATGAAACTGCTGAACCATTATTTGAAAATAAAGATTACAATATTACTGAATTAGAAACTTTTGAAATTTCCAATCCAAATGATATTAATTACATAATTATTCCAACTGATGAAATAAATATTCTAAAAGATTTGAATTTAAATAAATGTAATGCATTTGGTGGCTATCCTAAAGAAGATTACAATGATCATAATTTTAGTAATAAAATACTAGATCACATTAAGAACTTGGTTTTATCTTGTTACAAAGATGATATTTTTTATCAAAACACTGAAATTACAACAAGTTTTAACAACTATTATGAAGATTTAAATAAATGGATAATTAAAAATAATATTAAAACAATTCATCTACCATACGTTACTCAAGGTAATTGGAAAAAAATTTATAAAAAAATTATTAAAAAATATCCAAATATTAATTTTATAAAATTTAATAGAGATTATGATATTAATAGTTGGATTTATTCAAAAAAAGGTTATTTCAAGTTTAAGCAAAATATTCCTGAAATCATTAAAAACTTTTAATTTAAATGAAAAATATTTTAGAAATAAATGACGTTAATAAAAGTTATAGAAATTCTATAAAGGCATTAGATAATATTAATTTAAATATTAAAGAAGGTGAAATTTTTTCATTACTAGGACCTAATGGTGCAGGTAAATCCACATTAATCAATTCTATATGTGGAATTGTTAATTTTAACTCAGGAACGATTAAAATAAATGGGTATGATAATATTAAAGAATACAGAAAGGCTAGACAAATAACGGGTATTGTACCTCAAGAATTATATTTGGAATCTTTTGAAACAGTATGGAAAAATATTAATTATTCAAGAGGACTTTTTGGGAAACCGAAAAATCATAAGTATGTTGAAGATCTATTAAAAATGTTATCTTTGTGGGATAAAAAAGATAGTAAAATTAAAGAACTCTCTGGAGGTATGAAAAGAAGAGTTCTTATTGCGAAAGCACTATCTCATCAGCCAAGACTTCTGTTTTTAGATGAACCTACTGCAAGTATAGACGTTGAACTTAGAAAAGAAACATGGGACATTGTAAGAAAATTAAATAAAAACGGCACTACGATAGTTTTGACGACGCATTATATTGAAGAAGCTGAAGAATTAAGTTCTAGGGTAGCAATAATTAATGATGGAAAAATAATTCTTGTTGATGAAACTGATAAATTAATAAAAAAGTTAGGCGAAAAATCTATTAAAATTGAATTAAAAAATGAAGAAATAAACTTTAATGAAAATTTAAAGAAGAAATATAACCTTGTAGTACATAAAAATATTTTAACTTTTAAATATAATATTAAAGAAGATAATATTAATCTAACGAAAATGTTGAATGAAATAGAAAATAATGGATATCAAATAAAAGATTTTATTACTGAACAAAGTTCTTTGGAAGAAATATTTATAAAGTTAATTAAGGAAGATAAAAAATCATGAATTATTTTGGTGTAATAGCAATTTTAATTCATGAATTAGATCGTTTTAAAAGAACTCTTCTACAAAGTCTTGCATCACCAATAATTACAACATCCTTATATTTTATAGTATTTGGAACAGCTATAGGTTCTAGAATTAAAGAAATCGATGGTATTAATTATGGATCATACATTGTTCCAGGTATGATAATGTTAACAATTTTAACTCAAGCATTATCCAATGCATCTTTTGCAATATACTTTCAAAAATTTACCTCAACAATATATGAGATACATGCTGCTCCACTTTCATCATTTGAAATTATATTAGGTTTCGTAGGTGCAGCAGCTATAAAATCAATAATTATTGGTTTAATTATTATAATTACTGCAGGATTTTTTGTAGATATTGAAATTCAACACCCCATTTTAATGATTTTCTTTTTAATATTAACATCAATTACATTTTCTCTTTTTGGTTTTATTGTTGGTCTCTATGCCGATGGTTTTGAAGGTTTACAAATAATTCCAATTTTAGTTATCACTCCTCTCACTTTCCTTGGTGGATCTTTCTACTCAATAACAATGCTTCCAGAGTTCTGGCAAAATATTTCACTTCTTAATCCTGTTTTATATTTAATAAGTGGTTTTAGATATAGTTTCTACGAAGTGTCAGATGTTTCACTACTAACAAGTATTATAACAATTTTTACAATTTTAATTGGATGTATATTTTTTATTTCATATACATTCATAAAAGGTTACAAAATCAAAAATTAAATGATTGATGATAAGCTAAGAAATGAATTTCTTGAAAATGGAGTGGTTCTTTTAAAACAACTAGTTGAGCGGCGTTGGATATCAGAACTTCAAAAAGGAGTAGAATACAATTTTAAACATCCAAGTAAATATAAATGTGTTTACGAGGAGCTCGATGGAGAAGAAGTTTTCTACGATGATTATTGTAATTGGAAAAGAATAAATGAATACAGATCTTTTATTTTTAACTCAGATATATCTCAAATTGCAGCTTCATTAATGAACTCAAAAAAAGTAAATTTATTTCATGAGCATGTTTTAGTAAAAGAAAAAGGATCAAGGAAAAGAACTCCCTGGCATCAAGATCAAGGATATTATTGTGTAAATGGTAAAGATAATGTTAGTTTTTGGATTCCATTAGATAAAATAAATAAAGATTCTTCTATGGAATTTATAAAAGGATCTCATAAATGGAATAGAACATTTCTTCCAACAAAATTTAAAGGTTATGATTATGAACATAGGGATAAAGAATTTGAAAAAATTCCTGATATTGAAAATAATAGAGATAAGTATGAAATTATTTCTTATGAATGCGACGTTGGTGATGCGATCGCTTTTAATTATGCTACTATCCACTCAGCTTATGGTAATAATTCTAAAAACAGCAGAAGAGCCTTTTCATTAAGATTAACTGGCGATGATGCAAGATATATAAAAAGAAAAGGTGAAATGTCTCCACCGTTCCCTGAAGTAATATTAAAAAATGACGATATTCTTGATTGTGATACTTTTCCAGTATTAATTTCTTCTTAAAAAGTAAATAAGTGGAAGTGCAGTTGCATACATAATTAAGCTATAAATTGCTGCAGGTATTAAATAGACCGTACTTGCAAAAAAAGTATTTGCTACTACTATAGCTAAAGTTCCATTTTGAAGACCTATTTCCATTAACCAACATCTAAAAGTTTCTTTGTTAGCTTTAAAAAGCTTTGATAAATAGTAAACTGTAATCATCATTATAATATTAAGAATTAGCATTACTAAACCAGCTTGAGCAAAATAACTGATGACATTTTCTCTTTGAGACACGATTGCACCAAGTAATACTAATGCAAATAAAACAATTGAAATATTTTTAGATATTTTTTCAAAAGATGACAATAAACTACTTAAAAGGACTCCCAAAATAACTGGAACTGTTACAATTAAAAACATTTGTATTGCTACGTTAAATAGAGATTGTCCTTCATTTAAACTTCCATAACCTAATATCGATAATGAAATTATTAAAATTATAGGAACTGTTATTACGCAAAGAATACTGTTAATAGCAGTTAATGAAATTGATAGCGCTATATTACCCCTTGCATAAGAAGTAAGAACATTACTAGTAACTCCACCAGGTGCTGCTGCTAATATCATTACGCCAATTGCCAATTCAGGAGTTAGAGGCCAAAATAATACAATAATAATTGCAACAATTGGCAGCACTATTATTTGAAAAAACAGACCAATCAAAAAATCCCTAGGTTTAAAAAAAACTCTTGTAAAATCATTTAGTGAAAGCCCCAGACCAAGAGAGAACATAATAAAGGCTAAAGAAAGCGGAAGTATTACATCAGTAATGATACCCATATTTTTTATTTTAACATTTTAAATTTAAAAAAAAATAAATTAGTTATTTGATAATTGTTTTTTTAAAATTTCTAGCATTTCATTAGGCATTTTATATATCTTTCCTTGTGTATTTACAGAAACTATTGTAATTTTCGAATCTATTAAAAGAATTTTTTCTCTGTAAATAAATTGGTTAAATTCAATTTTAGCTTTGGAAATACCTACAATTTTAGTTCTTATTTCTAATGAATCTTCAAAATGTGCTGGTTTAATATATTCAATTAGACAAGACTTTACGACAAAATAAAATTTAAACTTTTCTAATAGTTTTTTATGATCAAAACCTAGTTTATATAAAAAATCACTTCTACCCCTCTCAAGATATTTCAAATAATTAGCATAATATACCCTTGATGATGCATCAGTATCTTCGTAATATACCTTAACTAATGTGCTCATTTTTTTTGAATGTTAAGATTATTTAAAGATTTTTGAACTAAATAACCAGATTGAATTATTATTTATCATACCTAAATATTCAATAAATGTCTGAATATTTAGAGTCTATTATTAAAAGGGATCCTGCTGCAAGGAGTAAACTCAGCATTATACTTACATACCCTGGGGTAAAATCAGTATTTTTCCATAAGATAGCTAACCAATTATGGAACTTAAACTTGTACACTCTAGCAAGAATCATTTCGCAGTTTAGTCGATTTTTAACAGGAATTGAAATTCATCCTGCTGCAAAAATTGGTAAAAATCTATTTATAGATCACGGAATGGGTACAGTAATTGGAGAAACAAGTGAAATTGGTGATAATGTAACTCTTTATCATAGTGTTACACTTGGAGGTATTAGTCCTGCTGAAAATTCTAACGACCAAAGAAATACTAAGAGACATCCAACTGTAGAAGATAATGTTATAATTGGCTGTGGTGCAAGTATTTTAGGTCCTATTACGATTGGAAATTGTGCAAGAGTGGGAGCAAATACTGTTGTATTAAAAGATGTACCTCCTTATGCTACAATGGTTGGTAACCCTGTTAAAAATATAAATATTAATAAAGATACATCATTTAATCCATATGGTGTAAGAGATATTGATGATAACAAGTAATGTTATTGATCTAATTGGCAACACACCATTAATTAAACTTAAATATCCTTCAGAAATCTCTGGTTGTGAAATTTATGGTAAAGCTGAATTCATGAATCCTGGTGGTTCAGTAAAAGATAGAACAGCACTTGGAATCATTTTAGATGCTGAAGAAAAAAAACTTCTAGAACCAGGCGGTACAGTTGTTGAAGGTACATTTGGGAATACAGGAATTGGGTTAGCATTAGTGTGTAATGCTAAAAATTACAATCTCAAAGTTGTAATGCCAAATATTACAGTAGAATCAAAAAGAGATATATTAAGAAATATGGGTGCGGAGCTTCATCTAGTAGATGCAAAACCATATTCAGATCCAGGAAACTATCAAAGAGTATCAGAAAATTTAGCTCAAAAATTGGAAAAAGAAACTGGAAAAAAAACTTTTTGGGCTGGTCAATTTGAAAATCTTGCAAATTATAAATTCCATGAAAAAACTACTGCAAAAGAAATATTTGACCAAACTAATGGAACAGTTGATGGTTTCACCTGTGCAATTGGTACCGGCGGAACAATAACAGGAATAAGTGTAGGTTTAAAGAATTTAAATAAAAATATTCATATTGCATGTACAGACTCTCAGGGGTCATCAATGTATAATTATTTTACTAAAGGAAACCCTGAAAAAAAAGGTGATGAATCAATAACCGAAGGTATAGGACAAGCTAGGGTAACAAAAAACCTAGAAAATTGTATTGTAGATTCATCATTTTTTGTAACAGACTCAGAATGTATGAAAATGTTATATAAATTAATAAAAACAGAAGGTTTATTTCTTGGTTTAAGCTCAGGAGTGAATATATGTGGTGCAATTAAACTAGGTAAAAAATTAGGTCCAAATAAAAAAATTGTCACTATACTATGCGATGATGCAAACAAATATTATGATAAAATGTTTAATAAGGAATATTTGCAGTCTAAAAATTTACCAATTCCCGATTGGTTGTAAACATGAATACAAAAGATAAAAAATTTAATTCAAAAGTAATTCACTCAGGCCATGGCGCAGATGAAGCTACAGGTGCAGTTATGCCTCCTATTCATCTTTCGTCTACATTTAAACAAAAATCACCTGGAGATTTTAAATATGAATATGCAAGAACAGCAAATCCAACAAGAGATGTTCTAGAAAAATTATTATGCGAAATAGAGGATGGTGTATATGGTTTTGCTTTTAGTTCTGGAATGGCAGCAATATCTGCTCTGTCAGATGCTCTTGGTAGTAATTATTCTATTCTATCAAGTGACGATGTATATGGTGGAACAAGAAGAATATTTGATAAAATTAAATCAGTTAATCAAAATGTTGAAATTACTTATGCTGACTTAAGTAAAGATAATAATTGGCAAGGACATATTAAAGAAAATACAAAAATGATATGGGTAGAAACACCTTCTAACCCACTACTAAAGTTAATTGATATTGAAAAAATAAGAAAAAGCATAAATAATCAAGATATAATAGTTGTATGTGATAATACTTTTGCTTCTCCCTATAATCAACAACCACTAAATCAAGGAGCTGATGCCGTAATTCATTCTTCAACTAAATATCTAGGTGGTCACAGTGATATAATTGGAGGAGCTCTTATTATTAATGATAATCCTGAATTAGCAGAAAAAATTAAATACATTCAGAATGCAGTAGGATCTGTTCCAAGTCCATTTGATTGTTACATGTTAGTAAGATCAATCAAAACACTTGCAGTAAGAATGGAAAGGCATAACAATAACGCTTTAGAAATTGCCAATTACTTATCAAAACATAATAAAGTAAATAATGTTTTTTATCCTGGTTTAAATTCAGATCCAAATCATGAAGTCGCAAAAAAACAGATGAAAGGATTTGGAGGTATTTTATCTATAGATTTAAAAGGTGATATTAATTCTGCAAAAAAATTTCTTGAAAATATTGAAATCTTTACTTTAGCTGAAAGCTTAGGTGGCGTTGAAAGTTTAATTGAGCACCCAGCAATTATGACTCATGCATCTATTGATAAAAAAATTAGAGAAGAGTTAGGAATATCAGATACCTTAATAAGACTTTCTATTGGTATTGAGGATATAAATGATTTAAAAAATGCATTAGATAATGCACTTGATTTAATTTAATTTTATTTAATGTCTAAATAAATATTTTATAATCAATTAAAATTTGATTTATAGTACCAATGTGTTTCAAAGAAATCCTTATCACTGTAACCAATAAATTCTTCTTCGGGACCACCTGATATATCTATATAATAATTAGTCCATCCCTTTTTCCAAGCTTTATATGGTGAGATTTTTTCAAAAATAAGTTCACCTTTGTTTAAAAAAATCCAGCCACTGTGTCTATCTTGAGTTGGACTATCGCAATACATATCCATTAAGTTATCATCATTAATATCTATTAATATGGTATGTCCACAATAAGAATTATAAGGATTACTTTCAGATCTTATTTCATTTTTCCAAGCTTTTATTGATGCCCATTCTTTTTTACCAGGTATCATTGGAATTTGATCAGCAATAGTAAAATTTCCATTACCATCATTAGACCAAATAGTATGCGTACCACCCGCATAAAGAGGTCCAACAGTTGTTCCAGAAATATCTAAGTCACCATCTCTATCAAAATCCCATGACACTAAATCTACAACGGATGTAAACATGTATTTTGAACCATATATATCATATGCAGGTGGAATTTTCTTCCATCCATTTTTAAAATTTCCTTTTCCATCACCAAATAAAACTACCGTATTATTATGTTTCTTGCTAGAATTATGTGAATATAATTTTTTTTCAAACCATCCTCCACTAGCAATCAAATCAACAATTCCATCACCGTTGTAATCCCCAGTAGTCACAGCAAAAGCTAATTGGTCAGCACAATGTTTTACATTAAAATTACCTTCTCCATCATTAAAGTGACAATAAATTTTTCCTCCGCCCTTAGTTTTTTCCCACTTAATATGTGGTGTTATAATGTCTAAATCTCCATCATCATCAATATCATTTACAGTAACACCATGAGAAAATCCTTGATACAAACCAGTTTTATCATCTACCATATCACCTATTTCTTTAGTTTGAATCCATTCTCCATTTTGATTTGATATAAATACAGCATCAGCACCGCCAAAATAAAAATTGTCATTAAACATATGTCCATATGCGCTAGGACAGTAAACATCATCAATACTATCAGAATTGAAATCAGCTAAAATTGGGCGCTGACAATTTCTTCCTAAATAAGAAAATTGTTTAAATTTTTTATTAATATTGTTTCGAGTTTGCTCAGTAACAGTAAAAGCTGAAAAATTTAGATATTTTGTTCCTCCTTCCTCTACTTCACATGTAGGAACTCCAACAGAAGATAATCTAAGTTTACCTGGGCATACTTCCATTTCGTAAGACATGATAAGATCGGTAATTCCATCATTATCTAAATTACCAAAAGCCATATGATTAATAAAATATACCTGATTATTTTTTGATTTATGATTCCTTTGAAATAAATCAGATGGTAAGAAATAAAATGATCCTAAAGAAGAATTTATTTTTGCTTCTTTAGGAATATAGTTACCAAAAAATTCAACTTTTAAGATACTTTTTATATTATTGATATTTTCTGAATTTACAGATGAATTATAAGTTATAAGTAATAATAAGATCAATGTATTTTTTAAAGAATTCATAAAAATTATAAGATAATATTTTATATTTATTTTTTTTAGATAATTTTTTTTAAATCTGGAGGTGAATAGTTAGGGCCCTTCATTACCTTTCCAAATTCATTATAAATGGGTTTACCTTCCTCAGATAATTTACTCATATTGCTGCGGTGCACCTCTTCAAAACATTTATCTAAATCTATACCAAAAGCAGCACCAGCTCCATAAGTAACAACTAATATATCGGTTAGTGCGTCAGCTACTTCAACAATATCATTATCACTTATAGCATCTTTTAATTCGTTAAACTCTTCGTCAATAAGCTTTTTTCTTAATTCTACAATTTTATCATTTGGAAATTCTGGATTATTTTTAACTTCTTGACCAAAAGTTGTCATAAATTCTTTTACTTTTTCAAAATTTGTCATTTTATCTCCCAATAATATTTATTTATAAAAAATATCGTTGTAAGTCACAACTATAAAAAGAAAAGATATTATTGTTATCCCCACAGCCAAATAAACTCTTGTAATATACTCAGGAAGAGAGTTTGAAAAAATTCTTCTAATAATAAAATACATTATGTGACCACCATCTAAAAGAGGAATAGGAAGCAAATTAAATAATCCTACAAACAAAGATATAACAATAAATAAAAATAGAACTCCTCTAATCTGATCTAGCATCATTTGATCTGCATTTTTAACTATCCCTATTGGTCCAGCTAACTGATCTCCTAATGTATTTTCTTTATAAGATTGCTGAAGAAATGAAAAAGAAGCAGCATAATATGTAGGTATAAATAAAGATGAGTTCTTAATTGAATCAATTAAATTATACTTATCAATAATAGGATTTTGAGGTGAAGATATTCCGATAATGTACCTATTTAATTCTTCATTAAATTTTAGATCAAAATTTTTTTCAATTATCTGAGTATTTCTTTTTATTAAGATATTTATACTTTGGTTATTTGCAATTGCTTTTGGGATATCAGAAAATTCTTTAATACTTATATTATTTATTTCGAGTATTTTATCTCCTTCTCTAAGATCATTTTCAAATGCCGATGAATTTTCGCTAACTGATCCAATAATCGGCATTAAACTAACAATTCCAAAAAAGAAAAAAATGCAGAAAAGAGAAAACCAAGCACTAAGAATATTAAAAACACTTCCTGCTAAAAGTACTAATATTTTTTGAAAAAGTGTAAGGGATTGAAAGGATCCCTTTTCATTGTTAGGGTTTGGAGAAAATATATTATCAAGACCTTTGATTTTTACATAGCCACCCAATGGAATTGGAGATAATTTCCACGTAGTGCCATTTTTATCTGTAAATTTTAAAAGTGGTTTACCAAATCCAATTGAGAAATCCGTAACTTCAGCTTTAAACAATCTCGCAACTATATAATGACCGTACTCATGTATTGCAACTAATACTAAAAAAACTAAAATCAGATTAAAATAAATCATATATTATTAAATTAATATTTTAAATAATTGATAAATAATAATTATCCTGCTTTAATCTCTTCATATTCATCAATTGGAGGACAAACACAAAATAAATTTCTATCGCCATATACATTATCAATTCTACTCACTGGACTCCAGTATTTATTATTAATTAAATAAGCATGTGGGTATGCAGCGTCTTTACGGGAATATTTGTGATCCCAATTATCAGAAGATACTTCTTCAATTGTATGTGGGGCATTTTTAATAGGATTGTCTACTTTATCAAATTTACCATCTCTAATCATAGTGATTTCATTGTGAATAGAAATCATTGCTTCACAAAATCTATCTAATTCCTCTTTTGATTCACTTTCAGTAGGCTCAATCATAAGAGTACCGGGAACAGGAAAGGACATTGTAGGAGCGTGAAATCCGTAATCAATTAATCTTTTTGCAATATCTTCATCTGAAATATTTAATTCTTGTTTAAATGGTCTGATATCAATAATAAATTCATGCGCTACCATATTATTCTTACCGGTATATAAAATAGGGTAATAATTTTTTAATCTTTCTTTAATATAATTAGCATTCAATATTGCTACTTGAGTTGCTAATTTTAAACCATCGTCACCCATCATAGAAATATAAGAATATGAAATAGGTAAAATAGATGCACTGCCCCAAGGTGCAGCTGAAACTGCCTCCTGATTGGTTAAACCTATTTCATTTTTAAAAATAGGATGCCCGGGAGCAAAATCTGCTAAATGTTTTTTTAATCCTATAGCGCCAACTCCTGGACCGCCTCCTCCATGAGGTATGCAAAATGTCTTATGGAGATTCATATGGCATACATCAGGTCCAAATTTACCTGGTTTAGCTACACCAACCATTGCATTATAGTTAGCACCATCTAGATATACTTGCCCACCAGCATCATGAATTTTTTTACAAATCTCAACAATACTCTCTTCAAATACACCATGAGTTGATGGATAAGTAATCATTAAAGCTGAGAGTTTATCACCCGCCTCTTCAATTTTTTTATCTAAGTGAGTTAAATCAACATTACCTTTGTCATCACAGTTTACGATTAAAATATCCATACCACACATTTGTGCACTGGCTGGATTAGTTCCGTGTGCACTTTTAGGAATTATACAAATATTTCTTTTAGTATCAGAATTTTTTTCATGATATTTTTGAATAGCTAATAAACCAGCAAACTCACCTTGTGCTCCTGCATTAGGTTGAAGTGAAACTGCATCAAAACCAGTAATATCTTTTAACATCGATATTAATTCACTCATCATTTCATTATATCCCTCACGTTGATGAGGTTCTAAAAATGGATGTGCGTTTGAAAAACCTGGTAAAGTAATTGGAAGCATTTCAGATGCTGCATTTAATTTCATAGTGCAAGATCCAAGAGGTATCATTGATCTATTTAAAGCGACATCTTTATTTTCTAGTTTTTTTAAATATCTCATCATTTCTGTTTCAGAATGATAGATATTAAATACTGGATGGGTTAATATTTTATCTTTTCTTTCTAAATCACTTTTGAAAATAGAATCGTCTATTTTACTTTCAATTTCTTCCACGTATATTTCATTATTCTTTTCATTAAAAAATTTAATTAAATTATCTACATCTTGTAGTGATGTAGTTTCATCTAAGGAGATAGAAAAATGATCATTATTTACAAATCTAAAATTTATACCATTGTCTATAGATTTATTAACCCAGTATTTAGAATTTATATCTTTTATTAATAAAGTATCAAAATAATTTTTTGACTTTACTTCAAAATTTAATATCTCCAATGATTTCTTTAAATATCTAGATTTATAGTGAATGTCCTCAGCAATATTTTTTAATCTAGTTGGGCCATGATATATTGCATACGAAGCAGATATAATTGCTAATAAAGCCTGTGCAGTACATATATTACTTGTAGCCTTTTCTCTTCTAATGTGCTGTTCACGCGTTTGAAGAGCCATTCTGTAGGATCTTTTATTTGTACGATCAACTGACACACCTATTAGTCTTCCAGGTATCATTCTTTTATATTCATCTAATGTTGCAAAATATGCTGCATGAGGGCCTCCTAGACCCATTGGAACTCCAAACCTTTGTGTACTACCAACTACTATATCAGCTCCAAAATCTTTTGGTGATTTCATAACTACCAAACTCATTATATCAGCTGCTATGATTGATAACACATTGTGCGATTTATTTGTGTTTATTAAATCTTTGAGATTTGCAATTTCTCCGTATGTATCTGGATTTTGAATTAAACAACCAAATGTATCATTGTCTGGCTTATCATAAATTATTTTTATACCTAGAGGCTTAGCTCTTGTTTTTAAAACAGATAGTGTTTGTGGATGACATTTATTTTGAATACAAAAAGTAAACTTTGCACTTTTTTTAATTTTAAAAGCCATCATCATAGCCTCAGCTACTGCAGTACTTTCATCTAATAAAGAAGCGTTAGCGATATCCATGCCTGTTAAATCAATTATCATTTGTTGGAAATTCATTAACATTTCTAATCTACCCTGACTTACCTCAGGTTGATAAGGAGTATAAGCAGTATACCATCCAGGGTTTTCAAGTATATTTCTAAGAATAACACTTGGAGTAGTTGTATTATAATAACCCATTCCTATATAAGTCTTCTTAAAATTATTTTTCAAAGACAAAAGTTGTGTATTAGTTTTATTAAATTCTTCAGACATTCCAGGTCTTAATTTAAGTTTATCATTTAAAATTATATGATCTGGTACAGTTTTTTTTATTAAGTCATCTAATGATTTACAACCAATAATTTCAAGCATTTCAATAATATCTTTATTTCTAGGGCCGATATGTCTACTTGCAAATTTATCTGTGTCTATCATTTACTCCTCCAGAAATTTTTTATAGTCATCTCCAGTCATTAGCTCATCATATTGACTAGGATTTGAAACTCTCATTTTAAAAATCCATCCTGTATTTTCTGCGTCTTGATTTATAATCGCAGCGTCACCCTCTAAACTATTATTAACTTCTATGATTTCACCATCAATTGGTGCGTAAATATCTGAAGCGGCTTTAACTGACTCTACTACACATATTTCTTCCTTTGAATTGACAGATTTACCTACTGACGGCAACTCTATGAAAACTATATCACCTAAGCTTTCTTGTGCATGATTAGATATACCAACAGTAGCTATACCATTATCAATCGAAACCCATTCATGATCTTTTGTGTATTTTTTTTCACTCATTATAACTCCCATTTTTTTTATAATTTTTTTTAACAAATGGTAGATTAGTTTTTTTTACTAATTCCATTTTATTTCTAATTTCACAAAAAATTTCTTTTTCTTCATCAAAATTTAAATTTAAATATCCAATACCTATTGATTTATTTAGATTTGGACTAAAACAACCACTCGTAATTTTACCAATATTATTTTTATTACGATCAAATAGAATCATTCCATCTCTTAACATTGATCTGTTAACTGAAATTAATCCAATTTTTTTATTTAAAGGTTTATTATGTAATTGATTTAATAATATTTTATTGCCATTTAGTGCAGTATCATTTAAGCGATCTTTATCTAGCGCCCATGATAATCCTGCTTCAATTGGTGTAATGTTTTCATTTAATTCGTGACCATATAAACTCAATCCAGCTTCTAATCTTAATGAATCTCTTGATCCTAAACCGCAAAGCATAGTATTTTTATTTTCTAATAAATCTTTTACGAATATTTCAGCTTGATCTGTAGATATAGAAATTTCAAATCCATCTTCACCTGTATAACCAGATCTACTAACAATTATAGAATTATTTTTATACTTTAATACATCAATATCTAAAAAATGCATATCAACTGGAATTTCAATTACATTATTAAGAACTTCAATAGATTCTGGACCTTGAATTGCAAATAAACAGTTTTTGACGTGTAAAATTTCAGCGTTAGGAGCACATTTAAAAAAAATTTTTTCATCTTCATTTTTTCTAGATGCATTGTAGACAATGTATAAAAAAGATTTTCTATTTATATCTATTAAAGAAACAATTAAATCATCCACTACACCACCATTATCATTAAGTAAAAATGTATAGTTTGATCTATTGTTTCTTAAATTTTTTAATTTTAATGGAATATATTTTTCTAAATTATTAATATGCAAATCAGTAGCTTCTAGTAACATCTGCCCCATATGACTTACATCAAAAATACCAGAGTGATTTCTTACATTTTTATGTTCATTAATTATGCCTGTCTTATAATTAATTGGCATATTAAAACCTGCAAATGGAACCATTTTAGCACCATTGATCTCGTGAAAGTTTTTTAGAGGAATATCTAAAGGCAACTCTTTCAAATTATATCTCCAAGTTACCCCTCTGTCTTTTTACCTGAGAGTTTTTACACCTACGGTAGAGCCAAAGCTCTTTTCCAGAGTTTAATTTTAACGGTCCATTTGCCTGAGAGTTTCCGGGTCGTTGCTCCTTCGGCTCTGAAATAATCAGTATCTCCCGTTATTTACATTTTACACATAGTTTTATGATTTAACAATTAAAATAAAAGGCCAAAAATAAAAAAAAGACCTATTGCTAGGTCTTTTTTCTTTGAACCGTGCATTTCCTCCCGATTCAGATAAATCTTCGTTTCCTCTTATTTATCTCCTTATTACCTTTGCGTGTAATAATTATTAGTAGCTTATTATTTCCAAAAAAACATATCAATAGAAAAAATGATTTAGTAAAAAAAATTGTTAGTATGTTTGTGGATTAATAGTTTATGAGGTTTAGAATCAAAAAAAGACCTATTGCTAGGTCTTTTTTCTTTGAACCGTGCATTTCCTCCCGATTCAGATAAATCTTCGTTTCCTCTTATTTATCTCCTTATCACCTTTGCGTGCGATAATTAAAATTAATTTATCAATAAAAAAATAAATTATCAATAAAAAAAAAATGAAAATAATACAAAAAAAAATAAAATTTATAATTTTGTTAATACAATTGTTAATAAGATGTGTAAAATAAATCATTTCAATTTTTTAGATTACAAAAATGAGTACAAAAAAGAAAATTAATATAATTGGGGTGATGACAGGTACATCAATAGATGGAATTGACATAAGTTATCTAAGGACAAATGGTACGAATTATGTAAGGATAATCAAAGAAAAATCTTATAAATTTGAGAAATTATATAAAGATTTTTTAAATAAAATAATAATAAATAAACCAAAAATTAATATTAAAAAAAAAGAGTACTTTGAAAAAATTGAACATAAAGTTAATGCAAACTATATAAAATATTTAGAAAAATTTATTAATCAAAATAAAATTAACAAGAGAAATATTGATTTTATATCAATTAGTGGGCAAACTGTTTACCATAATCCAAAAGAAAAATTATCAATTCAGTTAGGTAATGGAAAAGAAATTGCAAAAAAGTTAAAAATAAAAACAATTAGTAATTTTAGAGACAAGGATATTAAATTAGGTGGAGAAGGAGCGCCAATTGGAAGCTACTATCACAAATATTTAATAAATAAAATAAAACAAAAAGTTATAATCATTAATTTAGGAGGAATTGCAAATTTTTCAGCAATCAAAACAAATAAAATAATTTCTTCTGACATAGGTCCTGCCAATTGCTTGTTAGATGATTTAAGTAATTACTTTTTTAAAATAAATTTTGATAAAAACGGAAATTTAGCAAAACTGGGTAAAATAAATAATTTTGTTATAAATGAATTTAAAAAAGATAAATTTTTTAAATTAAAATTTCCAAAATCTTTAGATAGGAATTATTTTAATAATTATCTTAGAAAATTAATTAAGTTAAATAAATTTGATGCATTGGCAACAGCAAACTATATGACTTACCTTGGTTTTAAGCATTTAATAAATAAAATTAAATTAAATTTTGATATTATTATACTTACTGGAGGAGGTAGAAAAAATAATTTTTTACTTAAAATTTTAAAAAGTAATATAAATAAAAAAATTTTTAATATTGAAGAATTCAATATTAATGGTGATTTGGTAGAAGCTCAAATGTTTGGGTATATCGGAGCAAGATCTTACAAAAAACTTCCTATAAGTAATAAGAATACAACAGGTGTAAAAAAAACAATTTCTGGAGGGGTCATAAATTATCCATTATAATTTATTAAAGAGTTCCAACTTTTTGAATCAATGCTTGATCCGCATAAAATCAAAAGAGTGTTCATATTTTTAAGTTTATTTTCTAATTTATATTTAATTGCAGCTAAACCAGCAACACAGGCAGGTTCTAGCATTAATTTAAAATTTTTATGTGCAAAAATCATAAATTCTCTCATCTGATCATCAGTAACTGTAACTATTTCATCTACTACTTTTTTTGCAATATCAAATGAGTATTTCATATGAAGAGGAGCCGATAAACTATCAGCAATACTATTGACGTTAAGATTTTGTAGAGGTTTATTTTTTTTAAAACTTTGACTTAATCCTTGTGCACCTTCTGGCTCAACTCCAATTACTTTAGTATTAGGAAATATTTGCTTAATATAGGAAGAAACACCGCTTATTAATCCACCTCCACCAACAGAAATAACCAAATAATCTAAATTTAAGTTATTTATTTTAAAATAATCTGAAATTTCAAGACCTAAAGTTGCGCTACCTTGTAATGTATAGGGTCCATCAAAAGGATGGATAAAATAATACCCTTCTTTTTGTGCATTATTAGCATCTATAAAAGCTTGTTTTGGATTTGTGAAGATAATGTTAGCACCATAATTTTTACAAGTTTGAACTCTGTAATCATTTGCTGATTCATATAAAAATATTTTATTTTTTAAATTAAACAAATTAGCCACAAATGATGCTGCGATTGCATGATTACCAGCACTTACTGCAGTTATACCCTTATTAATTTTTTCTTTTTCTTGACTAAGAACATTATTAATCGCTCCTCTAGCTTTAAATGATCCAGATTTTTGAAAAAATTCATATTTAAGAAATAAATTGGTAGAGAAATGACTATTAGTTATTTGAGATACTTTTAATAAAGGGGTTTTATTAATATAAGGTTTTATTTTTAAATATACTTGATTTATTTTCTCAACAGATAATTCTAATGGTATCAATTAATACCTCTAATTTCTTTTATTTTATCGTATGCGATGTTTATAGCTGCTAATTCTTTGTTTGCTTGCTGGATAAATTCTTTTGGCATCCCTTTAGCAATTAAATTATCTGGGTGATGTTCTTTATTTAATTTTATCCATTTTTTTCTAATCTCATTATCAGTGCTTGATCTATTAACACCCAATATTTTGTAAGGGTCAGATTCAGTGTTTTTTAAATTTAATTGGAAAATTCTTTGGAAATCTTTTTCACTAAATTTAAACGATTTAGAAATTGATCTTAAGAAATCTATTTCGCTTATAGATACCTTTCCATCAGATGCAGCAATATAAAATAAATTATTTAATAATTCTTCCAATAAAATTTTATTAGCTGAAAATAAATCCCCTACTTGATTTGCTATTTGTTTATAGCCATACGTGTCTTTTTTTGCCTCATTAAATATTTTTGCAACTTTAGAAATTTCAGATTTTGGAACTTTAAATTTTTCTTTAAATGCTCTAATCTCATCATCTGATACAATGCCATCTGATTTAGCTAATTTTGCAGCTAAAAAAATAAAACTTAATGTAAAAATTTGTTGTTTTTGATTATTATTTATTCGATTAAAGTTAAATGATGATTTTGATTTTGATCTTCTGTCATAAGCACTGCCAGCCATTACTCCTAAGATGGCCCCTATAGGTCCACCTAAAGCAAATCCTGCAGCTCCACCTATAACTCTTCCCCAAATACTCATCTTAAAGATTCAATTATACCTTTTAATTCATATATCTCATTTAGAGAAATTTTATTATCTTGATTCAGATCTATAATTTGAAAGAGCAGATTTAATGATTGTTCAATTTCTTCATAGGAAATCACTCCATCATTATTTAAATCAACAAAATTAAAGTACATTTCTTCTTCTTCATTTAATTCAGAAGAATATGTAATTGAGGGATATAAAAGTAAAAATAAAAAAAATATTTTTATCCAAACCATCTATACATTCCTATAATACCTGCACCAGCGTAGAAAAATTGTAAAAACAATATTCCATTGTGTTTTAATTTATAGGCCCAGATTCCAATTAACAATGCTGATAGCAATAATAATGAAAAGCCAATAAATTCTAATCCAATATTAAATGCAACTAGTAGGGAATAAAGGATAGCTGTTGATACACCAATCCATTCTAAAAGTTTATTTGAATTCAATTAAATATTATTTTTTCTTAATATTAATAGCGTTTTCTTTTCCACGGTTCTCACCGATTTCAAATTCAACTGGCATACCTTCTTCTAAAGTATCAATACCAGCAGCTTCTAAAGCTGATACATGAAGGAAAACATCCTTACCTCCATCGTCATTTTCTATAAATCCATAACCTTTGGTCGGATTAAACCATTTTATTTTACCACTTGGCATATTTGTATTCTCCTTTGTAATGATTTTTATTGAGGTTTGTTTATATCTTTATCTTATAATATATATATAAATTTAATTTATTAATAATTTACTTAAATAACTAATAAGTAATTTATTTCAAGCTATATTTTAATTATTTATGTTAAGCTATAAACACGGTTATCATGCAGGAAATCATGCAGATGTTATAAAACATATTATCTTGCTTTACTTATATAATCTTGAAAAAAAGGTCAATAATTCAATAAGTTATATTGATACTCATTCTGGCAATGGAATTTATAAATATATATCAAAGTATATGGATAAAAATAAAGAGTATAAAGATGGAATTAAAAAGATACAAAATTACAAAGGTAATAATATTTTAATTAAAAATTATCTTTCAACTATTTCTAAAATTACTGAAAAAAATAATTTTTATCCTGGATCACCTATATTTATTTCGTTCATAGCTAATCAAAAAGATAAATTATTTTTTTGTGAACTACATAATAATGAATATGATTTACTAAAAATAAACTTAAACAAATATACCAATACTAAAATTTTAAATGTTGATGGATTTAATTTTATTTTTAATAAAATTAATAAAGAGAAGAATTATTTTGTATTTATAGATCCATCATATGAAATAAAGGATGATTTTGAAAAAGTAGAGGAGATACTAAATAATATTGATAATTTATTCTCAAAATCCAAAATCATAATATGGTATCCAGTTTTAAATATTTTAGAAAATGACTCCTTCATTCAGAATATTAGAAAAAAGGGTGTAGGAAATATTATCAATGTTGAAGTTCCTATTATGAAATATGGAGACAATATTGGAATGCAAGGAAGTGGCTTATTATTAATAAATTTTTCAAACAGATCTATTATGAAAAATCTTAAAGAGATAATACACGAAATTCAAAATATTTTAAAACGAGATGAAAATAGTACTAGGTTTAAATTAAGATATTTATAAATATGAATAAAATTAATTTACTTGATGAAGATATCTATAAACTATTTATAAAAATTGCTTTGCCAGCGTCAATTGGAACTATATTTAATAATCTGTATTCATTAGTTGATACTATTTTTGCAGGTAGAATGATTTCTGAAACAGCTTTAGCAGCTATTGGTCAAACATTTCCTGTATATTTTATAATTATTGCACTTGGAATTGGACTAAGCATAGCTACAACAAGTAATGTTGCTAATTCCTTAGGAGAAAAAAATATTAAAAAAGCAAGTCATGCATTTACACAATCCTTTGTTATAACAATTTTAGTAGGCTTAGGTATTACTATTTTTGGACTCTATTTTGGTAATATAATTTTAGAGTCAATTAATGATGATCCAAAAACTCTAAAACTTTCGTCATTATATATGAACATAATATATTTAGGTTCAATTATAATTCTTTTACTTATGGTATGTAATTCTTGTTTATCAGCTCAAGGAGATACAAAGAGTTATAGAAATGTTTTAATTTTTAGTTTTTTTCTTAATATAATTTTAAATCCAATATTAATTACAGGGAAAATAATTGGTTTTAAATTATTTGAACCCATGGGTATAACTGGAATAGCAATAGCTACCATATTATCTCAAATAATTGGTTTGTTATATTTACTATATAAAATTTATAAAACACAGATTTTTGAAAACTTTAAAAATAATTATTTAATTCCTAAATTAAGTTTAATTAAGGAAATTTTATTTCAGGCTATTCCAGCAGCATTAGGATTAATGATGATTGCTCTTGGGTCATATATATTATTATTTTTTGTGAGTCGTTTTGGAAATGATGCAATTGCAGGTTTTTCATCAGCTGGAAGATATGAGCAACTACTTTTTTTACCTTTATTAGGATTAAGTACAGCAGTAACCGCCATAGTAGGTCAAAATTTTGGTGCTAAAAACTATAAAAGAATTTTAGAAACGTACAATAAAGCAATGATTACTGGAGTAATAATATTAACTATAGCAGGATTAATTTTATTTATTACTGCAGAAGATTCTATGAGATTATTTACCGATGATAATGAAGTAATTTACTACGGATCAATATATCTAAAAATTTATGCACTTGGTTTTCCAGCTTTTCCGTTCTTCTTTATTTCCAATGCATCATTCCAGGGACTGAAAAAAGCAATAATAGTAATGTATATGGCCATAGTAAGGTTTGTTTTAGTGCCTATAATTGTAATTTTATTTATAAACAATTTTATAGAAGAAAACTATATTTATATGTTTATTGGGTTAACACTAGTTCACTGGATAATTGGTATTTTATATTATTTTTATACTTCAAATAAAATTCGAAATATTCAAGGTAATTATACTACACCTTGAAGATTTGGAACAAATAAAACATTATCAAATTCTTCAGAAATTATTTTATTATTTTGTTTTGTATATTTTACAAGTATTTGCTTATTATTTTTAACAATAGGACAAACAATAATCCCTTCATTTGTAATATGAGAAAAGATTTCATTACTTATTTTTTTTGATGCTGCTGTAAATATTATTCTATCAAAGGGAATTTGTTCAATCCAACCATTATTACCATCATCATATTTAGAAACAATATTTGTTAATTTTAATTTTTCAAAAATATTATTAGAAGCATCATATAAATTTTTAATTCTTTCAATCGTATATACACGCCTTGCTAAGATTGATAATACTGCACATTGATATCCACTGCCAGTACCTATTTCTAATACCTTGTGGTTATTTTTAACATTAAGTAGTTCAGTCATTCTAGCTACAACGTAGGGTTGACTAATTGTTTGATTGTTTTCAATTGGTAAAGCTATATTTTCATAAGCTTGATTTCTATAAGCTTCACTAATAAACTTTTCTCTTGGAATTTTTTCTATTGCTGATAAAACTTCAGCATTACTAATACCTAACTCTCTTAACTCTAGTATCAATCTTATTTTTCTAACATCAAGCACTAGACGAGGGTATCAGAATTGTTAAAATATTTTTTCAAAACTTCTGGAATTTTAATATTTCCATCTTTCATTTGATAATTTTCAAGAATTGCAATTAATGTTCTACCTACTGCTAAACCAGATCCATTAAGTGTATGAACAAAAATATTTTTATTTTCTAATTTATATCTTGTGTTCATTCTTCTAGCTTGAAAATCATAACAATTAGAACAACTTGAAATTTCTCTATAAGTATTTTCACCTGGAAGCCAAACTTCAATATCATATGTTTTTGATGCTGAAAAACCCATATCACCAGTACATAAAGTCATAACTCTATAATGAATATTTAAATCTTTAAGAATACTTTCGGCACTTTCAAGCATTCTTTCTAATTCACCTTGTGAATGATGTGGCTCAACTATTGAAACTAATTCAACTTTAGTAAATTGATGTTGTCTTAACATACCTCTAGTATCCTTACCTGCGGCACCAGCCTCTGATCTAAAACAAGGTGTATAAGAAGTAACTCTCATTGGTAATTGATTTATGTTTAATATTTCCCCTCTAACCATGTTTGTTAAAGGAACTTCAGCAGTTGGTATTAACCAATGATCTTCCCCAGCGGTAAATAAATCTTCACCAAATTTAGGTAATTGCCCTGTTCCAAAAAGAGCAGAATCTTTTACCAAAAAAGGTAAATTATATTCAATATAACCATTTTCATTCGTATGCTTATCTAACATAAAATTTGCTATTGCTCTTTCCAGTTTAGAAAGCTGATTTTTTAATAAAACAAATCTTGATCCTGATAATTTAGATGCAGTTTCAAAATTCATTAAACCTAAATTTTCCCCTAATTCAAAATGTGTTTTAGGATTAAAATCAAATCCTGGTTTTTCACCCCATTCTTTATACTTTGTGTTATCTGCTTCATTTATTCCAATTGGCACAGTCTTATCTGCTATATTTGGCAGTCTAGTTAGGATAGTTGTTAGCTCTTCATCTTTAATTATCTCTAGATCTTTTAAATTATTAATTTTAATTTTAATTTCATCTACTTTACTTATTTCTGATGAGGCATCTTTATTTTCACTTTTAAGCTTACCTATATTTTTTGAAATAGAGTTTCTTTCAGCTAAAAGGTTCTGAAGGACAGTCTGAGTCTCTCTTTTAACTTTATCTAGTTCTAATATTTTATTTGATATTGGTTTTTCTCCCCTTTGTTTCATGTAGTTATCAAACTCCGTAGGATTTTTTCTGATAAAATTAATGTTATGCATTATTCATCTTTATTTTTTTGAATTAATTTTGCAATATAAATTGAAACCTCGTATAAAAATATAATTGGTAGAGCTAAGCTTATTTGACTAAATGGATCGGGAGGTGTTAGAAATGCAGCCGATAAAAATGCTAATACAATTGCATATTTTCTGAATTTTTTGAGAGACTCGTAAGTAACCATCCCTACTCTTGCCATTAAAGATAATACAACAGGAAGCTGAAATGCTAAACCAAAAGCAAAAATAAATCGCATCATAAGAGATAAATATTCTCCCATTTTAGCTTCTAATCGAATAGGAACACCACTAGAACCAAGGTTTTGATATGATAAGAAAAAAGACCATGCCAATGGTGCAATAATATAATAAACCATAGAACCACCTGCAAAAAATAAAATTGGAGTTGCAATTAAGTATGGTAAAAAGGCTCGCTTTTCTTTTTTGTATAAACCTGGCGCAATAAATCTCCATATTTGTATTGCAATTAATGGAAATGAAAAAAATAAAGCAAAGAAAAAAGCTATTTTTAATTCTGTAAAAAAAGCTTCTTGTAAAGCTGTATAAATAAAACCCTGACCTTTATCTTTATCAAAAAGTTCTACAAGAGGACTAGCTAAAAAAGCAAATAATTCATCTGCAAAGTAAAAACAAACAATGAAAATTAATAAAATATATAAAAAACTCCACAGTAGTCTTTTTCGTAACTCTGTTAGATGCCCTATTAAAGACATTTCTTCAAATTTTTCTTCAGTCATTACAAAAATAATAAGTTAATTTTTTTTTGAAATTTCATTCTCGGTAATTTTTACTGTTTCTTGAACTTCTTTAATCTCATTTTCAAAATTTTTTTTGATATTAATACCGTCTTTTATTTTTTTTACCTCTTTAACTGATTTAGCTAATTCTTTAATTTCTTCCTCTTCAGCAATTTCATTTATTGATGATTTGAATTCAGAAGACATTTTTTTAATATATTTAGTAAATGAACCAACTTGTTTAATGAATTTTGGAAGATCTTTTGGGCCAATAACTACAACTACAATTATCCCAATTAAGAAAATTTCACTCCAACCAAAAGTAAACATTATATTTACTTTTCTTCGTCGTTTTTATTCTCTAAATTTTTATCTTCTTTTTTTTCTTCGTCAGACATTCCTCTCTTAAATGATTTGATTCCTTTTGCCATATCACCCATAAGTTGAGGTATCTTACCTCTACCGAAAAGAAGTAGAACTATAACGAGTACAATTAATAATTGCCAAATACTAGGTGTCATAAGGGGCTTATAAGGAAACTACGAGAAAAAACAAGAATTATAAGAATTAATTAATTATTTGAAATAAAATCATCAATATTATTTTCATCATCCTGTTCTAAATTATCATTACTTTGTAAATTTTCATCATTTTTGGCAAGATCACTTATTGTAGCAATTGCAGCACGTTTATCTAGAAAACCAGTTGCCTTTAGTTCATCTTTATTAGGTAAATCAGATAAACTATTTAATCCAAAATGTTCAACAAATAAATCTGTAGTAGACCATAAAGTAGGTTTACCTGGTATACTTTTCCTACCTGAAGGACGTATCCATCCTATTTCCATCAAATGATCAAGTGAGCCTCTTCCCATTTGAACACCTCTAATGTTTTCAATTTCTGATCTTGTTATTGGTTGTTGGTATGCAATTATAGATAATGTTTCAAGTGCTGCTCTTGATAATTTTCTTTTCTGTGTTTTAAAAATAGTTAATTCATCACTAAGATCTTCAGCAGTTCTAAAAGACCATTTGTTGCCAGTTTTAATTAAATTGATACCTCTATTTTTATAAAAATCTTTAATTTCTAGTAATTGCTTACTTATATTATTTTTATCTTTGATTTTTTCTTTTAAATCATTTTCATCAAGTGGCTCACCTGATGCAAATAATATTGCTTCTAAAATTTTAATGTCTTTATTATCCATTTTGATTAAATTTTATATAAATGTTACCAAAACTTTCATCTTGTTTTAAATCAATAAAGCCATTTTTAGATAATTCTAAAGAAGCAACAAAGTTAGATGAGATAATTGATTTATTAATTGTTTTATTAGCTTTAATTAAATTTGGAATTATATTTAAAAAATTAGTCCATTCTGTAATATTTCCAAAAATACCTTTTAATCTTTTAACTGCTTGATCAACTGAATAAAGTTCTGAATACTCAATAGTCAATTGTTTTACCTGTTCATTCGATTTAAGTATTTGACTATATGATTTTAGTAAATCATATAAATTAGAAATATAATTTATATTATATTTAACCTTAAGACCTTCAGATGACCCTCCATAAAATACATCTCTGTTAACAAGAGGTCTTGAATATATGATTTTAGAAATATTTTGAAAAGCCTCCAGTCTCTGTAGTTGATATTTTAAAGCCTCTTCTAACTCATCAGCTGTATATTCATCCGTTTTTTCTTCTTTAGGCAATAATAATCTTGATTTCAAATAAGTAAGCCATGCTGCCATCACCAAATAATCTGCAGCTATTTCAATATGAATATTTCTATATTGATTAATAAAGTTAATATATTGATCGGCTAATTCTGATATAGATATATCAGACAAATCAACTTTCTGTGATCTAGCCAAAACCAACAAAAGGTCAATGGGGCCCTCAAAATTGTCTAATAATAGGTTAAATTGACCTTCTTTTATTTCTTTATCTGGAAGATTTAACACAATTTTTTATATAAAATTATTGAGATTCTCTCAATATTATTAATTTTGTAAATTAAGTATTATGCAACTCTTAGCAATAGTTAATAAATCACAAGCTTCAGAAGCATTATTCTTAGAAATATAATTTTTATAGGTAATAAAATATTGAGTACCTATTTCAGTTTTTTTATAAAAAACAAAAATATCTTCATGATCTATAATTTCTTTTTTATTTTCTAATAAATTATTCAAGTATTTATTGATGTTTTCAAAATTATCATTGCTATATAATTGAATTGTATATTCAATTTCACTCATGTTTTTAAATTTATAATCTTGAATTCCATTATCTATGTTATTTAAACTTTTCTTGTCTAAATAATCAATAACCTCACCTTCTTTATTGGTGGGAATGACAAAATATTTATTAGTAAATTTAGGAATAACAAAATAGTCCCTATTAATAAAATAATAAAATGAAATAAGATAAAAAATAATAATAAATAGCAATAATAATAAAGAATATTTTAATATATAACTATTTTTTCTTTTAAAAATAATTCTTTTAATCATTACATTGTTTCAGGTGCACTTATATCAATTATTGAAAATATATCTTTTAAAACAACTCTAAATGACTCTAACCAAAATATTTTTGAAATTGTTTTTTCTTTATTTTTTTTATCTATAAAACGAAGCGATTCATTATCTTTACCTTTATTCCAAATTGAATGAAAATCAGACGATATTTCTTCTAGGTAATTGATTAGTCTATGTGGTTCATTATAGTATGATGATTGATATAGCAAATAAGGATAAGAAATTAACTTTTTGATTAATTTTACCTCCTCATTAGATAAATTTTGTATTGCAGTAAGGTTATAATCATTTTTAATTTTTATACCTAATTCGTTTGCTTTATTAATTACAGACGAAGCTCTAGCGTGTGCGTATTGACAGTAAAAAACTTTATTATCTTTATTTTTTTCAACAACAGCATCTAGATCAAAGTCAATTGCTGTCTCATTTTTAGTAGAAATCATGTAATATCTTATTGGATCTTTGCCAACTTTAGAGTGAACATTTTTTAATGTAACAAAGTTTCCAGATCTTTTTGACATTTTAATTTTTTGTTTATTTTGAATTAAACTTACAATTTGACAAGTTAAAATATTTAAATAAGTTTCATCATCTTTAATGGCTTTAATTAACGAGTTCATTCTTGGAATATAGCCAATATGATCAGACCCCCAGATATTGACTAATCTATCAAAATTTCTTTTACATTTATCTAAATGATATGCTGCATCATTAGCAAAATATGTCCATTCACCATTTGATTTTTTTAATGCCCGATCTTCATTGTCTAATAAGTTAGACGATCTAAATAATAATTGCTCTCTTGGTTCCCAATCAGAGTCATCACCTTTTGGCTTTTCTAAAATACCTTCATATAATAATTTTTTTTCATCCAAGATTGAAAAAAGTTCATCAATGATTTTACTTTTTTCTATTTCAGTTTCGTGAGTAAATTTGTCAAATCTTATATTAATTAATTCTAAATCTGATTTTATGCTTAAAAGTATGTTTTTTAATGCAAAATTTTTAAAATATTGAATAGTTTCTTCTTGCTGAAAATTTAACCACTTATCACCATCTTCATTTTTAATTTTTTTTGCAATGTCTATTAAGTATTCACCAGGATACTCATCTTCTTCTAACTCAATTTTTTTATCAAGTAATTGTAAATATCGTTTCAAAAGAGAATTTGATAATTTATCAATTTGAGAACCTGCATCATTTACGTAATACTCTCTGGTAACATCAAAACCCGTTTTAGTATAAAGTGAGCTTAATACATCTCCAAATACAGCACCTCTTATATGAGCTATATGTAATGGTCCAGTTGGATTAGCTGAAACAAATTCAACATTTATTTTTTTACCTGCACCATAATTAATATGATTTAAGAAATTTTTACTATAAATTTCTTTTAAACTTTTTAATACAAATTCATCTTTAAGAAAAAAATTTATAAAACCATTTTTTGAAACCACAAAATGATCAATAAATCCAATTATTTTAATTCTATCACTTAGTTCTTTTTCAAAATTAAAATTTTCATTAATAATTTTACTTTTAACAACTAAATAAAAATTTGTAGCTAAATCACCTTGTTTATTATTTGAGGAGTAATCGATGCTAATACGTTTTTTATTGATTGGGGATATGAATTTATTACTCTCTAAAAAATCTGTAAAATCAAATAAAAAATTTGAAAGGTCTTTTATAAAATTATTCACAAATCTCCTTATATAAATTTAGGGCAAATCTATCAGTCATTCCTGAAATGTAATCACAAATTAATCTTTCAATTTCAATATTTTGATTTCTCCAATCTATTGGTAGTTTATTATTATTTTTTACAAAATAAGTAAACAAACTAGATATAACCTTTTTTGAATACTGTCTCTTATCTGATAAATGACTATGATTATAAACTCTTTCGAACAAGAATTTTTTGATAAAGTCACAATTTTTCTTCATTTCATTTGAAAATGAAACAATAAAATTATTATTTTTATAAATTTCATCAATAGAATTAATATTATTTTCAATTAAATTTTTTTTAGTAGTTTCATATATATCATTTATCATATTAGATATGGAATTTCTTAAAACTTGATACACCAGAAGTTTATTAGGAATGTCTTTATAGTAATCTCTTAAATCAATTATAATTTTTTCAAAAAAACTTAACTCAGCAATATCATCTAATGATATTAAATTTGCTCTAATGGCATCCTCTACATCATGATTATTGTAAGCAATATCATCAGATATGCTTGCTATCTGTGATTCTAAGTAAGGTTGATCAATTAAATTGAGATTATGTAATTTTGAATAATTGTCTAAGTGATAAGGTAAATGACCATTCAAAATACCATTATGTTTTACTATTCCCTCTAAACTTTCCCATGTTAAATTTAATCCGTCAAAATCAGGGTGTCTTTTTTCAACAAATGTTAAAACTCTCAAAGTTTGATCATTATGATTAAAACCTCCAAACTTTTTCATTGAGGTATCGAGTGCATCTTCTCCAATATGACCAAAAGGAGGATGGCCTAAATCATGCGCTAGAGCAACTGTTTCACCTAAATCTTCATTTAAATCAAGTAATCTACAAATTGATCTTGATATTTGAGCAACTTCCAAAGAATGAGTTAATCTAGTCCTAAAATAATCACTTTCACTTTCAATAAAAACTTGGGTTTTGTGTTTTAATTTCCTAAATGAATTAGAATGAATAACCCTAGCTCTGTCTCTTTCAAATGGATTTCTCAAATCATCATCTAACTCATTATATAATCTCCCTTTTGAGTTATCAGGATTTGAAGCTAAATGTTTGAACATAAGAAAATTTATATTATAGTTGTAAAAAAATATCTAATAACAATATTTATATAAATGAACAATATAATTGAAGTTACAGAAAGTGCTCAAGATCATATTAATAAGATACTTCTCTCTGAAAAATCTAACTATTTCAGAATTACTGTATTAGGTGGTGGTTGTGCTGGATTTCAATATAAATTTGATTTTTCTGATAAACCAAATGATGATGATTTAATCTTCAATTATAAAAATGCTAATGTATTGATAGATAAAACTTCAATTGAATTAATAAAAGGATCAAAAATTGATTATGTTAATGAATTGATTGGATCCTCATTTAAAATTTCTAATCCACTAGCTTCTTCATCTTGTGGGTGTGGAACTTCTTTTTCAATATAAATGAGAATTACGACCTGGAATGTTAATTCAGTTAATGCAAGAATAGAACATTTAATAAAATTTATAGAAAAAGATCAATCAGATTTATATTTAATTCAAGAATTAAAATGCACAAATGAAAGTTTTCCTAAAATGGAATTAGAAAATATTAATTATAAGTGTTATGTAAATGGACAAAAAGCTTGGAATGGAGTAGCCTTACTCAGCAAAGAAAGTATTGAAATTTCCAATTTAAATATTCCTAATTACCAAGATAAAAATTCTAGATTTATTGAAACAGAAATATCTTTAAAAAATATAAAAAATAAAATTAAATTAATAAATATTTACCTTCCAAATGGAAATCCAATTGAAACAGAAAAATTTGATTACAAAATTGATTGGATGATAAATTTTAATAAATATATCAAACAATTAATTGATAATAATCAACCTATTATTATAGGCGGAGATTTTAATGTAATACCAAGCGATGAAGACGTTTATTCACCAGAAAATTTTAAAAATGATGCTTGCGCCCATCCATTAACGAGAGAAAAATTTAGATATCTTTTAAATTTAGGTTTTGTTGATACAGTTAAATACTTTGTTGATGGAAATACAAACTGGACTTTTTGGGGTTATAGAGGTGGAAATTGGCAAAAAGGTAATGGTCTTAGAATTGATCATTTTCTTACTACACCAGAGGTAACTGATTTGATTAAATCAGTTAACGTTAATCGTGAGCCAAGAGGATGGGAAAAGGCTTCTGATCACACACCAGTTACGATTGAATTAGTTAATTAATATTAAATGTCAGCGTATGTATGCGTTTCGTTTTTTGCTCCTGGTTGAGTGACAGCACCCTCGTAAGCTGGACCAACAGTTTGGGAATATTTCCATATAGATCCAGAATTATGATTAGTTTTTCTTGGCTTCCAATCTTTTTTTCTCTTTTCTATTTCTTGATTTGAAAGAGTAACGTTGATCTCGCCTTTAGCAGCATCAATAATAATTTCATCCCCATCTTTAAGTAAACCTATCATACCTCCTACAGCCGCTTCTGGTCCTACATGACCAATACAAAATCCTCTAGTGCCGCCAGAAAACCTTCCATCTGTAATTAAAGCAACAGTTTCTCCCAATCCTTGCCCATATATTGCGCCTGTTGTTGAAAGCATTTCACGCATACCAGGTCCTCCCTTAGGACCTTCATATCTAATTATTACCGCATCTCCGGCTTTAATTTCATTTTTTAAAACTGCAGTTAAAGCATCTTCTTCTGAGTCAAAGCATTTAGCTTTACCTTTAAAAGTTAAATTTTTTAAACCTGCTATTTTTGATATACATCCATCTGGCGCAAGATTTCCCCACAACCCTACAACTGAACTGTTTTCACTAATTGGATTATCACATTTATAAACAACATCTTGATTCGTAGGGAATATTACTTCTTTATGATTTTCTGCTATTGTTTTTCCAGTAACAGTTATGCAATCTCCGTTTATATAACCACCATCTAATAAAGATTTAATAACAACTGGTACACCTCCTACGTCATATAAATCTTTAGCAACATACTTTCCACCAGGTTGCATATCTCCAATATAAGGAGTTGAATTATAAATTTCTACAACATCTCTTAATGTAAATTTTAAACCTGCCTCATTAGCTATTGCAGGAAGATGGAGTGCTGCATTAGTTGAACCTCCAGTAGCTGCAACTACTCTTGCAGCGTTTACTAATGAATCAATAGTTACTATATCCCTTGGTCTTATATTTTTTTCTAGTAAATTCATTATAGCTTTACCACTCTTTTCACCATAAGCTTTTCTTTCTTCAGTATTTACTGCTGGTGGCATAGCTGAATTTGTTAGAGCTAAACCAACTGCTTCAGAAATACACGCCATTGTATTAGCTGTAAACTGACCTCCACACGATCCAGCAGATGGACAGGCAACTTGTTCAATATCCTTTAAATCTTGATCTGAGATAGTTCCAGCAGCATGTTTTCCTACCGCTTCAAAAACATCAATAACAGTAACATCTCTACCCTTGTATTTTCCTGGTAAGATTGAACCACCATAAATGAAAACAGATGGGACATTTAATCTAACCATAGCCATCATTAAACCTGGCAAAGATTTATCACAGCCAGCAAGTCCAACTATAGCGTCATAACAGTGACCTCTGACAGATAATTCAATGGAATCTGCAATAACCTCTCTACTGATAAGAGAGGATTTCATCGCCTCATGGCCCATGGCAATTCCATCTGTTACTGTTATAGTTGTAAATTCTCTTGGTGTTCCTCCAGCATCTTTGACACCTGTCTTCACATATTGCGCTTGATCTTGAAGAGTAATGTTGCAAGGAGCTGATTCATTCCAAGTGCTAACAACACCAACAAATGGTTGATAAATTTCATGTTCTTTCAAACCCATAGCATAATAATAAGATCTATGAGGAGCGCTTTTAGGCCCTACACTAACATATCTACTAGGTAGATTAGATTTTCTATTTGATCCCTTATCTTCCATTCTATTTGATAGTATTTATTATTTGATCAATTTTTTCAATAGAAGATTTATAAATATTTGCCTCATTTTTAAATTTGTTAATAATTTCTTCTGATGCTTTATTCATAAAGTTATCATTGTTTAATTTTTCATTAACTTTATCAAATTTTTCTTGCTCAACTTGCTTTTTTTTACTTAATTTTTTTAGTTCTGTTTCTGAGTCAATAATACCATCCAAAGGGATTAAAACAGACAATGATGTTAATACAATTAAAGCTGAATTCTTATTAGGATGAATTTTATTAAAACTAATATCTTTGGTTTTTAAAAAATTACTTATTTCATTTTTATAGGCAATTAGAAAATTATTAAGTTTTTCATTTTTTGCTTCTATGGAGATATTAATTAATTGTTTATAAGGTATATTTAGTTCTGATCTCAAATTTCTTATAGAAGTTATAAATTCAATAAATATTTCGAAGTTTTTTTTAGAATTATTAAAAGTATTATTTGTAGAATAATTATGAAAAACTTGGTTCATTAGATATGATTTATCATCAACTAAAGATCTCCATAATTTTTCACTAATAAATGGCATAATAGGATGTATGATCTTTAAAACTTGAATAAATGTCCATCCAGAAACTTTTTTAATTTCATCAGCAAATATTTCATTTTCAAAATTTTGTTTAATAATTTCAATGTACCAATCACAATAAGTATGCCATACGAAATGGTAAATTTTATTAGCCATTTCATGAAACAAATACTTTTTAGTTAATTGATCAAGCTGAGTATTCAAATCACTCAATTCTTTTATTATCCATTTGTTTGCATCAAAAATAATTGTATCTATTGAAATATCATCTATAAAAATTGATTTATTTATTTGTAAAAATTTTCCAGCATTCCAAATTTTATTTGTGAATGATTTATATCCTTTAACTCTAGCTTCAGATAGTTTTACATCTCGTCCAGGATTTAATAGTGCTGTTAATGTAAATCTTAAAGTATCAGCACCGTATTTATCTAATAGCTCTAAAGGATCAATTATGTTTCCTTTTGATTTAGACATTTTTTGTCCTTTTTCATCACGTATTAAAGGGTGAATGTAAATATCTTTAAATGGAGTTTCCTTCATAAAATAAGAACCCATCATCATCATCCGCGCAACCCAAAAAAATATGATATCAAAACCAGTAACCAAAACATTGCCAGGATAAAACTTATCTAATTCATAAGTTTTTTTTGGCCAATCTAAAGTAGAGAATGTCCATAGAGCAGAAGAAAACCAAGTATCTAGAACGTCTTCATCCTGTCTAAGCTCAACATCATTTCCATAAAATTCTTTTGCTTGATTTTGTGCCCCTTCTAGAGTTTCACTAACAAAATATTTATTATCTGGACCATACCATGCAGGAATTTGATGTCCCCACCATAACTGTCTTGAAATACACCATGGTTGAATATTTTCCATCCAATTATAAAATGTATTTTCCCATTGTTTGGGAATAAATTTAGAACTATTATCTCTAACAGCCGATATTGGATCAACTGATAATTTTTTTGCATCACAAAACCATTGATCTGTTAGCCATGGCTCAATAACGACACCTGATCTATCACCATATGGTATGACCATTTGCTGTTTTTCTTCTTTAATTAATAAATTCATTTCATCTAATTTTTTTAAAATTAGTTTTCTTGCTTCAAATCGATCTAAATTTTGAAATTCTTCAGGCACATTTGAGTTCAGTTTAGCATTTTCATCAAAAATATTAATAAATTCTAAATCATGTCTCTTTCCTACTTCAAAATCATTAAAGTCATGTGCAGGAGTAATTTTTACGGCTCCAGAGCCTTTTTCAGGATCTGCATATTCATCAGCAATGATTGGTATTTTTTTATTTGAAATTGGTAAGTTACAAAATTTGCCAATTAAATTTTTATATTTTTCATCATCTGGATGAACGGCAACTGCAGTATCTCCTAATATCGTTTCAGGTCTTGTTGTTGCAACTATGATATGATTATTTTCATCTATAGGATATTTAATATGCCATAAACTTCCTTCAGTATCTCTTTGCTCTACTTCTAGATCAGAAATAGCAGTTAAAAGTTTTGGATCCCAATTAACCAATCTCTTATCTTTATAAATAATTCCATCATTAAATAAATTAACAAAGACTTTCTTAACTGCATTAGAAAGACCTTCATCCATTGTAAATCTTTCTCTTGACCAATCTGCAGAAGCACCGAGTCTTCTTAATTGATTACTTATCTGACCACCCGACTCTTTTTTCCATTCCCATACTTTTTCAATAAACTTTTCTCTACCTAGAGATCGTCGATCTAGGTTTGACTCACTTAATTTTCTTTCAACCACCATCTGAGTAGCTATTCCTGCATGATCTGTCCCTGCTTGCCACAATACTTCCATACCCTTCATTCTATGATATCTGATTAATATATCTTGAATTGTAAAGGTTAAAGCATGCCCCATATGTAAGCTGCCTGTAACATTAGGTGGTGGCATCATTATAGAATAAGGTTCACCTCTTTTTTGTGGTTTAAAACAATTTGATTGCTCCCATTGTGAATAAAGATTTATTTCATCTTTTAAAAAATCAAAATATTTATCAAGCTGCATCGTAACTATTTTGAATCGAAATAATTTTTTAGTAATTTTGGGATTTTCTCATCAAGTATTTTTTCAATTTTATTTTCTACAAGATAGGAGAGTTTTTGGTCTATAATATCATTAATTTCATTATTTATATCTTGGTCTTTTTGAAGTAATTTTATTGTACCATCACTATTAACCTTTTGATTAAGTATTAAAATATTAGATGATGAATGTTTATTTGAATCGTTGTTTTCATCTTCAAGTGCTCTTCGTATGACTTCAAGAGATTCATGGATAGGATTTTTTGTATTCATATAGGTATTATAAATGTTTAATTTAATTAATAAAACTCTAATTATAACTAGGAAGATACTCCTCAAATAATTTAATTAGTGAGCCATCTAAAGCTAGTATATTAAAATAATTAATTAGATTGTTTTTATTTGCATTAAAATATTCGACATTTACGTTTAAAAGATTAGTTTCAGCTTCTATTAGATCAGTTATAGATTTTGTCCCAAGATTGTATTCCTCCTGAGTACTTTCTAGAAGAATTTTTGCATACTCTATAGTTAATAAAGATGTTTTTAAATTTGATTTACTAACTAAATAGTTTTTATAATAGTTTGATACCTCAATATTCAAACTTTCTTTAAGATCCTCTAACTCAGTTTCAGTTTGTAAAATTTGAGAGTTTATTTTTCTAATATCTGATTTGTCAATGTTTTGCTGAAATATAGGAATTGTTAAAGTTAAGCCTATGGATGTATTAGTATTTTCACTTCCAGCGTCTATTCGTGAACCTTCAGAATACTCTGTTGAAGCTGTTATATCTAAGGTAGGTCTATTAGAAACTTTTTCTTTTGATAGTTCAAGTTCTTTAATTTTAATATTATTTTGAGCAATTAAAACATTAAAATTATTCTTATAAACTTCAGAAAGTATGTTATCAAAATTCATACTATCTTCTATATTTACATAATCTTCTAAATTAATGCCTTCTTTACCAACAATTGATTTAAATGTTTTTAAACTGACTTTGTAATTTTGTTCGGCTGAAAAAAGATTTGTTTCAGCAATTGAAAAAGCACTCTCAGCATTTTTTAATTCAGTTATGGTTGCTGATCCCAATTCATATTTTACTTTTACTTCTTCTAAAAATCTAGAAACAGAATCAAAATTCTTTTTGGAAGCATCTAATGATTTTTCGTAATTTATTACTGTTAAATAACCTTCTACAGCTGTTAACGATAGATCTTGAACTGTTTTATAAAAGTTTATTACTGCGTTTTCGTAAATAATTTTTGATCTTTCAATTTCTAAATTTTTTTCACCGCCATCATACAAATTTTGAGTAATACTAATTTTATATTTATCTGTAAAAGTCTCGGGTGTTGTTGATACACCAGTTGCTGATGTAGTATCGCTATTACTATACGTACCAGAAATTGTACCAGTAACTGTTGGAAGTTTTTTACCTAAAGCTATCTCAATAGTTTCTTTGCTTTCATTCAGTTTTTCAAAAGCAATTTTTACCTTCAAATTATTCGCAATCGTACTTTTTATAGAATCATCAATTGATAGAGCAAATATAGATTTAGAGTAAATAAATAAAAAAAATAATATGAACAATTTCATTTAAAATTTAAAATCCTCTTGTTGTTCTTGAATTTGATAACTACTCATTACATCAAATAAATACTCAGATGAATACAAATCTTCATTTCTTATAATTTTATAAGCTTTACCCAAATTATCATATATTTTTTTAATATATATTAACCTTCCTCCATTCATTTCTAGTTGCTTCTTTAACTTATCAGTTATTTTAAATATAGGTCCATCGATAATAATTAAGTTAAATGGAGCTTTATCAGATAATCCATCTAATAAATTATGATTGAATAAACTAATATTAGTATTATCAGTATTGTTAATATTATGTTCTAATAACTTAAATAGTTCTTTATTTTCTTCTACAACATGAAGTTGTTTACATAGTGAGCTAATTATAGCGGAAAAGTAGCCCGTTAAGCCGCCTATATGCATTACCTTATCATTAGGTAAAATTTTTGAATATTTTATAATTTGAGCTAGGTGTAAATTTTTAAGATATCCTCTTTTGTCAGTTATATCTAAATTATTATCTAGGTAACAATTCTTACCTAAGCTGCCATCCAAATAATTTTCTTTAGGAGTATTTTCAAATATTTCTAAGATATTTTCCTCATTAATTTTATTTGGTCTTAACTGATTAACAACCATATTTCTTCTTGCAATTTTAAATGTTTCACTCATTTCTTAAAGGATGCTTTATATAAGCCTATTATATAATCAATTATTTAAATTATTTTATAAATCTTTAGAATTTTTTTTCATTAATTGACTAGAAGTAATATAGTGGTAATTGTCATTTTCTTTAGGCTCGGTGGCAGAGTGGTGATGTAGGGGCCTGCAAAGCCTTGCACAGCGGTTCGATTCCGCTCCGAGCCTCCAGTTTTTTCTTGTTTTTTAATTTTTTTTTATTATCAACAAAATTGTGTTCCTCGGTAGCTCAGTGGTAGAGCAATCGGCTGTTAACCGATCGGTCGCTGGTTCGAGCCCGGCCCGGGGAGCCAACTTAAACTGTATATATATAATATTTTAGTTTACTAATTTTTTATGTATAGTGATTATATGATTTATAAAATAAAATTGTTTCCTTTGATTACCTTAACTATTCTCCTTATTTCAACTGTTTCATTTTCAAAAGAATATTCTCAATTTGGACTGTATCTAACTGATGAAGATAAATTTGATCTTTGGGGATCATATAACCGAGGTGAAGGTGCTGTAACTGATCAATCTCCCGATGAGCTTATTTATAATCATACGTGTCTCTTTTTATCTATAAATGAAGAAAACCTTGAAATGAAAAAAGGTCCCTACACTAGATATAAAAAAGTTAATAAAAGAAAATTAGAAGAACGTATCAAATATTTATCTAGTAAATCTTTTGATATGACCAATTGTATTTTAGATTAAGATTTCACTTCGACTAACTCTTCAAATCTCGTTGTATAACACGGAGATACATTCTCTCTTTTCATCTTCCATACTTTTTCTATACCTTCCGAAGCAATTTTTAATGTGGAGCATCCATATTTAGAATTAATTGTATCAATAGTCTGCATTATCTTATCAGATATATCACGATCGTAATCAAGTAATCCCTTTGTAGTATTATGTCTACTAAGGCCTGATAATATAATACCTGCTTTTTTATAGCGATATCCAGGACGATAAATTTTTCTAATTCCTTCAAGAGCTCTTTTTACAATTTTAATACTATTATTTGTTGGAAAAGGTAAATTAAGTTTTATTGAATTTGAATACTGTTTTTCTCTTCTATTAAAATGATTAGTTAATACAAAAATATTCATTGACTCTGCTACCAATCCCTCCTCTCGTATCTTTTCAGAAACCCTTGAGCCATATGTTGAAATAGACTCTTCTAAATCAAATAGCTTTTCTATTGGACTACTAAATGATCTTGAAACACAGCAGCTTTTTTTATCACTGGGTACTAAGTCAAGATCTAAACATGATACTCCATTTAATTCTAAATAAGTTTTTTCTCCAACTACGCCCATATTTTTTCTAATCCACCCTCTATCCATCTGAGAAAAGTGATAAGCTGTATTAATGTTATATTTTTTAAGGAAAATAGATAAACGCCTGCCAATACCCCAAACATCCTCTATTAATGTTGATTCTAAACCTCGTTTTATTTCTATTTTATTTTTCAGTATACACACACCTTTGTAATCTGATTGCTGTTTTGCTAAGTGGTTAGCTATTTTAGATAGTGTTTTTGTTGATCCTACTCCAATACTAACTGGAATACCAACCCACTTCTTAATTATTTTTCTAATATATCTACAATAAGTGTCTAACTCATAGTTTTCAAAACCATTTAGACCTAAAAAAGCTTCATCTATTGAATATATTTCAACCTCTGATGAAAAACTTGATAGTGTCTCCATTACTCTCTGAGAAATATCACCATACAAAGAATAATTAGATGAGAAAACTTTAACATCATTTTTTTCAATAATACTTTTTGCCTTAAAATACGGTTCGCCCATTTTTATTCCTAACTTTTTTGCTTCTTTCGATCGTGCAATGATGCAACCATCATTATTTGAAAGTACAACAATCGGTTTTCCTATAAGTTTTGGGTTAAATATTCTTTCACATGATGCATAAAAATTATTGCAATCTATTAACGCTATAGATTGACTTACTGAACTATGATTTCTACTAAGTAGTTTTGTGTATGACATACGTCACTACCCCCCATATAAAACACTCCATTTCTTCTTTAACTTGAATACTAGGATACTCACTGTTGGCGGAAATTAAAAATAATGACTGATCTTTCTTTTTTAATTTTTTAACTGTTAGGTCACCAAAAATCGAGGCTATAACAATATTGTCGTTACGAGGTGTAATACTTCTATCAACAATGAGTAAATCACCTGATAATATGCCTGCATCGGTCATAGAAGGGCCATTAGCTCTAACGATATAGGTCGCTGTTGGACGTCGAACCAAATATTCATTAAGATCAAGTTTGTTTTCCATATAATCAGTAGCTGGAGATGGAAAACCTGCAGATACTGTATCAAGAAAATAAGGCGTTATTTGATGCCCTTTGGATTCAGCTTTAAATATTAAGTTTTCTATTTTTTTAGACATAATATTAGAAAAAATATTTAAACAATTGATAAATAATAATTATATTATTTATAAAATTATTTGTTCTACTTTTGTTCTAATTTATCCAGAATGAGAAAAAAGTCAATATAATATTTTTAAAATACTGTTAAAAAACGCTATGACAAAATTATTCGAAGATGATGCATACCTTAAAGAATTTAAAGCAAAAATTATAAGTATTGAGAAAGAAGAAAATCGTATAGAGTTAGATAAGACAGCATTTTATGCAAAAAGTGGCGGTCAACCTGGGGACACAGGTGCAATAGAAGCTGAAAGTATAAAAATACAAGTTTTAGATACTATTAAAGAAAATAATAAAATAATAAATATTGTAGATGATCTCAAAAATCTAGAAGAGAATATTGACATAATCGGAAAAATAAATTGGGATTTACGATACAAGCATATGAGAATGCATACTGCGCTGCACTTGTTATGCTCTATAGTCCCTTTAGGAGTAACCGGTGGTCAAATTGGTTATGAAAAAAGTAGATTAGATTTTAATGATCCAGATAAATTAATAAATAAAGAAGAATTGGAAGAAAAAATAAATTTGTTAGTTGAGTATAATCATACCGTTACTAGTGAAGTAATTGAAAGTAGTATATTAGAAGAAAAACCTGAACTTATCAGAACTATGTCAGTAAAACCTCCACAAGTAGATGGTAAAATAAGATTAATTAGAATTGGTGATGTTGATTTACAACCTTGTGGTGGTACACATGTAAAATCAACTAATGAGATAGGTAAAATTCAAATAGGCAAAATAGAAAACAAAGGTAAAATGAATAGAAGAGTTAATTTGTTGTTATCTTCTTAAATTACTGATGAAGAATTTGACTTAAAAATAACTTTGTACGATCACTCTCTGGATTATTGAAAAACTTATCTGGGCTAGCTTCCTCAACAATTTTTCCTTCATCCATAAACACCATTCTATCAGCAACTGTTTTAGCAAAACCCATTTCATGAGTAACAACAATCATGGTCATTCCACCATTTGCCAAATCAACCATAACATCTAAAACTTCTTTAATCATTTCGGGGTCTAGAGCTGAAGTTGGTTCATCAAAAAGCATTATGTTAGGGTTCATTGCCAGAGATCTAGCAATTGCTACCCTTTGTTGTTGACCACCAGATAATTGACCAGGGTATTTGTTGGCTTGTTCAGGAATTTTTACTATTTCTAACTGCCTCATAGCAAGTTCTTCAGCTTCAGCTTTTGGCAATTTTTTTACCCAAATTGGAGCTAACGTTATATTTTCTTTTACAGATAAATGGGGAAATAAATTAAATTGCTGAAATACCATTCCAACTTCTTTCCTAACATTATCAATATTTTTTAAATTTCCAGTTAATTCAATTCCGTCAACAACAATTGAGCCCTCTTGATGTTCTTCTAATCTATTAATACATCTGATCATAGTAGATTTTCCAGAGCCAGAAGGGCCGCAAACTACAATTCTTTCTTTTTTCTTAACTTCAAGATTTACATCTTGTAATACATGAAAATCTCCAAACCACTTGTTTACATTTTTTAATGAAATTATTGATTCTTCACTCATTTTAATCAGCCCCCATATTAATACCTGTTTTTAATTTCTTTTCCAAATACAAACTGTATCTAGACATTCCAAATGTGAATATAAAAAATACTAAACTAACAAAAAAGTAAATTTCATAAGATAAACCTAACCAATTAGTATCAGCTAAAGTACCTCTGCCAATACCTAATAAATCTAATATTCCTACAATTATAACTAAAGTTGTGTCCTTAAATAAACCTATAGATGTGTTGACAATTGGGGGTATAGAAATTCTAATGGCTTGAGGAAGAATAATTAATAAATTCATTCTCCAATAAGACATTCCAAGTGATTTAGCAGCTTCATATTGGCCAGGAGGTATAGCCTGAAGCCCTCCTCTTATAACCTCTGCCATATAAGCTGATTGAAACAATGTAACAGCAACAAGAACCCTTACTAAACCATCCATATCTATTCCTTCAGGTAAAAATAAAGGAAGCATTACCATTCCAAAGAATAATAAAGTTATAAGAGGAACACCTCTAATAAACTCAATAAACAATGTGCACATCATGCTTATAACCGGCAATTTAGATCTTCGACCTAATGCCAACATAATTCCAATAGGAAAAGCTAATGCAATTCCAGTACAGCCTAAAACGAGTGTTACTAGAAGACCACCCCATTTGTTAGTAGAAACTTCTGCAAATCCAAATCCGCCATTAAGTAAAAAATATGCAATTACAGGGAAGATATATGTAAAGTATAAAAAATACTTTCTATATGGAAGATTAGCATACAAAAGAGGTAGTAGTGCTAACGCTAACATAACATACGCTACATTTACTCTCCAAACTTCAACCTTTGGATAAAAACCATAAATAAATTGATAAAATCTTACATATATAACTGCCCAACAAGCTCCACCATTTTCAGGATCTAAATTTCTTGAACACATTTCTTGATTGGTAATTTGTTCACCAAGAAAATTGTATTTAAAATCAGCTGAAAATATTGTCCAATCTAAAATCCAAGGAATAAAATGATACAAACAATAAATAACAAATAAAGTTATTAATGAGTTTGTCCAATTGAAAAATAAATTAATTCGTAACCAACCGATAATACCTGTTGTAGCTACTGGTGGTTTTCTAACTTCATTCATTTCGTTCATTACTTTTCCTTAAATTGTATACTTCTATTATAAATGTTCATAAAGAAAGATATTGTAAGACTAATTGACAAATAAGTTGCCATAACAATGGCCATACATTCAATAGCTTGACCAGTTTGATTTAAACTTATTCCTCCAAAACCGTGAACAAGGTCTGCATATCCAACAGCAATTCCTAAAGAAGAATTTTTAGTTAAGTTTAGATACTGACTTGTTAGCGGAGGAACAATTACTCTGAGAGCTTGGGGTATAATGATGAGTCTCATTATCCATGTTTGTTTTAAGCCTATAGCAGCAGAAGCCTCTCTTTGTCCTTTTGAGACAGACATTATACCTGCTCTAACAATTTCAGAAATGAAGGCTGCAGTGTAAATTGATAATGCTAAAAACATTGCTATAAATTCAGGTCTAATAACTAAACCGCCTTTAAAGTTAAAACCTTTTAATTCTGGATGCTCAAAAGACAAAGGTGAACCAAGAATAAAAAATAAAATTAATGGAACAATAAAAATTAATCCAATTGTACTTGAGAAAACTGGGAATTGTTGGCCTGTTTTATCTTGTCTTTTTTTTGCCCATCTATTTATTAAGAAACTTGAAATTAAAGCCAATACAATTGCAATGGATACATATGAAAATCCGCTTTCAAATATTGGTCTTGGAGAATACAATCCTCTGTTTGAAATATAAAATACATCAAGAACTTGAAGTGATTGCTTTACACGAGGTAATTGAATTAAAATGCTATACCATAAAATTATTTGAAGAAGTAAAGGAACATTTCTTGAAAACTCAACGTAAACATAAACTAGTCGACTTAACAACCAATTTGAAGATAGCCTTATTATACCCAAAATAAAACCTAAAATTGTTGCTGCTATACATCCTGTAACAGAAACTAAAAGAGTATTTAAAACACCAACAAAATAAACTTTTAAGTGAGTATCAGTAGATTTAAATTCTAAAAAAGGTGAAAAACTTATATCAAAGCCAGCTGGATTTTGAAGAAAACTCCAACCGGTTGCAATATTTCTTTTTTCTAAGTTGTAAGAAGTTGTACTAATTACAAACAATAAACCTAAAGCAAATAAACCTACTACTAATGTTTGGAAAAAAATGGATCTAAATTTTTCATCAGAAAAGAAACCTAAGTTAGATCGCATTACTAGTATATACAAAAAAAATGGGGGGTTTAAAACCCCCCGTTTTAAATTTAATTAAGATTTATCTGAATGGAGGTGCGTATAAAATACCACCTTGAGTCCATAGAGCATTTAAACCTCTTGCTATTTCTAGAGGTGTGTCTGGACCTACGTTTGCTTCGTAAGATTCAGAGTAGTTACCAATTTGTTTAATAATTTGGTAAGCCCAATCATTACTTAGCTCAAGCATTTCTCCATAATTACCCTCTACACCAAGAAGCCTTAGTACTTCAGGAACATTAGAGCTCATTTGAGCATCAACGTTTTCAGATGTAACTCCTAGTTCTTCAGCAATAATCATTGCATTTAAAGACCAACGAACTACGTCACCCCACTGGTGATCACCATGTCTTACAAGTGGACCAAGTGGTTCTTTTGAAATAATTTCTGGTAAAACTTTCCATTTATCTGGATTTGAAGCAGCAGCTCTTGTTGAAGAAAGACCTGAAGCATCAGTTGTGTATACATCACATCTTCCAGCGAATAAGTTTTCTTTACCTTCATCATTAGTTTCAATTGGAAGTGCTTCATAGCTAATTCCATTTAATCTAAAGAAGTCAGCAAGGTTTAACTCTGTAGTTGTACCAGTTTGTATACATACAGTAGCACCATCAAGCTCAGTTGCACTTGATACACCAAGAGCAGATGGAACCATGAAACCTTGTCCATCATAGAAATTTACACCTACAAACTCAAAACCAAGATTAACATCACGGCTAATTGTCCAAGTTGTATTTCTCGCTAACATATCAACTTCACCAGAAGCTAATGTAGGAAAACGAGATTTACCAGTAGTAGTAATAAATTCTACTTTTGAACGGTCTCCAAAAACAGCTACAGCAACTGCACGACACATATCTGCATCTAAACCAGCCCATTCACCGCTATCATCTGGAGCAGCAAAACCAGCAAGACCAGTTGTTACTCCACATTTTAGAAAACCTCTATTTTTAACATCATCAAGAGTTCCAGCATGTGCTGAAAAAGCAAATGCTACAACTGCAAAGATAGATAATAGTTTTTTCATATTATTTTCTCCGTTTAAATAATTATTTAAATATCTTTTTTCAAAGATTTCTTCCCTATACCAAATTAATAAGCTAATCCAAATGATACATTTTGTATTTTAATATTTTTCTACAATTAGTGTTTTAATATTAAAAATATACTAGATATAGATATGGTGAAGATAAAAACAAAATTAACTAAAATAGGTAGAAATCCCCTTAGACAAAAGGGTTTTATAAATCCAGGTACATACAAAGGATCGACTATGATCTTCAATAATTATCAGGATTATTTAAATGATATCAAAAATGCAGATGACAGAAGAACATTTTATGGAATTAATCAAAATCCTTTTCATAAACAATTAGAAGATAGCATCTCAAAATTATATCATTGTAATGATACTGTTTTATCTCCTTCTGGGCTTGCATCAATAATAATTCCTTTTTTTGCTATGTTGAAATCTGGAGATGAAGTACTAATAAACGATAGTGTCTATAGCCCTACAAGAACTTTTTGTGAAAATATTCTTAAACAGTACAATGTAAAAATAAAATATTTTCATCCAATTAATAAAATTAATAATTTTGAAAAATTAATAAATAAAAAAACAAAACTTATATATTTAGAATCTCCTGGAACTGCTACATTTGATATAATTGATATACCTTTCATAACAAAAATTGCTAAAAAAAATAATATACCAACTGTAATGGATAATACATGGGCATCACCTTTATTTTGCAATCCCGTTAAGCTAGGAATAGATATTATAATTGATGCTGGGACTAAATATATAAATGGTCACTCAGATGTATTAATCGGTTTTGTTTCATCAAATAAAAAATATGCAAGAAAAATTAGAACTGCTGCAAAAACTTTAGGAATATGTCCTGGATCTGATGAGGTATATTTGGCAATTAGGGGATTGCCAACACTTGAGATTCGAATGAGAGAAATTGAAAAAAATGCATTCTTAATGGCAAAATATTTATTAGAACATGATCTTGTATCTGATGTTTTCCATCCAGCATTACCACATACAAAAAATCATAAAATATGGAAAAGAGATTTTTCTGGCAGTACAGGTTTATTTTCATTTATACTGAAAAAGAAATACTCAAACAATCAAATAGAAAAATTTTTCAATAAACTTAAAATATTCAAATTGGGATACAGCTGGGGTGGATTTGATAGTCTCATTACCTTTCCTCCACTAGATAAAAGAGAGTTTAAAAATAAAAATACTGGAACATTAATTAGATTGTATTGTGGATTAGAAGATATTGATGATCAAATAAAAGATATAAAAAGTGCATTAAATATTTTTAATTAAATGGACTTATATTTTTATATTTTTGCATCTTTAGGAGTTTTTGTATTTGGTTTATCTAAAGGTGGTGTGCCTGGACCAATAGCAATGTTAGCTGTTCCTGTTATGTCATTTACGATGAGTCCATTACAAGCTGCCGGTATTTTGTTGCCACTTTTAATTATAATGGATTTTTCAGCAATCTACTTGTATTGGAAAAAATGGATAAATAGTATTTTAAAAATTATAATCCCAGCATCTATAATTGGTATTTTATTTGGAACTCTAACATTTGAATTTACAAATGAAGATCAAATAAGAATAATGGTTGGTTTTATATCAATTATTTTTGTTCTAGTTTCATTTATTCAGAAAAATAATTATTTTCTTAAACCAACTAAAGTTAAAGGTTACTTTTGGTCTTCTATCGCTGGATATACTAGTTTTTTAATTCATGCAGGAAATCCCCCTATTAATTTTTATATACTTCCTCTAAAGTTAGATAAAATTTCATTTATTGGAACAATGACATTGGCATTTATGGTTATAAATCTTGTCAAATTGATTCCTTATTATTATGTTGGATTATTAGCCCCTTCAAATCTTATAATTTCTCTCTATTTACTTCCTCTAGCTTTTATTAGTGTTTTAATTGGGTACTTTGTACAAAAAAGAATTCCAGAAAAATTATTTTTTAATATTGTTTATGTTTTGCTTTTTTTGAGTGGATGTAAATTAATATACGACGGAATAATTTAAATTACATTGATAGCTAAATTTTTGTTTTATAATCGGCTCTTTTAGTTTTTCTAAGCCCAAAGGGACCAGGAATAAATAAAGTAATGGTATTTGTATTGGGTTTTAAATCAACTCTATGTAAATGATCTGCTGATCTAAAACCAATGTAACCTGGCGGCCTCCAAAATTTACCTTTATTAGTTGTTTCCCAATAACCACCTTTTAAAATAATTGTTATATAAGGACAAAGATGATTATGAACTCCTTCACCATGATCATCATCTAACATTTTATGAATTAAGATATTAAATGGAAACCATTTGGGTCTTTTTCTAAATAATAAATAATATCTTTCCATCCATGGTTTGGCTTTATGAAACTCTGGATGCGAAGGACCTCTGTCTAATACAATTTTTTTTCTTCCTAATTTTTCAAGTATTTTTAAGATCATATTTTTAATTGAGGATATATCTCAGAAAATAATATAGCTCCTTTTGAACAATTATCAATCCAATCATTATTTGAATTTTCATTTGCATAATCAGAAATATATTTAAAACATCTAAATTTAATCTTGTATAATTTGCATACTTTAGCAAAAGAGTAAGCTTCCATATCTACAATATCACAATCTATTTCTACTGATGATTGAACAAAACTATCTCCTGATGCACAAATATACCCCTCATTAGAATAAGTAATTTTTGATATGGGATCAAAAGGAGTTTCACCTAATTTAAAGTTCATTAGACCTCTTGCATCCATATCTCTTTGAACAAACTTCGTGCATTCTACTAATCCTGATAAGTTTTGCTTTATTGAACCAGCTGTTCCATAATTAATTATTTCATTAGGTTGAAATTTTGAAATTAATTCCATAATTTTGATTGTAGCATTTATCTTTCCCACACCTGAATAGTGGAAATCTTTAAGATTTGGAGTTTCTTCTTTAAGTGCTGCAATAAAAATTTGTCCCATTAATTTGGGCCAATTTGTTTTATAATTTTTTTTGTAACCTTTGTTAAATCTTTAATCGTAGGTTTTAGTAATTGCAATCTATCATATGTTTTAGGATTATTTTTAAGATTTTTTCTTAAAGCTTCACCAAATGTCATTCGAATTTCAGTTCCAATATTTAGTTTTGCGACTTTTGTTTTTCTTGCTAGTTTTTTTCTTTGCTCTAAGGGAATGCCACTACAACCATGAAGAACTAAAGGGATTTTTGTTTTTGCTTCAATTAAATTAATTTTGTTAAAATCAATACTCGCTTTTTTTGAAGTTTGTAAATGTGTATTACCAACTGAAATTGCCATTGCATCAATATTACTTTTGTTTGCAAAAGATACTGCATCTTCAATATTAGTACCTTCTGAAATTTTACCATTATCATAACCTACAAAACCTATTTCTCCCTCAATAGAAATATTATGTTTGTGAGCTCTTGAAGCAATTTTTTTACTAATTTTTATATTTTCTTTTAAAGTTAATTTAGAACCATCAAACATCACAGATGTAAAGCCGCTATCAATCCCCTCATAACATTCATCTAGAGTATATCCATGATCAACATGGCAACAAATATTCGTTTTTGTTTGACTCGCTAAATATCTAAACATTTTTCCTAATATTGGAATTGGTGTATGCGCTCTACATGAAGGACCAGCTTGCAAAATAATCGGAATTCCAGTTTCATCAGCGGCTTGCGTAAAAGCTAGGGCATCATCCCAGCCTAGTACGACTAAACCTGCTACAGCATAGTTATTTTTATTTGCATCATTTAAAATTTTTTTTAAATTTACAGCTGTCATTTATTTGTATTTAGCAATCATATCCTTAATTCCTGGAATTGTTTCTACTTGATAAGCATGCTCGGGTTGAAAAAATTGGACAAGAGATCTTTGAGACAGTCCTCCAAGAATAGTAAAATAATACATTTCGTACCCAGGTGCTACGACACATGGATGATAACCCGTTCTAATCACAATGGTCGATCCATCAATTATGTGTTCAACTTTACCAACTTTATCATCAACTTGCTGAAACATCTGAAAACCAAATCCATTATTAGGTTTAAATCTGTAATTATATGTTTCATCATGTCTAGTTTCATCAGGTAGACGATCTGTATCATGCTTATGAGGTGGAAACCCCGACCATCCTCCCTGTCCTACAGTATAAAGTTCATTACAAAGCAACCTTCCAACTTTATCATGATGCTTAGCACCTAAAATATGCTTAATCTTTCTATGAGTTTTTGTATCATCAGAGCCGTACTGGACTATATCAATTTCATTTGTTCGAACAGCAAATGGTTCCAACGTTTTATCATACTTTGCGCCAGCAATAAAAATTTCTGAATTATCTACTAATGATGTAAATTGAGCTTTTATATTAGATGGAACATAAACACCTTCTGGCTCTCCATCCCAGACATCAACCGTTCTAGTACCTAATGACTCAACTTTTAATCCTTCAATTTCTACATTGATTGTACCAGTAGCGGGTACTATACATGTTTCATAACCAGGTGTTTGATATTCAAAAGATTGATCTTTATTTAATTTTACTATGTTAAAATAATTTAAAGGAACTCTACTATCTTCAATATCTACAATTGGCTTGTTCTTATTATCAAATGGTGGAATATGCATATTATTCTCCTTCATTAATATTATTATATTTCATAAACTCCAAAATTTCATTCAAATTAGGCATTGCTGGTGCACAACCAACTTTTGTTACTACAATAGCTGCTGCAGCTGAACCTATCTCTATGGATTTTTCTAAATCATTAGACTTTAAAATTGAGCCTATTAATGATCCCATAAATGCATCACCAGCTCCAGTTGGTTTCAAAGGCTTAACGGGAAATACTCCTTTTTTAATTTCTTTGTTCATTGCAAATGTAATAGAACCTTTTTCACCTTTTTTATAAATAATTAAGCTTACATTTTTCGCTAATTGTTTAGCATAATCCAAACCATTGTTGTAATCACCAGCTAACACTCCAAACTCATCATCATTGCCAATTACACCACTACATTTATTTGCTGCTAAATTATAAACTTCTTTTGCTTTATTGGGTGATTCCCAAGTATATGGTCTATAATCAATGTCCATAATTACAGGTATGTTATTTTTTTTTGCTATATCTAAAGCATATAAAGTTGCACTCCTTGAAGGTTCAGCTGCTAGAGAAGTCCCAGTAATTAATACACAATCAAAGTTTTGTATATTAGCGTTTTCAATATCATCTTTATTTAAAAATAAATCTGAAGCTTTATGTCTATAAATTATTGATTGATGATCTTTAACTGTGGTTTCAACTATAGCAAAAGAAATTCTTGATTCATTTTTTTCAAATTTTACTAATTTATTCTTAATACCATAATGATTTAGTTGATTAATAGCAAATCTACCTAAAGCATCGTCAGAAACTCTGGTGAGTAAATTACAATTACCTCCAAACAGAGTTAATTGCACCCCCATATTTGCAGAAGATCCTCCAAGATGAGTAATATAGGATTTTGCATTTTCAGTTTTGGTTCCGGGTGGATCAGGATATATATCTACTCCTGCTCTACCTATAAGTAAAAAATTATTTTTTTGAATTTTAGAGATTAAAAATTCAAATGACATAAATTATTTATTCTTCATATCAATAAAATCAGCTTTATATTCAAAAGGATCAATTGCATCAATACAACCAATATTTACTGCAGCGCCATTTGGATCACTTCTTCTATTGTGATGAGTATAAATGCCACAAATTTTACAAAAGAAATGTTCAGCTATCATTGTGTTAAATTTATATGAAGTTAAATATTCTTTTCCTTTTGTAATTGATAAAGATTCCTTAGACACCATTGCCATTTTAGCATTTTTTCTTTTACAAATTGAGCAATTACATTGTTTAATAATTTCAAGATCATTATTAACTTCTAATTCTACTGCACCGCAATGACATTTAACATTATGTATCATAGAGCTCCTTATTCATTGGCGCGCCCGAAATGATTCGAACATTTGACCTACCGCTTAGAAGGCGGTTGCTCTATCCACTGAGCTACGGGCGCATAATTTGCATTTATCATAGTCTAAAAAATAAAGAAAGAAATTATACTTAATGTGTCCAAGGTTCTTTTCTATTTGTATCAAAATTTGAAGCATAACTTTTAGGTTTAATTTTTCTTTGCTTTGGTTCTTCAACAAAATATTGATAATTATTTTTTTTTGCCCATTCAATGGCTTGTTCTTTAGTATGAAAAAAAAGTTTGATCTGCGATTTAGTATCTAATGAACTATTCCAACCCATTAAAGAATCTTTTACTTTTTCTACTTCAGAAATATATTCTGCTAACCATAATTTTGTTTTTTTAAAACCCGATTGCATGGAAGTTTTTGAAGGTTTATAAATTTTTATAGTCATTAGATAGCTGTTTCAAAATACTTATCGTTATAATCGTTATAGTATTTTCCACCAGATTTTATATTTTGACTAAGAACTTGTATTTCACCTAATAATTTAGTTAAAAAGAAGTTACCAGTTTCAATTTTAGATTTATAAAAACTTTCATCTTGTTTTTTTAATTTAGCTAATGATATTTCTATATACTGTAACCAAATATAACCTAAAGAAATCAAAGATGATAAATTTAAAAATTCTACAGCATGAGAATTGATCTCGTTTTCATCATTTAACGATTTAATATATTCAAAAATACTTTTATAAGAATCATATGAAGGCATAAATAAATCAATATATTTTTTCATATCTTGATTATTATTAATTTTAACATGATAATTATCAATCATAGTAAAAAATTCATTAAATAAAGCACCATTATCAGTTTGTAATTTTCTTCCTATCAAATCTAGAGCTTGAATACCGTTTGTTCCTTCGTAAATTGTTGTAATTCTAGCATCTCTTACTAATTGTTCCATTCCATGATCAGTTATAAAGCCATGGCCTCCATAGATTTGCATAGCTCGATTTGTAATTTCTACAGATTTATCTGAGGCATACGATTTAATAATTGGCGTCATGAGTGCTATAAAATTTTCAGATAATTTCTTATCTTTGTCATCTGAAGAATTTTCAATACTATCAAAGTGGTTTCCAGCCAATAAAGTTAAACCTCTAATTGCTTCATTAATCGATTTTATATACAATAAATTTTTTCTTATTTCAGGATGAACAATTATGGGATCAGCAACCTGATTGCTGGAAGATAATTTTCCTTGTAATCGCTCTTTCGAATAATAAAGTGCTGATTGATAAGCAGTTTCTGATAAGCCTAAGCCTTGTATCCCTACAAACAAACGAGCTCCATTCATCATTATAAACATCGCTCTCATTCCTTTATTAATATCACCTACTAACCAGCCCTTAGCTTCATTGTAATGCATTACACATGTTGGACTAGCATGAATACCCATTTTCTTCTCTATTGATCCACATTCAACTTTATTTCTTTCAACAAAATCGCCATTTCCATTTGGTAAAAATTTAGGAACCAAGAACAAACTAATACCTTTTATACCAGGAGGTGCATTTGGTGTTCTTGCTAATACTAAATGGATAATATTATCACTAAGATCATGTTCTCCACATGTAATAAAAATTTTTGTACCAGTAATACTATAACTTCCGTCATCTAAAGGTGTTGCCATTGTTTTGCTTAAGCCAAGATCTGTTCCACATTGTGGTTCAGTTAAATTCATTGTACCTGTCCACTTACCACTAGTTAAATTTGGCAAGTAAGTATTTTTTAAATCTTCATTAGCACTTTTTTCAATTGCATCGATAGCATTTGCTGTAAGACCTGGATAAAGACCAAATGACATATTAGTAGAGCTTATCATTTCATCTAAAATCATATTCATAATATAAGGTAGATTTTGACCACCAAATTCTTCTTTTACTTTAAGTCCCTGCCAGCCATTTTCAGAAAAAGTTTTATAAGCTTCTTTAAATCCTTTTGGTGCAGTCACAACTCCATTATTAAATGAACACCCTTCGCTATCCCCGCTTTGATTAAGTGGGAGTAAGGTTTCTTCACATAGTTTTGCTGCTTCTTCAATTATAAGCATTAGATCGCTTGTTTCTAAATCCAATTTTTTTAATGTTTCACTTTCCTTAAGATTTAAAAAATCTTCAATTAAAAATTTAAATTCACGAAGTGGTGTTTTATAAATTTGCATGATATCTAATTAATATTTTCTAAAACAGTTGCAATACCTTGACCTAAACCTATACATTGTGTCGCTAATCCATACTTTTTGTTATTATTTTGCAATAAAGCTGCAACTTTACCAGTAATCCTTGCTCCAGTAGCTCCTAAAGGGTGGCCTAATGCTATTGCTCCACCATGGATATTTACTTTACTTATGTCCATATTTAACTCTTTAATACATGCTAAAGATTGAGAAGCAAATGCCTCATTTAGTTCCACAATATCAATATCGGAAATAGATAAATTAGCTCTTTTTAATGCTTTTTTAGATGCATTAATTGGACCAAGACCCATTAATTCTGGTGGACAACCGACTACTGCTGTAGATTTGATACGAGCTAAAATATTTAGATTATTTTTTTTTGCATATTCTTCTTCACACACAATTACTGCTGAGGCGCCATCTGTTAATGGTGAGGCTGTACCAGCTGTAACTGTTCCATTCTCATCAAAAGCAAGTTTTAATCCATCTAAAATTTCATGTGAGGTGTTCGGTCTAATTCCGCCATCTTTATTAATTATTTCATCATTATTCTTAATAGAAACAATTTCGCTGTCAAACATGTTTGTTTCTCTAGCTGAATTAGCTTTAGAGTGACTGCTAATAGCAAAATCTTGTTGCTCTTTTCGAGAAATATCAAATTTTTTTGCAACATTTTCTGCTGTAATCCCCATAGACATATATACATTTGGATTGTCTTTACTTAATTGAGGATGAGGATCGTATGTTAGTCCATTCATGGGTATAAATGTCATACTTTCTACACCACAACATAAAAAAACGTCACCAGAGTTAATTGCAATCGCTCCAGTTGCATCGTGAATAGCTTGCATTGAAGAGCCGCACCATCTGTTAACTGTCATACCTGCTACATGTTCTGGCATATCAGTCATGAAAGAAACAATTTTAGCAATATTATTACCTTGCGCTCCTTCAGGATATGCACAACCAGTAATAATATCCTCTATGTCATTTTTATTAATTTGTATTTCATTAAGTAATTGATTTATTGTTTGTGATAGAATGTCTTCAGGTCTTATATTAGACATTTCACCTTTACGAGCAAAAGTGAAGGGTGATCTTTTGTAACCCACAATAACTGCATTTCTCATTTAAAACTCCATTAAAGAATGTATCTCGATTCCTTTTTCGATCAGTTTTTTATCACCACTTAAATCTGGTAAATTTATTATAAAACCTGCTCCAACAATATTTTTGTCTTTAAAATTTTTAATTAACTCTACTGCAGCAAGTGCGGTTCCACCTGTTGCTAACAGATCATCAATTATTAGTAAATCTTTGTGAACATCTAAGGCATCCGTATGAATATGCATTTCAGTTGATCCATATTCTAAGTCGTATGAGACTTTGAAAGTATCAAAAGGAAGTTTATGAGGCTTTCTCAAAGGAACAAATGCTGCATTTAAAAAATAAGCTATAGCGCCTGCCATAATAAATCCACGTGATTCTATACTTAAAACTGCATCTATTTTTTTATTTTTCCATGGTTTTACCATATCATCAATGACATTTTTAAAGTGTCCTGCATTTTGCAACAATGTTGTAATATCTCTGAATTGTATTCCTTCAACAGGATAATCAGCAATTGTTCGAACGTATTCTTTCATTAGTTTTTCTCAATGTCATTTATATCAAATAAAGTAACTGGTGCAAAATTTGAAGAACAATCGTATGTTTTAGTATAAGGGAATTTTAAAAATGAGTTTGAAATTTGATTGTTAACATTTAATTTCTTCTCAAAGTGATTTATCAATAATTTATTTGGGTTTGCATGTGGTGCAAGATTACGAATATATTGAATTGTATTTTCAATATTAGTTTTGTTTTCTCTACATAGTAAATAAGTAGCTGTTGCCATTGATCTCGAGACACCACACCAACAATGAATAACAATATCTTCATCATAAGTATATGTGGAAGTAAAATTAGCTATTGAATTTACATGGTCTTCGCCAGGTAGAATTTGTGGTATTTCATCAGTATTCAATCGAAATATTTTATTATTGCTACTAATTTCAATAATATCGTCAAATCCTAACTTTAAATGATTTTTTACACCCTTGGGTGTTTCTGGTGCGTATCCTGGATCAATTACTGATACAAGATATTTGGGCTGTATGCTTTCACACACATTAGATAAATCATTAAGAGAACAAACAATTATCATAAAAAAAGGGTGGTATAAACCACCCTCAATAAAAGTAAAATAATTAAACTACTCTTCAGTTGCATCAGCTAATATTGCATTAGCATCTTCATTTAATTGATTTAATGTTGAAATGATATCATCACCATTAATGATTGCTGCATAAGCTTTTTCAACCTCACCTCTAACTGAATAATAGCCAGGCACAGATGGCTCACCTTTTCCGTATTGAACCATTGTTAATGATTTATCATATTGAGGTAATTCAGCTCTTTTTTTAGCAATTAATGGATGATCTGCAGAAGAAGTTCTAACAAAACCATATCCACTTTCAGTTGACCAAACTGCTGAGTTCTCAGTATTAGAAATATATTTCATCCACTGAAATGCCGCTACCATTCTATCAGCATCACCTGTATTTCCCATAATTAAACCACCGCCATATAAGTTAAGCACTGGTTCACTAGTGGTGTATGATAATGGAGCTACATCCCAATTACCATTGTAACCCTCTTCAATGGCTTTCTGGAAATAAGTGATACCAGAAGTAGATCCTGCAGCAAATAAAACAGAACCTTGTCCTAAGTATTGCTGGTCAGTGTATTTACCTCTTGCAACTATCGCGCAGCCTTTCTTAGCCATTCCTTGAATGAATTCCATAGCTTCAATGGCTTTAGGTCCATTGTAAATATACTGACCATTGTCATAGTCAAATACATCTCCTCCATGAGCAAATACCCATGCTGCGAAGTTACTTGCATCAGTATCTATTTCATATCCATAACTTGGAACGTCTTCACCCATCTTACCACTGTAATCTTGATTGGTCGCAGCACATGCTGCATCCGCAAAATCAGCAGGAGTTTTAGGAGCATCTAAACCTAATTCCTTTAACCAATCTGCATTGTAGTAAAGGATCTCTATTGATTTTCCAACTTCATGTAAAAGTTTTGGATTTCCATCAAAATATGGTGAGAAGCCAACATTCCAGTTTGCACCCCAATCTGCTATATCATCTTGTGAAACACCCCATTTTTTACTGTTTGCTAAAATATTTTGATCAATTGAAGCGCCAATTAAGTACATATCTGCAGCAGCGTTACCATAACCTCTTGCAACATCTGCTATATCTTTTGTTCCAGCAGCAGACATCATAGCTGATTGAACTTTCCCATAATGTCCTTTGTGAACAACATTAACTTTTATTCCTGTTTCAGCTTCAAATCTTTCAGCTCTTGCCATCATTGCATCTAATCTTTCATCTGAATATTGAACCCAGAATTCAACAGTTTGACCTGAAGGATCTGCATTTTCAATATCTTGTGCAGTAATTGCGAATGATTGCGAGGAAATAAAAAATAAAGAAGCTAAGAAGAAATTTAAAATATATTTATAAAATTTCATAATCACCCCGTAAAATCTTAATTAATATAGAGGTAAAATTAAAGTTTTGTTACAAAAAATTTACTGATTTATTCTTTTAATCCAAAGTTTGATATACTTTCTATGAATAACTTCTGAGTAAAAAAGTATAATACTAAAATTGGGAAAATTGCAATTAAGCAAGCAGCCATCAATAAATTAAAATTAGGTCCCACTTCTCTAACAAAACTATAGATAGAAACTGTTACAGGATACCAATCATCTCTAGTTAATATAAGTAAAGGCCAAGCAAAACTATTCCACGCTATAATAAAAGTAAATAAAGAGACTGTCACAATAATAGGTTTACTCATTGGGATTACTACCTTGAGTAAAAAATTTAAATGAGAAGATCCATCTAGTCTTGCAGCATCCCATAATTCATTTGGTATCTTTTTAAAATATTGTCTTAATAAGAAAATTACAAAAATATTTCCCATAAATGGAACTGTTAAACCTTGGAGACTATTCATCCAAGAAGGTCCAAATGGCAATGGAAAAATTTCCCCTCTAATAATTAATAAATGAGGTAATAATGTAATGATTTCTGGAATCATCAATGAAATTAATAACATGTAGAATATGATATTTTTAAATGGGAATTCTATTTTAGCAAAAGAGTATGCTGCTGGAATACTAGTTAATAAAACACCAATTACAATTATTGAACTTATTATTAAACTATTAAACGTATAACGTTGAAATCTATTAGATGTCCAAACTTCATAATAATTTTCAAACATGAATTTTTTTGGAAATAAATATTGATTTGATGCTTCTCCAGCTGTCATCAATGATGTTGATATCATGTAAAAAAATGGGTAAATTGAAATAATAAAAACTATTAATAAAATTAAATAAGGTATCCTTGTTTCCGCATTAATAATTCTAGTCATAACTTAACCTTTTTCTAAAAATTACATATTGAGATATTGCTAAAATATTTAGCAGTATAAATAAAATTACTCCTTCAGCAGCAGCATAACCATATTTCACCCTACCCCAAAAATGATCAAAAATTTCTACTGTCACAACATCCATTGTATCTCCAGCAGAAGAAGTTTGCATAACAAAAATACTATTGAAAGCTTGAAAGGTATTTATAAATCCAGTCAACATTAGAAAAAATATAATAGGCATTAATAGTGGTATGGTAATCTTAATAAATGTTTGCCATCTACTAGCTCCCTCTGCTTTCGCAGCCTCATATAAATCAGAGGGTATAATTGATATACCCGCGAGTAAAATTATTGCATAGTAGCCAGTATAAGACCATATTCCATATATGATTGATGACATTAGAGCTAAACTTGGTCCAGCTAGTAGACCTTCAATTTTGATACCAAATAAAACTTCGGTGATAGGTCTTTTATCAAATAACCACATTTGAGGCTCAAAACCAAATATTCCTATTAGTTGATTTAAAAAAGAATTTTCAGCTTTACCAAATATTAAAAAAAATACTGCAGCACCCATTACTGCTGGAGTAATGTAAGGAAATAGTAAAATCATTTGAAAGAATTGTTTACCAGCTAATTTTTGATACAAAGCAAATGCTATTATTAATCCTAATCCAACCTCAAAAATTATAGTGAAAAACGAATAATAAAAAGTATAAATAAGAGAGTGAAGATAGTCTTCATCACCTGTTAAAAGCATTTTTTCCCAGTTGATATTAATTAATATCATTCCAATAATTAATATTGCTATAGATAAAAATGATAAATAGATTTTATTTTTTACTTTATTTTTAAATTCACTCCACAGCCCATAACTCAATATCAATAATAATAATCCTAAAACAAATAACCAAAAAGCTGGTATGTCTCCAAGTATTCTTTGGTAATTCTCAAATCCTAAAAATCTCCCTTTAAAAACTTTCCACTTGTGCACACTCATGTACATTCCAAAAAAAACAGGAAAAATTCCAAATAGACTGATTATTAAAACAGCAGGAAGAATTAATAGATAGCCTGTAAGTTTTTCTGAATGACTTAATAAGAATTTATTCATTAATTTTTATAAGATCACCTTTATTTATTTTACCATCATTTAAAGGATCTAAATATATTCCTAAATTTATATGGTTGTATATTTTTTTTAGGTTTAAAGGAATATTTAGATTTATTTCAGAAGTTTTGGGTTTAATATTAGTTGCTGAACATCTGGGAATTTCTTTAATAACTTTAAATTTTATATCACTGATTGATAAAACTTTACCTACCAGCTTCCTTTCTT